>JAENIS010000047.1 GCA_016844285.1 Dehalococcoidales bacterium
CGCTGTCCGGTCAGGGGCCGGGAGGTGCTGGTAGTGGAGGATATCGTCGATACCGGACTCACCGTTGCCTTCCTGCTCGACTATCTGCGCCGGAAAAAGCCGGCCTCGTTGAAGCTCTGTGCCCTAACTGATAAGCCTTCACGGCGTCAGGTACCGGTTAGTATTGACTATCCAGGTTTTACCGTGCCGGATAAATTTCTGGTAGGCTACGGTTTAGACTGCGACGAGAAGTTCCGCAACCTGCCCGATATTTGTGTTTTAGAGGATTAGGGTCGCAGGAGAAGGGGGACAGGAGGGGGTGTAGTTTGACCGACCGCTTCTTAATCTCAGTCGCTAAAGGAGAGCTTCCCGCCGACCTTATTCTGGCTAATGCCCGGATTGTCAATGTCTTCACCGGCGAGATTGAGCCGGGTAATGTCGCTATCTATGACCACCGCATTGCCGGTGTCGGTGATTACCAGCAAGCCAAAGAGGTAGTAGACTTAGGCGGCCGCTATCTGGCTCCGGGCTTCATTGACGGCCATACCCATCTGGAAAGCTCCAGGCTCGATATCAGCCAGTACGCGGCGGCGATTGTGCCGCGAGGCACACTGGCGGTAGTTACCGACCTCCATGAAATCGCCAATGTATGCGGGCTGGATGGGATGAGGTATGTGATGAGATGTGCCCGCCGTCTACCGTTTGACCTTTTCTTGATGGCGCCCTCCTGCGTGCCGGCAACCCACCTGGAAAGCGCCGGGGCCAGACTTGACGCTCCGGCTCTCCGTCAAGTTCTCCGTTGGAAAGGATGCCTCGGACTGGGGGAAATGATGAATTTCCCCGGTGTGCTCAGCGGTGATGAGAGTGTGCTGGACAAGATTAACCTCGCCCGGGGAAAAGTAGTGGACGGCCATGCCCCGGGTGTTAGCGGAAAAAACCTCAGCGCCTATATTGCTGCCGGAATCTCCTCCGACCATGAGTCTATCTCTCTGGATGAGGCCAGAGAAAAACTGAGGCAGGGCATGTTTATCATGATACGGGAAGGCTCGTCAGAGAAGAACCTGGATGCCCTGCTGCCTCTGGTTACGGACAAGACGTATAAGCGATGTATGCTTGTCGTCGATGACCGCAGTTGTGTTGACCTGCTCGGCGACGGTGATATTGATGCCGTGGTACGAAAGGCAATCCGTCGTGGCCTTGACCCGGTGCGGGCCATCCAGATGGCGACGCTCAATACCGCCGAGTATTTCAGGCTGGAGAAGACGGGCGCCATTGCTCCCGGCTACCAGGCCAACCTGATTGTTATCGGTGACTTACCCCGCCTGCACATTGACATGGTCTATTACCGCGGCCGCCTGGTCGCCAGTGAAGGTAAGCCTCTTTTCCCGGTTTACCAACCCCAGCACCACCAATTGACTAACACCGTAAATATCAAGTCTTTCAATGTCGACGCACTACGGCTACGGGTCTCTGCCGAGACAGTACCGGTGATTGAAATTGTGCCGGGTCAGATAGTTACCCGGAAGAGGCTGGAGAAAGTTACCCTTGTCGATGGGATGGCGATGCCTGACATCAGCCGGGATATTCTCAAACTGGTGGTCGTCGAGAGGCATAAAGCCACCGGCAATATTGGCCTGGGGTTAGTGAGCGGGTTCAATCTGAAGGCAGGGGCTTTGGCCTCATCCATTGCCCATGACTCGCATAATATTGTCGCTGTCGGTACTAATGACGAGGATATTTTCCTGGCCGTTAAGGAGA
Organism: Dehalococcoidales bacterium; assembly: GCA_016844285.1. Next base: position 1,738 of record JAENIS010000047.1, read on the forward strand.
TTGAGCGTCTTCATGGCGGTCTCGTCGCCACCAGCGGCGGCAGAGTGCTCGCCAGTCTCGCCCTGCCTATTGCCGGACTTTTGTCCGACCAGCCGCTAGAGCTGGTGGCCGAAAAGATAAATAAGCTGGACCAGGTGGCGACCCACCTGGGCACCAAGCTCCCCTCCCCCTTCTCCACCCTCTCCTTTGTGGCGCTACCGGTCATTCCCGAGCTTCGCTTAACTGACCTCGGTCTGGTTGATGTCGGCCAATTTAGACTGGTAAAGTATTGAAGTTACCTAGAAAATAGGCCAGACTGTCATTGTGAGGAGTCCCAATTGCATCGGGACGACGTGGCAATCTGGGAGGTGGTTACAATTCCCCACCCGGATTGCTTCGCCTTCCGCCTACGGCGGAATGGTCTCGCAATGACACATACCTCTATTTTCATCATTCGTTAGTGCGCTACAGGCGCATGGTTAATTGCTTAGAAACTCCTCACCCTGTATCCCTTTCCCTTTGTCAAGGGCAAAGAGTTGAAAATCCCTCTCAATCCCTCCCGTGTCAAGCATGGGACAGGCTCTTTGCGAAAGGGGGAGTTGTCTCTTCTCACTTTGTTAAAGGGAGACCGAGAGGGATTTGAACGAGAGTTTAAGAGGGGCGTTAGCCCCTCTTAAACTCCTACTATTCAATGGAGAGTTAGAGAGAGGCAAAGCCTCTCTCTAAAATCTCTCCCCCTCTCCTGAAAGGAGAGGGGGATTAAGGGGGTGAGGTTATTAAACAACCTCTAAAAGTATTAGTTGCCTATGTCCTCGGCTGCGGGGGTGCCGGGTTAGGCAATGGCGTACCGCGAACGGGGCCACTGGCCAGTGTAGCGGGCATGATGCGGTCCAGCTCATCCATTGTCCAGAAGCCTTCCTTATCGATGGACTTCCACTCTACAGGCTGGGAGAAGATAGCGACATGTCCCCCCCTGACGGCAAAATCATAGCCATTGATACCGGCGGCAGCGTCCGTACACAGCCAGGCAACGAAGGGACCGACATACTCCGGCTCAGGCAGCCGGCGGGCAGCAACCTGCTCCGCGGTGAGCTCACCACGGGCAACTCTTCTCTGCCATGCCACTACCATTTCCGGAGATTGGTTCATCCTGGTGCCAGCACCAGGCCGGATGGCATTACAGGTAACGCCGTATCGGCCCAAATCACGGGCGACTGTTCTGGTAAAGCCAGCAATCCCTTCCTTAGCCGCGGCGTAATTGGCCTGCCCGGCGTTGCCCAAACCGGAGGTGGAGGACATATTAATAATGCGCCCGCTGCCCTGCTGCCTCATCAGGATGGACGCCGGCTTGGTGCAATTGAAATGGCCGTAGAGATGAACCTTAATGACATCATCCCACTCCTCTGGCGACATGTTGAATATCATCTTGTCCCGGACGACACCGGCATTATTCACTAGAATGTCCACCCGGCCAAAGTTGTCTACCGCCGCCTGTACCAGTTTCTCTCCCGTCTCAAGTATAGAGACGTCACCAAATAATGGTATTGCCTGGCTACCCATCTTCACAATCTCTTTGGCCGTACTCGCGGCATCACCGCCGGCGGTGCCCGGCTTGCGGCTATTGGTTATCACCCTTGCCCCCTCCCCGGCCAGAGACAAAGCAATACCCCGGCCAACGCCCTGCCCCGAGCCAGTCACTATCGCCACTTTACCCTTTAATCTGTCTCCCATTTTTAACCTCCTAATCTATTTTTTTGGCAAAATTATCGCCCATCAAACTTATGCCGACTTTTTAACCCGCATCCGCTATTCTTCTGCTTTGGGATGGCAGGATGACGGTAGCCTTACCCGGCGTTGTCGTCTCGCCTTTCCCGTTCTCAAGCCGAATATCACACTCAACACAGTGCTCTCCATCCTGAATATACTTCTTGGTGACCTTACCTTTACACCACCAGCTTTCGCCTTCCTGAGACTGGCCGGTTGTTTTCATCGTCCGTGGCCAATCCATCGCCCGGTACGAGCAGGAGAACTTCTTTAGAGTGCCTTCACTGCCCATCCAATCCGTCACCAGCTGCACCAACCACTGGCGCTTCAGGGCACCGTGGACGATTGGCCTCTCCACCCCCTGTAGAGCGGCGAAGGAGCTATCATAGTGGAGGGGATTGAAATCTCCCGAGGCGCCGGCCCACTTGACCAGCATCCGAGTTGTTGCCACCTTCAGCAAAGGGGTTAGCTCAGCACCAACTTCGACATCTTCCCAGTATAGTTGCTCCGCCATTTGCTTCCTCCTTAAATATCCGTAGGCTAGCGATGTATGCTGGTCGCCTGGGCTCGGGCAACCAGGTCACCATGCTGGTTGACGTAGGTCACCTCGGTAATGACGAAAGCCAGCTTACTGGCACTACCTTCCCGCTCCCTGATATCCTTTATTACTGAGGTCACCATCAGGGTATCTCCCGCCCGGACTGGCAGAAAGAACTCGTATTCGATGCCACCATCAAGGGTACGGTCATAACCGGCCTTGGCCAGCGTCGTCCTCGGGTCCATGTCTCCGGCCAACACGAGTGGAAACGTCTGGCCGCTCTCCCATTTCGTCGGCCAGCCGAAGAAGCCGGGCGGGGCGATGATTGAGCCATGCCTTGACTTCCGGGCATACTCTTCGTCCCAGTAGCAGGGATTACGGTCATCCACGGCATCGGCAAACTTCTTAATTGCTCCCTTCTCTACCTCGAAAACGCGGATGCTCCTCATCTTACCGATGGCCTCTTTAACCTCTGGTGGTAACATGCTACACCTCCTCTCCCAGCGGATAGGGTTTTACCTTGTTTACCCGGCACCGGCAATCTTAGCGGTCAGCCGATAGTTTGCCAGCCTGGGCAAAGTTCTCTCTCTTCATCTCCTGGATGATAACCTCCACCTGTTCCGCACTTACCTTAAAGTTCTTCATCACGGCTTCAGTTATATCCTTGGCCAGCCCCCTCTTCTGCTCAATTGTCCTGCCCTCAACGGCAAGTATCGTCACTATTGGCATAATCACCTCCTTGAGAAATTTTAGGTCAAGCTTAACACTCCCCACTTCATAAGTCAAACGAGAAATCATCAGATTATTTAAGTTCCGCTTGCATCGGTTCCGTTTGCTTTTGGTTGGTATGATGACAATAATCAGTATGAAGTGTCATTGCGAGGGCACGTTAGTGCCCGTGGCAATCTCAAGGATGCATCGTAGAGATTGCTTCGCTTCCCCTTCGCTCGCAATGACAGCAGAATCAACCAAAAATGCAAATAGAACCCTTGCATCTATCCCATTAAAGTGGTATAGTAATAGAAATCGAAGGCCCGAACCTTTAAGTTAGTCCAGAGAGGCTAGCAAGGAAGAGATGACCGTACCGGACACCAAAAACCTCTTGCTTGGGCTAGCAAGAGGTTTTTTTTATGACCGAAAGAGTCATCATGAACGCCGAGGATATCAGACGGAGTCTGGCTCGCATTGCTCATGAAATCCTGGAGCGGAATCAGAGCACCGAGCACCTGGTCTTCGTTGGTATGCGCACCCGTGGTGTCCCGCTGGCCAGGCGACTGGCCGCCAACCTGGAAATCTTTGAGGGCTTAAAAATACCGGTGGGCGCCCTGGACATCAGCCTTTACCGTGACGACTTATCTTCGCTAAATCCCCAACCAACCACCCCACGCACGGACATCCCGGTCGATATTAGCGATAAGTCGGTCGTGGTCGTCGATGATGTTCTCTATACCGGCCGCAGCATCCGGGCAGCGATGGATGCCCTCATCGACCTGGGGCGACCCCGCTCCATTCAATTAGCTGTGCTGGTCGACCGCGGTCATCGCGAGCTACCCATCCGGGCAGACTATGTCGGCAAGAATATACCAACCTCGCGAGACGAAGAGATACAGGTGCAACTGGTTGAGACGGACGGTATCGATGGAGTGGTGATTAACCGTAATAACCAAACGGCACCTAGCCTGGCGACAAACAATAAGGTGAGCTAAGATGACACTGGCGAAGCGGAGCCTGGTGACCATAGACGACCTGACCAATGGCGAGATTGAGGCCGTATTCTCCCTGGCTGGTGAAATGTCAGCCGCGCCAGCGCCGCATTCCAGCCTGTGCCAGGGCAAAATCATGGCCAGCCTGTTTTTCGAGCCAAGCACGAGGACACGGCTATCCTTTGAGGCCGCCATGCACCGGCTCGGCGGTAGTGTCATTACGGTGGCTGATGGCAGTTCCACCTCTCTGTCCAAGGGGGAAAGCCTGGCGGATATGGCCAGAGTGGTCGGCAACTATGCCGATATCATTGTCATTCGCCACCCCTGGGAAGGAGCGGCCAGAGTCTTTGCTGACTACGCCGGTATCCCGGTGATAAATGCCGGCGATGGCAGCCATGAGCACCCAACACAGACCCTGTGCGACCTCTACACGATTCAGCGGGAGCGAAAAACCATCACCGGGCTGAAGATTGCGCTATGGGGTGATTTGAAACACGGGCGCACCATCCATTCGCTGACCTACGCCCTGGCTAGATTTGGGGCGACTATCCATTTTCGTTCCGGTCCGGGTCTGGAGCTTCCCGAGCATGTGAAGCGAAAATTATCGACCGAATACGTGGGCAGGCTGGAAAGATATGACAATGTGAACGGTACAATAGTGGGAAGCTCCTTCCCCCTTGATGCTATCTACTTAACCCCCAGCCAACCCCATCAACTGGCCAATATACCCAGTGTCAGCATCCAAATCGAGCTAAAGGGAGGAATTGACGCCCTTTATATTACCCGGCTGCAGAAAGAAAGACTGCCCGCCACCACCGGAGGACAGGGTCAAAAAGACTACCCGGTGGTGGATAAAAAACTCCTCAAGGAAAAGGAGTTTGCCAAAACACTGGTGATGCACCCGCTACCCCGTGTTGATGAGTTGGCCCGCGAGCTGGATGCTGATGAGAGGAGCATGTACTTCAAACAAGCCGCCCTGGGCATACCAATCCGGATGGCGCTGATGACACTCTTACTGGGTACTAAAGAAATTACGATTCAAGAAGAAGGCGATGTATTTACCCGAAAAATTGACCACCCGATGTACCGGCGAGATTCCGGCCTCAAGTGCGAGAACCCGGTATGTGTCTCAAGACAGGAAACCGAAATGAAGTACATCAAACCTGAGTTCAAAATCGTCGGCGACCAGCCGTTAACCTTGAGGTGTATCTACTGCGAGCACGAAACTCAGCCGGGCTACATTGCCAGTACCGATTGGCATGAAGGAAGGCTAGACAGCAAAAAATACCACCGGGCGGATAGCCATTTGACCAGGAAAATCAAGCCGGAGAACCTGATTATTTTCGACTCGGAAAGTGAAGCTCAAGCTCGTGGCTTTAAACCCGGCTACTACTCCATGACACACCAGCCTGAGAAAGGAGCGACCGGGGAAAAAGCATGAAGTCATTACTTATATTGGGCGGTCGTATCGTTGACCCCAGCCAGGGGATAGACGAAACCGGCGATTTACTCATTGCCGAAGGCAAAATCCTGGGGCTGGGGAAAAAAGAAATAGCGCCATCCCAGCCCGATGGTGATGTGCTTAACGCTCAAGGGTTAATTGTCTGTCCCGGTTTTATTGACCTCCACTGCCATCTGAGAGAGCCTGGCTTTGAGGAGAAGGAAACCATCGCCACCGGAACACGCTCGGCGGCCAGGGGGGGCTTTACCACTATCTGCTGCATGCCCAATACCAACCCACCCCTGGACAATGCCCCTGCCGTCGAATCTGTCAAAGCCAAGGCAGCGAGCCAGGGCATTGTGCGGGTGCTCCCGATTGGCTGCATCTCCAAAGGTGGCAAGGGGACAGAACTGTCCCCAATGAGTGAACTGGCTGCCGCTGGCGTGGCTGGCTATAGCGATGATGGCGAACCGGCGGCAAGCTCACGGTTGATGCGGCAGGCATTGGAAGCCAGCCGCAGGTTAAGCCTGCCCATTATTGACCACTGTGAGGATAAAACCCTCTCGCTGGGCGGGGTCATCAACGAGGGTGCCATCTCGGCCAAACTGGGACTGCCCGGCATTCCGGCGGTGGCTGAGGAGATTATCGTCGCCCGTGACCTGCTGTTAGCCGAACTGACCGGAGGCTGGCTGCACGTTGCCCACGTCAGCACGGAAGGCTCGGTTGACCTTATCCGACGCGCCAAAGACAAAGGTATTCATGTTACCGCCGAGGTCACTCCCCACCACCTCACCCTGACCGAGGAGATGGTCATCACCGGCGGGACCAATACCAAGGTAAATCCTCCCTTGAGGACCAAGAAAGATGTTCAAGCCCTCATCGAGGGACTGAGAGACGGTGTTATTGATATTATCTCTACCGACCACGCTCCCCATACCAAAGCCGATAAGCAGTGCGATTTTGCCCGGGCCTCTTTTGGCATCAGTGGCTTTGAAACCGCCCTGGGCAGTCTGATGAGGCTGGTGCATGATGGACAACTGACCCTGCCGGCTCTTATCTCCAGGTTCACCGCTGCCCCAGCCCGGATTCTGGGGAAAAGATACGGCCAACTGGGCACGCTTGAGGTTGGTGCTCCGGCGGACATTACCATCTTTGACCCGGAGCGCGATTGGCTGGTGGACACTGATACCTTCGCCTCAAAAGGCAAGAATACGCCTCTGGCTGGTTTTATCCTTAAGGGCAAGATAATGGCCACCATCTACCAGGGGAAATTAGTCTATAAGGATGACTCAATCAAGCTTGAGGAGAAAACCAGCGTCGCGGCGAAATCTAAATAAAGGGAAGCTTCGTTTGCTTTTGGTTAGTATGATGACAATAACCAGTATGAAGTGTCATTGCGAGACCATCCGCCGCAGGCGGAGGCGAAGCAATCTGGGTGGAGGGCTTCGCCCGCCCGGATTGCCACGTCGCTGCGCTCGCAATGACAGACTCGCCAACCAAACGTAAATAAAACCGGGAATTAAGGGAATAGGGTTTAAGAAATGACCAAAAGCGCAATATTAGTGCTGGCGGATGGCTCGGTTTATGAAGGCGATACCTTCGGGGCTGAGGTCGAGACCTATGGGGAGGTCGTTTTCAACACCAGCATGACCGGTTACCAGGAGATGCTCACCGACCCCTCCTATGCCGGGCAGATTGTCGTGCCCACCTACCCTCTCATTGGCAACTACGGCATCAACGAGCAGGACGTTGAATCAAACCGAATCCAGGTAAGGGGCTTTATCGTCAGGGAGAACTGCCTTGAGCCTAATCACTACCGAAGCGTCAAGACCCTCCATCAGTACCTGACCGAAAGCGGCATACCCGGCATTTACGGCGTCGATACTCGCGCCATCACCCGCAAACTGCGTTCCTTCGGGGTAATGATGGGCATGATTACCAGCAGCAAGACCCCCGGACAAGCTCTGGCAGAACTAAAGAAAGTGCCCGATTACGGCACGATTGATTTTGTCCGGCAGGTCAGTTGTACGGCGCCATATCAGTGGCCGACCGAGACCACTCGCTCCAACCACCGGTGCCACATCGTTGTCCTCGATTGTGGCTTGAAGTTCAATATCCTGCGCCTGCTGGCCGGTCTGGGGTGTAGCGTCACCGCCGTGCCCGGCACCACCTCCGCCGCTGAAATCCTGGGACTGAACCCGGATGGCATCCTGCTTTCGCCGGGACCGGGCGACCCGGAACTGCTGGACGATATTGTTGCCACGATTCGGCAATTAATCGGCAAGAAGCCAATGATGGGTATCTGTCTGGGCACTCAGCTTATTGGTCGAGCCTTTGGTGCCCGCACCTTCAAACTCAAGTTCGGGCACCGGGGGGGCAATCACCCCGTCCGCGAGCTAGCCACGGGCCGAGTCCATATCACCGCCCAGAACCACGGCTATGCAGTCGACCCGGACACCCTGCGAGACGGGCTGGAAGTCAGCCATATCAACCTGAACGATGGCACGGTGGAGGGCTTGTGCCACAAGGAGCTACCCATCTTCGCCATCCAGTATCATTCCGAAGCCTCCCCCGGCCCCCTGGACAATACCTATTTATTTGAGCAATTTTTAAAAATGGTAAAGGAGAAAGAAATTGGAAGCAAAAAAAGACGTCGAACCACTAAAGAAAGCTCTGGCTGAGATTCCCGGTCTGCGGGCACTCCACTATCGCGACGGCCAGCTGGCCAACTGGGCAACTAGAGTGTCCCGTCTGCTGGAATCCAGCTATGGTAAGGATTCCACACAATACCGGCAATTTGTGAATGCGCCCGGCGCCCCTTTTAAGATGGGGACAGAGTTCGGGATGGAGCAAAGCTATCAGCAGCGCATTGATTGCTATGAAGAGGTGCTTAAGACGCTGGTAGGTTAAAGTCAAGGCGGAGTTTAGAAATGCCACGAGTTCCTAGACTTACCGGAAAGGGCATAGAGAAAGCACTGCTGCGGGCTGGATGGTATTTGCATCACTCGCGCGGGTCTCATTTTTATTACAGGCACTCCGGGCATCCGGGGAAGCAAATTACCATCCCTATCCATTCCGGAGAGGTCATCCCGCAAAAGACTCTGCGCAGTATACTGGAACAGGCGGACTTAACCTTAGATGAGTTTGTAAAATTCCTATAGGAGGTATGGCAGTGTCAAAATACACGATAATTCTAGAACCAAATTATCCAGAGAAAGGATATACGGTAAGAGTGCCTGCCCTTCCCGGCTGTATCACCTATGGGCGGACTAGAGAGGAAGCTCTAGCCAGAGCCAAGGAGGCTATTGAGGGATTTATTGAAGGGCTGGAAAAGGCCGGTGATTCAGTCCCGCAAGAGATTACCCCGGTAGAGATGGAGACAATAACTGTTTGACGCAGCCTCGCTGCTTGGAGATAGTAACCCTATCCCCTGTATCCCCTTCCCCTGCGAGGGGAAGGGGAGTGATAGAAAGAGGGGCTTCGCCCCTCTTAGACACCCGATTTGGGGATAACAGGGAAGTTTGAAGGGGAGAGAAATATTATTGATGTCATTGCGAGAAACATAGCGATGAAGCAGTCTCGGGGTACTGAGTGAATAAACAATATTACGTCTACATAATGACGAACAAGACGAATAGAGTGCTATATACCGGCGTCACCAGTGACCTGAATCGAAGGGTGTACGAGCATAAGAACAAGCTCATTGAAGGGTTCACCACCAGGTACAACGTCAATAAGCTGGTCTTCTATGAGACATGTGAACATGTAGAGGGCGCCATTGCCCGTGAAAAGCAGATTAAGGGCTGGCTCAGGAGGAGAAAGGTCGACCTCATCGAGTCGATGAATCAGGAGTGGACAGACCTGAGCTTAGACTGGACAGATTGTCATTCTGAAGGAGCAAAGCGACTGAAGAATCTAGTGCGGAGACCCTTCGCTTCGCTCAGGGTGACGGGAAAGTGAGAGT
>JAENIS010000048.1 GCA_016844285.1 Dehalococcoidales bacterium
CGTCATTGGTCTCAACATCCACTTCCGCCGAGTGAGCCTTGGTTGTTTTCTTACGCTCGTCCAGTTTGGAGTCGTGCACTGAGGTGACCCGGCTTTTTAGATTCAATACTTTCGGGTCTTTCACCCTTTCTGGTGTGTACTGGTCCCAGGTAAGCTGACGGTCAAAGGCAGCCACCGCCAGGCAATACTGCACATTGATATCCAGCATGTCCCGGTTATCAACGATTTGCTGCTCCCACTCCGGTTGGCGCACCGTTATTGACCGAATGTCTTCCGCGCCGATGCCTTCCCGGGTAAGAATTTTGAGAAAGCCACTCACCGGAGCATGGATGGGATGCCCGGCAGAGTAAAGCTTGAGACAAGTATCCATGATGACAAATTTCTTACCCAGGTCTTTGATTAGCTCTCCCTGGTCATAGTTTTCGCCGACAAAATGTTTCAGGACATTGTTATTGCCATCAAACACGGATTTGGGTCCGTCGTAACCCATTTGAGCCAGCAGGGCAGTAGTGACACCGTTACGACAGGTAATCCCCATCATCAGGGACTTGGCCATGTGCTTGGCTTCCGAACCCACGTCGTAGAAGCTTCCTGGGTGTAAGGCAGTTAGCCCAAAAGCTATCCTTGCCTCACTCGCTTTTAGCTTCAATATATTACACGCGGTGGCGACTCCGGCAAACTCGCTGGAGGCCATGCCACAACCACTACTCATGGAAATACCAGCGTTCGCCAGTCGCCCGGCGATGTCATAACCGGCGACAACGGCCGCAATCATATCTTTACCACTTGCTCTCGTTTTTTCGCCACAAGCCAGACTGGCTGGAACTAAAATAGCGGTAGTATGACCGACCTCTTCCAATGATTCGTCAATCTCATCGCCATGGCCCAGAGTGCCATTAATCATGGCCGCATTTATCGCTGAGGTCTTGTAATTACTCCCCAATACCGAAGCCTCGGCCTGGCCGCCTGAAGACTGGCCAAACTGGATGATTAACCGGCCATTCTCAAGCATACTGCAGGCCACCTGACAGCCCAGGGCATCCAGAATGACCTTCTTGGCTTGTTGGATTACCTCGATGGGTAAATCGTCATATCTTAGACGAGTCACATACTCCGCCAGTCTCTGGGTAACACCTTCACGGCGAACTGCCATTGCCATCTCCTTCCGGCCTATTTTCGTTCCACTCCTGGTGGTAATGCCAGGTCATCGGCTATTATTTTCGATGTTTCATCACGTCAGCGTAGGCAACTATATTCTGAAAAGTATCGGGTAATGCCACATCTACCCTGGGACCCAGTCCAACGAAAGCCGGCACGATGGCGACATTTAGACTAACGTAGGAGTCAGTCGCCATTTTAATGGCTTTGGCAATCAGTTCCTTTCTCTTGGTCTCGTCAGTCTGCGTCAAATAGCCGTCAATATAGCTGTCCATTTCAGCGCTCTTGCCGAGCAAGGAATCTCGGATTGATGTACTGCTGAATCCGGTTGCCATGGCCTTGGCGGGACTGGACCCCGGCCCACCAGCACGATAGGTATCGGCTGCCCCGAGTAGTGTTTTCGACGTGAACGGGTCACGCAGCGCCCCGAATGCACCCTGGTCGGTGGCGACGATTTCAGCTTTGACCCCTACCCGTGCCCAGTAGGCTTGCACCACCTCAGCCAGCTTGGGTAAATAGGGAGCCAGGCTTGCCGGGTAAGTCCAGAGCTTGATGGTGAAGCCGTTAGCATAGCCTGCTTCCTTGAGCAGCCGCTTTGCCTCCTCCGGGTCATAGCGCCAAATCTTGGCACAGTACCCCTTCCAGTAATCGTTATCCACCTCCGGTGACCAGTAGCCGAGGTATGGCATCCCAGCCGGTTCGGCTTTGCCAAGGAAGAAGTTCTGGATGACTTCATCTCGATTGATGGCTAAGGAAAGTGCCTGCCGCACCCTGATGTCAGCAATGGGCATGCCTTTTACCTCAGGCATATAAGCGCCGCGCAAGTTCAAACAAGCGTTCTGATATGTCTGTTTAGGCGTCTTGAAGCCAGCATCAGACAGCTCCTTGGCAGTTTCTAGCCCGATGTCAATCGCATCTACTCCCCCGGTCTTCAAGACCGCTACCCTGGTCGTTTCCTCTGGCATCGCCATTACCGTCAGCTTTTTAAATTCAGGCACCTGCCGCCAGTGTTTGTCCACTGCTTCCATTTCAATCATGTCCCCGGTAACGAGACGAACAAACTTGAATGGCCCGGCGCCGACGGGATGCTTCTCGAAGTATTCGACACCTTGCCGCTCAATATAATCCTTGGGCATCACGTTTCCCTGAGCCGGGGTAAGGGTGGTAACGTTCCAGGGCAAGAAAGGCCAGGGCGTTGAGCCTTTGGTATAGATGCGCACCGTATAATCGTCGACCAACTCGACACGCTCTACCATCTTCTGCATATCCTGAAAGCCAGCGTACGGTAAAAGGTATCTCTCGATACTGAACTTAACATCATCCGCCTTGAGGTCTTCGCCGTTATTGAACTGGATGCCTTTACGTACATGAAAGACCCAGGAAAGCCCATTAGGCGATAGCTCCCATTTCTCAATTTGGCCTGGTGCCAAATTGCCCTTGAGGTCCATCCTTATCATAAAATCAAACAATTGGGCATGGTAGATATTGGTATTAGAGGTGGTTCCCTTGACGGGGTCTAGCTTCTGGTCGTCAAGTGAGCTTAAGGCGATTCTTAAATCCCCGTAGGGTCCGGTTGGCGTCTGTGCCACCGGTTTTGGTGCTGGTGCAGGAGCGGGTGCTGGTACAGGAGCTGGCGCTGGTGCTGGCGCTGGTGCTGGCGCAGGAGCGGGTGCCGGTGCCGCTTGGGCACAGCCAGCCAGAGATATTATGATTACCAGTCCTAAAGCTACTATTGACTTTCTTGCTCTGAAGATTCCCATTTCTGTTCCCCTTTCTTTTTTGATTTAATCCTGGCTATTTTTTCTTCTTCCCTGGTTCGCTAACCAACACCTCATCACCCTCCCAGGAGAAGCTGACATTCAAATCCTCTTCCTCTGATATGTGTTTGACGTAGTCGAAGACTTCTTGTGCCCTGGGGTTTTTCCTGTTGACCACCTCAGGCTCGGCATTAGGAGTAATGTAGGTGGGAATATAGGTTACCTTCTGTATCTTTTTATCCTCGATATAGGCCTTGGCAATCATCGTCTTCAGGGCATCAGGGTGGTAATGATACCTTTCATAGCCGGGGATAGGCTTAATGCGGTAGAACTCCGGTAAAGAAGTGGGGCGGTCCAGCAGCCGGTACATGGCGCTGCCGCCTCTCGGGTGACTGGGGTCAGGAACCCCCGGCTCGTCAGCGAAGACACCCAAACCATAGAAAATTGTCTTTCCTTTGTATATCTCGATGCCCTTGAGGATATGGGAATGGACTTGAAATATCAGGTCAGCCCCGGCGTCCACCGCGGCGTAGGCGGCTTCTCTTTGATACATGGCGATAACTGCCGGTACAAAGTGAACGCCACAATGCATGGCGACCACCAGCACATCTACCTGAGGCCTCAGCTTCCTGATGTCCTCCTCCATCGCCTTCTTGTCTTCCGGGAAGAGCTGGGTAACAATGAGTGGCGGTGTGCCCGGCTGGTAATCTACCTGCTGGTAACGGTGAGTGGCACGGAGCGGAGCACAACCAGGCATATTCTCTTCGGCGACCAGACCGGGAAAGATGATAGAGTTGTAAGCCAGGAACCCTATCTTGGTTCCCTTTCTCTCCAGAATGACCGGCTTGCGAGCGGCGGCGATGTTCTTGCCGACACCAACCACCGCGATGCCATTCTTGGTCAGGAGGTCGATGGTATCGAAGAATGCCTCATGCCCATAGAACATAGCCGCATTGGTGGCGAAGGACATGACATCAAAGCCAGCACCCTTTTCCGTAAGGGCAGAGACGTTTTTGGGCGAGTGTATTACCCCCCCGTACCCGTAAGGCGAAAATATCGGACTACCTCTATCAGAAAACTGGCATTCCTGCTGCCCGAAGGCGATGTCCGCCGTGCGCAAAACGTCGCCGCAATAGCGGAATATCGAGGGCGGGTCATCACGCTCAGGCCGATTATCGCCGACACCAACCAGGGTAATTACATCCTTCTTCTTTTGAACCATTTATCCCTCCTTAGTGAATTTCGTTTCACTGGGCATATTGACCAGTAACCTCTAATCTACTCTATTGAGGACACCGTGTCATCAGCCAACACACGTAAACGGCTAAGTATTTTCTGTGGAGAAAACCGGTCATCCGACCGTTTGGTCAGTACATTCGTACGGCCATCGTACGCATTTCTGCCATTTCCGGTAAGCATAATATTTGACAAAACAGACCAGTAGCGCTATTTTGGTGGTAGCGATGAAGAAAATCAGGGTTCTGGTAGCGGACGACCATCCCACCTTCCGACAGGGGCTATGTCATTTCCTCGAGACTCAAGAGGACATCGAGGTGGTGGCACAGGCCTCGGATGGTGAAGAAACAATCAGGCTGGCCATGGAGCTAGTGCCAGATGTCGCTGTTATCGATGTCACTATGCCCAAGGTAAACGGAATAGAAGCCGCCAGAGAAATCAAGAAGAACTGTCCTACGATATCTATCCTCATGGTGAGTGCTTATGACTACGAGTCATATCTCGTTGGTGCTCTGCAAGCCGGAGCTGCCGGATACATGCTGAAGAACGCCCCGGTCAGCGAGCTAATCAGTGCTCTTCGTTTGATATGCTCGGAAGAGGCGGTGTTCAACTTGAAAAGTATCAGCAAGGTACTGGACCGCATCACCTCTAAAGATGATGATGAAAGTACTACTATGGGCCTGCACCAGCGTGAGCTGGATATACTAAAACTAGCCGCCAGAGGTCTCAGTAACAAGCAAATTGCCGAGGAGATTGATATCAGCCAGCGCACGGTGCAGACTCATATGTCTCATATCTTTCGCAAGCTGGAAGTTGGCTCGCGCACCGAGGCGGTACTCCATGCCTTGCGGCAAGGCTGGCTTACTGCCGAAGACCTGTCCTGAAGGAGGCAAATCTAACCATGCGTCAGGCTGCAGACAGGAAATCGAAGGAGTCAGCAGAGCAATCTTACAAAGCTCTAGAAGAGCAACTGCGAGAAAGCTCGATGAGGCACAAAGAACTCGCCGATGCACTGCCACAAATCCTTTTTGAGACAGATGAACTAGGTACCATCACATTCGCCAATCGTAATGCCCTGGACTCGCTGGGTTATTGCGAAGAAGACTTTGCCGATGGCGTGAGCATCTTTCAAATCATGCTTCTCGAAGACCAGGATACCGCCCGGGGGCGCTTTCGGCGGTTACTGGACGGACAAACCATACCATCTATCGAATATACCGCCCGAAAGAAAGATGGCGACACATTCCCCATTCAGGCATATCTCAGCCTCATCATCCGTGAAAATAGACCGGTAGGGGTGAGAGCCATTGCTATCGACGTCAGGAGACGCACCCATATGGAGATTGCGTTGAGTGAACCGGAGACTCGCTACCACGATATCTTCAGCAATGCCAGTGATGCCATCGTCATCCGCGACCTGGCGGGCAACATTGTCGAGGTGAATCAAGCGATGTCATCTCTTACCGGCTACACGGTTGACGAGCTGGCAAAGATGAACGTCGCTGATATCCTGACCAAAGGAAGTTTTAAAATTGCGCTAAAAAAGCAACAACAGCAGCTCGCAGGTGAAAGCGCCGGCCAGCGCTATGAGCTGGAGCTTGTAAAAAAGGACGGGGCGAAAGCTGTTGGTGAATCAGTGACCCGGCTCATCACTCATAAAGGGCGTCCAATGGGCGTGCAGGCTATTGTTAGAGATGTCACTGAGCAAAAGCGACTTAGCCAGAACATGCAATCTTATATTCGGGAGATTACCCGGGCCCAGGAAGAGGAACGAAAGCGTATTGCCCGGGAGTTGCACGACGATATGGCCCAATCTCTGGCAGCACTTTGTCTGGAAATCGACGCCATTCGTAGTCTCCCTGCCCAGTTACCCGGCGAGGTGCTCTGGCGTCTGACGGACCTCCGTGCCAAATTCGGTACCATCATGGATTTAGTCCGACGTTTTAGCCAGGAGCTAAGACCAGGAGACCTGGATGTGGTTGGGCTGGTACCAACGCTGGACCGGCTCACCAAGGAGTTGGATAAAGAAGGTAAGACCACTACCCGGTTAAAAGTGGTCGGCGCTGACCGCCGGTTACCAGCCGAGACCGAGCTTGCCTTGTTTCGCATTACCCAGGAAGCATTACGTAACGTGAGAAAACACTCAGAAGCAACAAGGGTGCTAGTCGAAATCGTATTTGCCCACAACAAGGTTAAACTGGCGGTCATTGATAACGGCGTCGGCTGCGACTTACCACAGACACTGGGTGAACTGGCTAGCAGGGGCAAGCTGGGCTTGATTGGGATGAGTGAACGAGCCAGTCTACTTAACGGAAGCTTCTCAATAAAGTCGCATTGTGGCCAGGGGACGACGATAACAGCCGAATTGCCAAGCCCCAAGCAATCAAGTTAACTGGTAGGTAGGACAATATGCAACGATGAAATAGGTAGTGCCTTATTTGGAAGCCCAACTGATTATTTCATCGACCGTCCAAGTGTGGTGACTAATTACTGCTGCCACAGTTAGGGTTTTCGGATACGGATTAGCCAATGTCTTATGAATAGTGTTGTTAAATAATTTCGTGTGGGGGGTGAATTGTAGCGGAAGATGATAAAACTACTCTCTGGGAATGAAGCATTTGCTGTGGGAGCCTATCACGCTGGAGTAAAAGTAGCCACCGCCTATCCCGGTACTCCCAGCACTGAAATACTGGAAACATTAGCCCAATACGACGATGTCTATACCGAATGGTCAACCAATGAAAAGGTAGCGATGGAGGTGGCTCTGGGGGCAGCCTATGCCGGGGTACGTTCATTGGTGTCAATGAAGCAAGTGGGGTTGAATGTCGCTAGTGACCCTTTTATGGCGGCTTCAGTAACCGGGATTAACGGTGGCATGGTGGTCATCAGTGCTGACGACCCGGGGATACACAGCTCTCAGAACGAGCAGGATAACCGCTACTATGCCAAATTCGCTAAGGTGCCGATGCTGGAGGCAAGCGATAGTCAGGAAGCCTATGACTTCATGGCCGATGCCTTTGAGATTAGCGAAAAATTCGATACACCGGTCATGGTGCGCACCACTACCCGTATCTCGCACTCTGAATCTGTCGTCAGGATAAACCGAGAGCGGGTTGCGGTGGCTAAACCGCCGAGCTTCCCGTATGACATGCAGAAGTATGTGATGTTGCCGGTTTATGCCCGAATGAAGCACCAATTAATTGAGGAACGTCTGGTTAAACTAAGGAACTATGCTGAGGCTTTTCCACTGAATCGGGCATTTTGGGGGGAGCGTCATCTCGGCATAGTGACCAGCGGCGTCGCTTACCAATACGCCAGAGAGATTTTCCCCCATGCCTCCTTTCTCAAGCTGGGTATGACCTATCCTCTCCCTGAGAATTTACTCCGTCAGTTTGCCTCACGGGTGGATAGATTGCTTGTTATCGAGGAGCTTGACCCCTTCCTTCAAGAGCATATCCAGGCAATGGGTATCAAGGTCAGCGGCAAGGAGTTTATTCCTAGAGTCGGTGAGTTGAATCTGGACATTGTCGAAGAAGCCAGCCGGAATTTCGGGATATTAACTGGGGCGGTACATCATCGCAAGATAGAGCCGGTTCCAGAGTTACCTAAGCGTCCGCCGCTGCTGTGTCCGGGCTGCCCACATACCGGTGTATTCTTTGTTCTCAGCACCCTTGGTCAGCGCAATAGACTACCGAAATCCAAAGGAAAGCCATTGGCAGAGTCGAAATTGATTGTCACCGGAGACATTGGCTGCTACACTCTTTCCGCTTACCCGCCGTTGTTAGCCATGGATACTTGCGCCTGTATGGGTGCTGGTATTGGTCAGGCTCTGGGTATGGAGAAAGCGGGTGTAGATAAAAAGGTCGTTGCTGTCATTGGCGATTCCACCTTCATGCACTCCGGTATCACCGGTGTGGTTAACGCTATCTATAATCAGGGGCACATCACCATCATCATCCTGGACAATGGTACTACGGCGATGACCGGACACCAGGACCATCCCGGCACGGGAGTTTCAGCACAGGGTAGAAAGACTCAGAAGGTGGAACTGGAGAGCCTGGTGCGCGGTATCGGGGTTAAGGATGTTAAAGTAGTTGATGCCTTCGACCTCAAAGCGCTGAGGGAAAGTGTAAAGAGTTCTTTAGATAGCCCCGAGCTTTCCGTTATTATCGTTCGTGGTGCCTGCTCGGCGCGCCAGCCCGCACGCTTTGAACCCAGAACCATCGCTGCCGAGAAATGTAATCAGTGTGGTCTTTGCTTTTTGCTCGGCTGTTCCGCCATCCAGCAGGAGGAAAGCGGGCAGATGTTTATTGACGCCACGATATGTGCCGGTGATGTCTGTGCCGTGTGTCAGCAGCTCTGTCCCCGACAGGCAATTGCTCCACAGCTAAAGGAAACCAAATGAAGAATCTAAACCTGCTTGTTGCCGGGGTAGGGGGCCAGGGAAATATCCTGGCGGGTGACATTATTGGTGAGGTGGCGATAGATGCCGGGTACGATGTCAAGAAAACGGATACTTTGGGCATGGCACAGCGCGGAGGTGCGGTGGTCAGCCATGTGCGGATAGCCCAACTGGTGTGCTCTCCCTTGATAAGAGAGGGGGAGGTTGATATCTTGCTTGCTTTTGAGAAACTGGAGGCAGCCAGGTGGGGCCACTACCTCCGACAGGGCAGTGTGGCTATCGTCAACAATCATGCTCTTCCCCCCTTATCAGTTAGCCGCGGTGACGAGCGGTATCCCGATGATGAAAAAATAACCGGCGTTCTGAAACGGCGCACCGACCGCATCTATTTTGTGGACGGTACCCGTGGTGCTAGAGAGTTAGGTAATATCAGAGCACTTAACATATTCATGCTGGGGTGTCTGTCACTTTTTCTGCCTTTCCCGGTGCGTGTTTGGAAGGATATTATCTCTCAACACCTGCCACCGAAGGTGCATCAGGTTAACATTGCTGCCTTCGCTCTGGGCAGAAAGGAAATGCGCCATGTCCATCTCTGAGAGAGTCCGTAAAAGTATGGAGCAGGGGTCGTGGATACGGCGGATGTTTGATGAAGGCGCTGCTCTGAAGCGGCGCTATGGTGCGGAGAATGTCTTCGACCTCTCTCTGGGTAATCCGGTGATGGAACCACCGGAAGAGTTTAAAGAAGAGCTGAGGCGAGTGGTGGCAAACCCGCGCCCGGGTATGCACCGCTATATGGAAAATGCTGGTTACCCGGAGACGAGGGCTGCCGTGGCGGCACAGCTCTTACAGGAGACCGGTATCAACTTCACCCTGAATGATATTGTCATGACCTGCGGTGCTGCCGGAGCGCTGAACGTTGTGCTGAAAACGATACTCAATCGGGGAGACGAGGTTATCGTTTTTGCTCCTTACTTCGCCGAGTACATCCACTATATTGATAATCATGACGGCTTCGCCCGTATTCTGCCTACCGATGAGCAGTTTATCCCTAAGCTCGATGTTCTCGAAGGTGCCATCACGTCCAAAACGAAAGCGGTGCTGATAAACTCGCCAAATAATCCCTCTGGCGCGGTCTACGACGAGCAGTTTATACATCAGCTTGGGGCATTGCTCGATAAGAAGGCGAGCGAGTACGGAAGCCTGATTCTCCTCATCAGCGATGAGCCTTACCGCCAGATTGTGTATGATGGCGTTAAATGCCCCCATGTCTGGCGCCATTACCAGCAGAGTGTCGTTGTTACCTCCCACTCCAAGGACCTGGCTCTACCCGGCGAGCGTATCGGCTATATTGCCATCCACCCCGAGTGTAGCCAGCGCAAGGAGCTTGTCAATGGTTTCATCTTCTGTAACCGAATACTGGGATATGTAAATGCGCCCGCTCTGATGCAGCATGTCGTCCAGCACTTACCGGGCGTGACTATTTCTGTTGCCGACTACCAGAGGAAGAGGGATTTGTTATTTGAGCGCCTCAGCCGAATGGGTTATGCGATGATGAAGCCTCAAGGTGCCTTCTATATGTTCCCGAAGTCACCATTGGCGGATGATGTTGCTTTTGTCCGGGAGCTACAACAGCAGTGGCAGGTGCTCACCGTCCCGGGTAGTGGCTTCGGTTCGCCCGGCTATTTCCGAATCGCCTACTGTGTTGAGGATAAGGTGCTGGAAGGCTCTCTCGATGGTTTTCGCCAGGCAGCCCAAAAATTCAAGCTTCTTTAATCCTCTTTAGTAAAGATTGGCTCTCGCATTTTCAACCGGGAACAACGCTAACAATAAGAGTGTTTAACAACCTATCCCCCTGCCCCCTTCCCTTAAAAAGGGAAGGGCGAGTAAAGTTGGAGAGGGGGCTTCGCCCCCTCTCCAACATCTCTTCCCTCTCCCCTTGGTAAGGGGAGAGGGATAAAGGGTGAGGGATTTCTAAGCAATCTCATAATACTGATTTCGTCTTACGGAGGAATTATGGCTGAGATGTTAAAAGGCGAGAAAGGTGCGTCCGACTACGTGAAAGAATTAAAGGCTAAAGAAGAAAGAGAGCCGATTGCCCGCTTTCTCAAGATGAGGCTGGTTGAGTTTTCGCCGGGCTATGCCAAAGTCACTCTGAAGCTATCGCCGGAATATCTCAACTTCAATGGATTTGTCTTCGGTGGTATTATCGTGGCGGTGGCTGACCAGGCCTTTGCCTATGCCTCTAACTCTCTGGCTTATCCCAGCGTCGCCTCCCAGTTCAACATCTACTTCATTAGTGGTGCCGGGGCAAATGATGAGCTAACTGCCGAGTGCCGCGTCGTAAAGAGCGGCAAGAAGGTTGGTATCTCGGAGATGACGGTAACCAAT
>JAENIS010000111.1 GCA_016844285.1 Dehalococcoidales bacterium
AGGTGCGCTACCAGGCTGCGCTACACCCCGTCACTGGCACAAAAATTCAAGGTTCGGTTTTTGTATATAGACCGTTTTTCGACGGCCACGCTTACAAAGTGTAAACGAGGCGGATAACCTTGTCAAGCAAACCTATTGACAGACTCAGCCATCCAAAGTACGCTTTTTACTTGGTTTTGTGACGTACTTTCAAGTGATGGTCTGACCATCCTGACTTGGGGATTTTTTCCCGAGGAAAGTGGTTTCAGTAGGTTTGATTAAATCCTACAGTCACGTCAAAAATCTTTAGCTACGATAGGGATAGCAATGATTGTCGCCGTGTGTGTCAAGCCCCCTGTTCTTAAGGTGGACATTTACAGTATTCGACGGTAATGTCCTGTAGGTGGTACAGACTATTACCAAACGACACTTTTTGTCTATCCCTTTTTCAATGATGCTACAAGGTCCGTGAGCACTTTTTTGGCATCTCCGAACACCATCATGGTATTCGGTAAGTAAAAGAGGTCATTATCAATTCCAGCAAATCCTGGGTTCATTGACCTCTTGATGAAGACTACGGTTTTAGCCTTGTCAACATCGAGGATTGGCATACCAAATAAGGGCGAGCTTGGTTTTGTTCTGGCTGCCGGATTAGTCACATCATTTGCCCCCACGACTATGGCCATGTCAGTCTCAGGGAATAAAGAATTTATTCTCTCCATTTCCCAGAGCTGGTCGTAGGGCACTTGCGCCTCAGCAAGAAGGACATTCATGTGACCGGGCATTCGGCCCGCGACCGGGTGGATACCATACTTTACATCGATACCTCGACTCTGGGCGATGTCCGCAAGCTCTTTAACCACATGCTGGGCTTGGGAAACAGCCATTCCGTATCCCGGACAAATGACAATAGATCTGGCATTTTCCATAATAGTAGCGACATCTTCCACAGTATAAGCCTGAGTGGTGCGTGCAGCTGCCGTTGTTTCTTCAGCTTTGGCAACCTTCGCCCCAACGCCACCGAACAGGACGTTGGTAAAGGATCGGTTCATTGCCTTACTCATAATCAGTGCCAGAATCAAGCCCGATGCGCCATCGAGTGAGCCAGCTACAATCAGCACCTTGTTATCTAGGACAAAGCCCAGGGCCGCTGCTGATAGGCCTGCATAGGAGTTTAAGATAGATATCACCGTAGGCATATCAGCCCCACCGATTGCCATGACCAGAAGGAATCCAAAGATTAGGGCAAATCCTGCCATAATCGGTATAATGAATCCCTGTGCCGGGTTCAGGATTAAGTAAATAGCCAGGGCGACTGCGATTCCCAGGCTGGATAGGCTAAAAACGATTCGGCCGGGGTAAATGAGCGGTTGGCCGGGTATCAGTCCCTGGAGCTTGGCGAAGGCGATGCAACTGCCGGTGAAGGTCAGGTACCCCAGAATCATCTCGGCACAAAGAATAGCAAGTGTGAAGGAGTCTATATTAGGTGCTCTTTGAAAGTAATCGGCAGTTCCCACCAGGGCAACTGCCAGGGAGCCGAAAGCATGTGACATAGCGGTTCGCTGGGGGACAGCAGTCATCGGAAGCCTCAGAGCGATGGGTGCCCCGATAGCCGCCCCGACTATAACCGCTACAATCAGCAGGTCGACTCGGTTGACTTGAAACGCGATTAATGTGGCGGCTATAGCGAATACCATGGCGGCTGTTCCAGCCCAATTCCCGCGGCGGGAGGTCTTAACTTCGGCCATCCACCTCAAGGAGAGCACAAACAAAATAACAGCCACGACATATAAGTACTGGACTAAAAGACTGCTCACTTTGCCTCCTTGTCCCGCCTGAACATTTTCAATATGCGCTCAGTGATCATGAAGCCGCTGACTATGTTAGTGGTTGCCAGTGCCACAGCGACCGTCGTTAGGATTAATACCAGATTGTTTTTCGGCTCTGACATGACAATCAGGGCAGCCACAATTGATACCGAGGAGATGGCGTTTGTCAGAGCCATCAAGGGCGTGTGAAGAAGCCGGGATACGTGCCGGATGAGTTCTATGCCAAGGAAAACCGCCATTACTAGGATTATCAAGTTCACTATGATAGTAGACCAGCCTATTTCTGTCATTTTGCCACCTTTTCAGATATCGCGGCTTTTGTTGCTTCGTGAGTCACTTCTCCGTTATTGATCACAAGAGCCCCGCGAATCACGTCATCTTTCGTGTCGATATTTAAAGCACCGTCTTTAAGTATGGTCAAAAGGAAGGTAGAAACGTTTCGTGAGTACAGTTGGCTTGCCTGTGGCGCCATCGTCGATGGTAAATTTAAGACACCATGGATTATTACCCCATTTTTAACCACAGTCTTTCCAGGCTCGGTCAGGGCGCAGTTGCCGCCCTGCTCGGCAGCAAGGTCCACAATAACCGAACCGGGGCGCATCCCTTTAACGGCGGCTTCAGACACAAGAATCGGCGCCCGCCGGCCTTGCACCAGTGCTGTGGTTATAACTATATCTGCTGCCTGGGCGCGTTCTGCCAGGAACTGCGATTGCCTGGCATAGAACTCCTCGGTTTGTGCCTTTGCGTAACCACCGGACGTTTGTGCGTCACTGCTCTCGACAGGTAACTGGACGGATTTGGCTCCCAGGCTGGTAATTTCTTCTTTTGCCGCGGGTCGCACATCATATGCTTCGACCATTGCTCCCAACCGCCGTGCTGTTGCGATAGCTTGGAGTCCTGCCACGCCGGCGCCGATGACGAAGACTTTGGCGGGAGGAATTGTCCCGGCCGCAGTCATAAGCATAGGGAAGAACCTTGGAGCAGAATCGGCAGCAATTAGAACTGATTTGTATCCTGAGATTATTGCCTGGGAAGAGAGGGCATCCATGGACTGAGCTCGGCTGATGCGTGGCATAAGCTCCATGGCAAAGGAGTTCACCCGCCGGGCTGCAAGTATCCGCACTGTCTCAAGATTCGTGAGAGGGTAGAGGAAGGAAATGAGAGTCGCCCCCTCCTTGATCAGACGCGCTTCCGCCTCCGTTGGAGGTTGTACTTTGAGGATAATATCTGACTGCCCGAATAAGACCGAAGTGTCGACGATAGACACTCCATTCGCTGAGTAAGCAGCATCAAGAAAGCCTGCAGCTTCGCCGGCCCCCCGTTCCACCGCTAATGACACTCCCTTGAGTTTGGAAACAACCTCGGGAACCACAGCGACACGTTTTTCCCCATTTGCGATTTCCTTCGGAACGCCGATAATCATTCTTCTGTCACCCACAACAAGATGGCAAGAAAGAGAGGAGAAGGAAGGATGAATAACCTGATCTTTGCTAGATCCATGTCAACCAACCCTCCAAACCATCTTGTCAATTTTATGGATGTTACCTCCTTCCTGTTGCTTCATCATTTATTTATTTCACAGGCTTACACAGGCTATCATGATCCAATCTTTTGTACCAATGGAACCGTATGCGAATCGAATCCTTGATAACCTTGAGAATTATAAACACTATCGGGAAGAATGTCAATACACTTTTGGGGCAACGTTTTTACTATTCGGAGTATGATTGCTGTCCTGATTTTTGGCCTGCCCGCCAGCGAAATTGTCGCCGGGGCATTGAAATAGACCGGCATAGCTTTTAGGTCATCAGGCTATCAATTCAGCAGCAGCGAGAAGATTAGAGGTGTCAGGTAAGCAGACCTATATCACATTGCGCTCAAGCCAGCGTCCTTTGAGATAGATTGGCACGAATACGGCCGCCCGTAGCGCCATGCCTAACACATTGCCCCACGCAATGCCAAGGGGGCCAGCTCCTAAAGGATAGCTGAAAAG
>JAENIS010000049.1 GCA_016844285.1 Dehalococcoidales bacterium
AAGGTGGCATCCTCATCTACTGGCAGATTTTGCCCCTCGGCAATGACCGGCTTTAAAAAACCTACTTTCTTACCCTCATTCAGCCAGTGCTTCCCCAGACCGGCACCAATGGTGGTTTTGCCATTACCTGCTTCCCAAGAGGTTAGATATAAAGCAACCAAGCTACACCTCCATTTCGATATGTGAAATGCTAGGCTATTATAACCTGTCTTTGTTTATGGGTAAAGAGAGTCCTTCTACCCGCCACTCATCGCTGCCGCAGGGATGCTTCTTCTTGAGACGGACCACATCGCCCAACCTGATATCGATACCCATCTCTCAGGTCCGCGATGAATTAGCCAGACACTGGTTAATCTGCTCCCGCATTGCTAAAGCAGCGCCGCGGGCAGCCCCGGCGAAGTCCTTACCCCTTGAGGCATAGATGATTTGCCGCGAGGAGTTGATAATCGTCTTCTCCCCCTTGGCATCCGCCCCGTAGCGGATGGTCAAAGCCAGGTCTCCACCCTGGGCACCGATACCGGGTATCAACAGAGGCATATCCGGGTAACTTTGCCGAATCAACCTTAGCTCTTCGGGGTAGGTGGCGCCAACAACCAGCCCGATATTACCATACACATTCCACTGGCTGGCTTTAAGGGCGACTAGCTCAAAGAGGGAACGGTAGCCATCCTGCGTCTGGCAGCGCAGAGATTGAAAGTCGAGGGCACCAGGATTTGAGGTTCGGCACAGAATGAAGATGCCTTTATCACGGTACTGGAGGAAAGGCTCAATCGAATCAGCGCCGAGATAGGGGCTGACGGTAGCAGCATCACAGTTAAGGTTGGTGAAAATCGCCCTGGCGTAGGCTTTGGCCGTGCTGCCGATATCGCCCCGCTTGGCATCGCCGATGATTGGTATATCACCGGGTACGTGCCGGATGCTGCGTTTCAGGGCATCCAGTCCCTCTGCCCCGAGAGCCTCGTAGAAGGCAAAGTTTGGTTTGTAGGCACAGACCAGGTCAGAGGTGGCGTCAATAATCGCCCGGTTAAACTCAAAGACGCCAACGCCATCTGGCATCAGCTCCGGGTCGGGGTCAAGCCCGACGCAGAGCAGGCTCTGGTTTTTTTGGACGGCTCCGGCCAGCTTTTCCGTAAAATTCATCGGATAGTCCTGAGTCAGGTTAAGCTGATAATATCAGCTTCTGAAGGTCAGGTCAAGGTTGGGAGATTGTTTATTAACCTCACCCCCTCTCCTCTATAAGGGGTGAGGTTAATAAACAATCTCCATCTAACGTTCGGTAAATGAAGACTAACGAGCTTCCCGCGAAACTCAAATACAGATATGTCATATCAAGCGAATAAAAAGCTTTTACCCCAATTTTCATTTCTGAACAGCTTTGAGTACCGCATCGAACCCGGTTGTTGAGGGAAAGTTACCCCATGACATTTATGGCTAATAATTCTTGGTTTTCGAGAGTTTCGCGGGAACAATTGTTCTACTTTCTAATTAATCCATTTGACTAATGTCAATCCAAAGCTAGAGTGTCAAATATTGGGAAGCATAGTGCTTGACAATAATAATTTTCCGCGTTTCGCGGGAAGCTCACTAACGGCGGGGCTTGCAATTGCCGGGGGATAGTGCTAAACTTACCAACCATGAAGATTATACGTTTTTCGGCTGATGGTGGTATCAAGTATGGTATATTAACTGGCCAGCGTGTTCAGTCGGTCAGAGGGACGCTCTTTGGTTCTCTCAAGCCGGCAGAGCAAAGCTACCGGTTGAGTCAGGTGAAACTCTTGGCACCATGCAAACCATCGAAGATAGTGGCAGTAGGGCTAAACTATCGTGCCCATGCTCAAGAGACCAACCAGCCCCTACCCAAGGAGCCTTTAATCTTCCTCAAACCACCGACGGCGGTCATCGGGCCGGAGGATAACATTGTTTATCCTCCCTCCTCGACCAGAGTTGATTATGAGGGCGAGCTGGGGGTAGTGATAAAGAAACGTGCCTGGCAGGTATCAGCCGAAAAAGCGCTGGACTACGTTCTGGGATATACCTGCTTTAATGATGTTACCGCTCGTGACCTTCAGAGCAGTGACGGCCAATGGACGCGGGGTAAGGGTTTCGATACCTTTGCCGGCATCGGGCCCTGTATTGAGACCGAGCTTGACCCGGCGAATGCTCTTGTGGAGACCTATCTCAATGGTAAACTAAAGCAGCATAGCAGCACCAGCGACCTTATCTTCCCGGTCACCACGCTAATCAGTTTTATCTCCCACGTGATGACCCTACTGCCGGGGGATGTTATTGCCACCGGCACGCCCAGCGGTATTGGTCCGATGGTTCCTGGTGATACTGTCGAAATCAAGATAGAGGGCATCGCCACGCTGAGAAACTACGTCGTTAAAGACGGTGGCTAACACCCAGCCCTTTGGCAAGCAACTGGTCACATTGCTATTTCCTGCCGAAATACTGGAGCGCCCGCTTAATCTTTTCCTCCAGGCTTAAATCTGAGGCCAGGGGCAGGCTGGTGATGGCTTGAGTGGCTTCGGCCACAGAATAGCCAAGAGTGGTCAGCGCTGACAGTACATCGGTATTCTCCTGTACCAGTTGCCCTGCCGGGGTGGCGACCAGACCAGCGCTGATTTTATCCTTAAGCTCCAGAATAAGACGCTGTGCCGTCTTTTTGCCTATCCCCGGGACTACCGTCAGCAGTTCTACGTTTCCGGTCGCAATCGCGGTGCTTGCCTGCTCCACGCTCATCGTTGAAAGCATCGCCAGGGCTATCTTTGGGCCTACCCCCGATACCGTCAGCAGCATCTCAAAAAGCTGCTGCTCCTCGGCAGCAAGAAAGCCATATAGGGTAACATTATCCTCCCTGAGATGAAGGTGGGTATAAAGGTGTACTTCTATACCAACGTTGCCCAGTATGCTCAACGTAGAGGTTGACATATGTACCTGAAAGCCGATACCACCAACATTGATGACGGCCCAATCGCTACCCAGGGATTCCAATCGGCCATGAAGACGGGCTATCATTGTCTCTCCTTTACTTTTCCTGGGACAGCAGGTGGCTCAGGTGTATTTCACTGAGATGACAAAGAGCCACCGCCAGGGCATCAGCCGCATCGTTTGGCTGCGGGATTTCAGATAGCCTGAGTTGAAGCCTGACCATCTCCTGAATCTGCTCCTTGGAACTGGCTCCGTAGTTGGCTACCCGCTGCTTTACCTGTGCCGGAGTATATTCAAAGACCGGGATACCTCTATTGGCCGCCGCCAGCATCGCCACTGCCTGAGCCCGGCCGATGGCCAGTGCCGTTTTGACGTTTTTGGCCAGGAATGGTTGCTCAATCGCCATCGCCTCCGGTTGATAGCGGGCGACAATCTCCTGAAGCTGGTGGTAGAGATAACTTAAACGCTCCCCAATCGGGGAGCGTCCTGGCGCCGTCACGGCACCACAATCAATGAAAGTAACGTCATCATCCCGACTCTCAATCACACCGTAGCCCATCACCAGTGTGCCCGGGTCAATACCGAGAATCCTCATCTTCAGGCCCGGGTGGTGGTGACCGCTTCCTCCTGGTACTTCTTGAGGACAGCGTCAGAAAAGTTAACGTTACTGGTGACATACTGGACGTCATCCAGCTCCTCCAGTTTGTGCAGTAAGTTGAGTGTTTTCAGGGCGGCTTTTTCCTCAAGCTCAAGCGTAGTCTTGGCCACCATCGATACTTCCGCCGAGGTAATTGGTATCTTCCCTTGCTCGAGTGTGGTTCTTATTGCCATCAGCTTATCAGGCTTGGTGTCAATCTCGACGAAGCCATCCTCGACATTAACGTCCTCAGCACCGGCATCAATCGCCATTAGCGTCAGTACCTCGATATCCAGGTTGCTCGCATCGACGGTGATGAGTCCTCTGGAATCGAAAAGCCAGGCGACACAGCCACTCTCGCCCAGGCTACCGCCGTGGCGTGTAAACACATTGCGAATCTCCTGTACGGTTCGATTACGGTTGTCGCTCAATGCCTGTACCAGAATCGCCACCCCGCTTGGCCCATAGCCTTCAAGAATCATTTCGACCAGAATCGCCCCCTCGGTATCACCGCTACCCCGCTTTATGGCCCGGTCGATATTCTCAAAGGGCATGTTATTATCACGAGCCTTCTGTACCGCCAGCCGCAGGCGGTAGTTCGATTCAGAACTGCTGCCTCCCTGACGTACTGCAATGATGATTTCCCGGGTCACCTTGGTAAAAATCTGCCCCCGCTTGGCATCGGCTACACCCTTCTGATTTTTGATTGATTTCCACTTGGAATGTCCTGACATGCCTCACCCTCCTCAGCCGATTGACCTGTCCTTCGCCTTAATTCTATCACCTAATCTGGTTGCGGTCAAAAGAAGTTTAATAAACAATCTCGCTTAACCAGCTACCCTGATGATTGCCTTTACCAGCAGGTTGAATTATACTTTAAGCTTAGCATGGAGAAAAGGCTTCTGTTTTTTAGAGAAGAGACGAGGAAGAAATGCCGGCAGCTTTAGTGGTATTGTTATCGGCGTTAGCGACGTGGCTTCTTTTGGCTTTAGCCCTGTTCATCGAAGCATGGACATGGGAGCATAACATTGGCATTGGCATCGACCTGACCGTGCCGGTCTGGGGTGGGCGTATCTGGCAAAGGGTGATAGCGGTTACCCTCCTGCTGGCGATTCTGGCTACATTAGGCTCACTGGGCTATGTTATCGCCGCACCCAAGGCAGAGGGGAAGACTACGGAGTTTTACCTTTTGGGGTTAGGCGGTAGGGCCAGTAATTACCCGGCGCGGCTGGGGGTGGGTGAGGAAGGGAAAATAAGAGTCGGCATTATCAATGGAGAACATGAGATAACTACCTATCGCATGGAGGTAACCATAGACGGGGTGAGCAACAGTAAGGTCGGACCAATCACGCTGAACCACGGTAGCAAGTGGGAGGAAATCGTCGGCTTTACTCCATCTGTGGCCGGGGATAAGCAAAGGGTGGCATTCTGGCTATACCGGGCAGGGGACGCTAAAGCCTATCGAACTGTCTATTTGCGGGTGGATGTACGCTGAAACTGGCCAAATTGACACCGGGGGTCAATCGGGATTAGAATCAGATGAAAATGTCGTTATTTGGTTCTTCGGGAATACGAAGGCTGGCCGATAGGAGCCTGGTGGAGCTGTCCTTGAAAACCGGGCTGGCCGTGGGCAAGGTTTACCCGAGCGTCGTGGTAGGCTGTGATACCAGAACTTCCGGCGATGCCGTCAAGCACGCCTTTATCGCTGGACTATTGGTGGCTGGGAGTCGCTGTGCTGACGCCGGAGTGATGCCTACACCCACGCTCGCTCTGGCCACCAGAAAATTTCAGGCGGGGGCAATGGTTACCGCCTCGCACAACCCTCCGGAATACAATGGTATCAAGCTGCTCAATGCGGATGGCTCTGCCTTTGATGCTAAACAGCGTGAGCAGATAGAAACGATGATTCAGGATGACTCTCTGGCCGCCGTTCCGTGGGGCCAGATTGAGAGTAGCCGTATTGCGAACGGGGCGATTGAGGAGCACATTGACCATATCGTCTCCGATTTTCCCGGTGGATTGAAAACCAGAGTCGTCCTGGACTGTGGTTGTGGGGCAGCCTCGGTGATTACTCCCTATTTGTTGCGGCGGCTGGGTTGTGAGGTGGTAGCCTTGAATTGCTATCCGAGCGGCTTTTTTCCGCACCCCATTGAGCCAACCGAAGATAATCTCAAGGATTTGCTCCGGGCAACCAGGGAGTTTGGTGCCGATGTGGGTATCGCCCACGACGGCGATGCTGACCGCATGATGGCGGTGGATGAGCGGGGCCGCTTTATCCCCGGCGATAAGCTTTTGGCCCTTTTTGCCCGGCAGATGGCAGCCAAAAAGGTGGTGACCACGTTAGATGCCTCGATGGTAATTGATGAGATGGGCTTCACCGTGACCCGGACTAAAGTGGGTGATATCTATG
The DNA here is from genome assembly GCA_016844285.1 of Dehalococcoidales bacterium. The sequence goes on from JAENIS010000049.1 coordinate 5,979, forward strand.
TTTCTGAGGAACTCAAGAAGGGTGGTGACTTCGGTGGCGAACCATCTGGAGCCTGGGTTTTCCCCAGGAACTCGCTGTGCCCTGACGGCATTTACGCTGCGGCCAAAGTGGCTGCTATTGCCGGCCAGCAGAAGTTATCGCAATTGGTGGATAGCCTGCCTGATTACCCGCTGCTCCGGGGGAGCCTGACCATGGCAGAGGTCGCCCTGGACAATCTGAGTAACCGTCTGCTGGCTCTGGAGCCGCTATCGGTGAGTGATATTGATGGCATTAGACTGAACTTCGGGGATGGCTGGTTGCTTATCCGACCCTCCGGTACTGAGCCCAGGGTAAGGGTGACGGCTGAGGCAAGGAGCGATGCCCGGGTACGGGAACTCTATGATAGTGCCGTTAGCGCCCTCAAGGATTGTGTGAGGGGAGGTAATTGAGAGTAAGGTGAAAGCAGTTATTCTGGCAGCAGGGGAGGGTAGCCGTATGCGCCCCCTTACCTATACCCGGCCTAAAGTAATGGTGCCTCTGGCCAACAAACCTTTACTGGAGCATCTGCTCATTGAGGCCAAAAAGGCAGGGGTCACCGAGTTCATCTTTATTGTCGGCTACCACGAGGAGCAGGTGCGCCGTTATTTTGGCAGTGGCGACAGGTGGGGAGTAAGCATCGACTACTCCAGTCAGCGCCGGCAGTTGGGTACCGCCGACGCCCTAAGAGTGGTGGCCGGTTTGCTGGACGGAAACTTCCTGATGCTCAATGGAGACATTATTGTCCGGGAAAAAGACATTGCTCGCTTAACCAGGGCGAGCCATAATACGATGAGTGTGTTTGAGGTCGAGGATACCAGGGACTTAGGCGTCATTGAAGTCAAGGAGAACAAGGTACTTCGTATTCATGAGAAGGTGGAGAAGCCGCCGTCACGTCTGGCCAACGCCGGGCTTTATCTCTTCACTCCCGACATATTTGCGGCGATAGCACAGACGCCGAAATCACCCCGTGGGGAATATGAGATAACCGATTCCCTGCAATTGTCTATCAATCAGGGGTATGATGTCGGCTACCAGAAAATTGACTACTGGCTTGACCTCAGCTACCCGTGGGACCTTCTTTCGGCTAATGAAGTGCTGATGGCTGAGATGGAGGCGGAGAATCTGGGTGAGGTAGAAGAGAATGTGAACATTAAGGGGGCGGTAGTCATTGGTAAGGGCACTACCGTGAGGTCAGGCTCTTACATCATCGGGCCGGTGCTCATCGGGCAGGACTGTGACATTGGCCCCAACTGCCTTATTCGTCCCTGTAGCGCGATTGGCGATAGCTGTCATATCGGTGCTGCCGTGGAGGTCAAGAACTCCATCATTATGAATGGCACCAGGATTCCCCATCATAGCTATGTGGGCGATAGTATTATCGGCGAGGATTGTAATCTGGGTGCCGGCACCAATATTGCCAATCTCAGGCTTGATGAGCAGGATATATGGGTCTCCGGCAGGAACACCAAAAGGCGTAAGCTGGGGGCGATAATCGGTGATAGGGTTGAGACCGGGATTAATGTCTCCATCAATGTTGGTAGTATGATTGGCAATGATACCCATATCGGACCGGGGGCGATAGCCAGCGGGATTATTTCGCCCGAATCGACGATATTTTAATGGGGATTGGACCTCACCCCCTTAATTTCCCTCTTCTGGAAGGAGGCAGTTTAACAACCTATCCCCCTGTTTCCTTCCCTTTACGAAGGTAAGGGGGAGAGGGATAAAGGGTGAGAGGTTAGCAGACGCTCTCTTATCAAGGGAAGATGGCAAGGAAAAAGGAAATAGGTGCTAAAGGCTCTTTTGAGAGATAGGTTAGGTGATGAAACAGGCAGTAATATTAGCCGCCGGTGAGGGACAAAGGCTCAGGCCATTTACCGTAACCAAGCCCAAGGTGATGCTTACCATTGCCGGTAAACCCATAATTCAGCATGTGATTGAGGCGTTAGCTCAGAACGGTATCCGCCAGATTGTTATCGTCGCTGGCTACCGCCGGGAGCAGATATTCGATTACGTGGGGGCGGGAGAGCAGTTTGGCGTTGACATCGTTTACGTGACGCAGGAGAGGCAGCTGGGTACCGCTCATGCCCTGGCGCAGGCCAGAGGCGCCGTCGAGGATGAATTCCTCGTCCTCCCCGGCGACAACCTGATTGAAGCCAATACCATTGGCCGTTTTGTCGTCGCCAAACCCAATGCGGTGCTGGTGAAGAAGGTAAGCAAGCCAGCGAGATACGGTATGGTGAGCATCGACGATGGTGTCGTGCAGGATATCGCCATAAACCCGGGAGAGGCTAAAGGTAACGCCGTCAATACCGGTATTTACGCCTTTACCAGAGAGATTTTTGACTTTGTTGGCGCCGAGCTGGGTATCCCTGATGTGGTCAATCGTATGGTCGCCGAGGGCTGCCGTATTAGTGCTCAAGAGACGGAAGGCGTCTGGCTCGACGTCGTTTACCCGTGGGATATAATCAGTCTCAACAATGCGGTTCTGAGCCGTATCTCACCTAAGCTTGGGGGCACCATTGAGGCCGGGGCTTCGGTGAAGGGGTTAGTCTCCATCGGGAAGAACACGGTGGTACGGTCGTACTCATACATCGTTGGCCCGGTAGTTATCGGGGAAAATTGCGAGATAGGTCCTCATGTCTGTATTCTGCCGGCGACCAGTATCGGTAACAATGTTGCGATTGCTCCTTTCAGCCAGATAGAAAATAGCGTTATCGGCGATGATATTAGTATCGGGGCCGGTGCCATCATCGAGGATTCCATTATCGATAAAGGCTGTGCGATTAAAGGGCATTTTACCGCCTGTAGTGGCGAAGCCGAGGTCAGAAGTAATGATGAATATCACCACGTCAATATTGGTGCCATGCTCGGTGTGGGCTGTAATCTGGGGCATAGTGTCGTCGCTCAACCGGGTGTTATTGTCGGCAACTACAGCCAGATTCAGGCGATGAAGCTGATTAGCGGCAGGCTGCCGGATAAAAGCTATGTACTCTAGAAACGTTGGGCAGGTTTAGATTATGTGTGGCATTATTGGTTATATCGGCGAAAAACAGGCTCAAGCCGTCGTGCTTAATTGCCTCAAGAAGCTGGAGTATCGGGGCTATGACTCCTGCGGTATTGCTATTGCCGGTGGCGCTCTTGATGTCTATAAGGATGCCATCAGAGTGGAGGCACTGGGTAAAGCATCGCCGCGGTTCCGTGGGACGGTAGGCATCGGCCATACCCGGTGGGCGACCCACGGTGTACCGTCTCAGGTGAACGCTCACCCCCACCTCGATTGCACTGGTAATATTGCCGTGGTGCATAACGGGATAATTACCAACTACCAGGCATTAAGGCGGCAATTAACCAGAGAGGGGCACCGCTTCCTTTCCGAAACCGATACCGAGGTGCTCCCCCATCTCATTGAGAAATACTATGACGGCAATCTGGAAAATGCGGTAGAAGCTGCCCTGCGTGACATCGAGGGTTCCTATGCTATCATCGTGGTCAAGGCGGGCGAGCCTAAACTGGTGGTGGCCAGGAAGGATAGCCCGCTAATTATCGGGGTCGGTGACCGGGAGAGCTTTATCGCCTCGGATGTGCCAGCGGTACTGGATTATACCGGTAGAGTTATCTACCTGGAAGATGGTGATATGGGAGTTATCACCAGAGACGAGACAAAATTCAAGAGTAACGGAGGCAAGGTCAAGAGGGAAGAGCAGAAGATTTTGTGGAGTGTTGAAGAGGCTCAAAAATCGGGCTATGAGCACTTCATGCTCAAGGAGATACATGAGCAGCCGAGGGTGATACGCAACACCCTGGGAGAATACACTCAAGCTACCGCACCCGGGGCGGACCCGGTTGGTCTGAGAGACGCTGGTATCGGGTCAGTGCTGATGCTCGCCTGTGGTTCTTCTTACCATGCGTCTCTGGTCGGTAAATATGTGATGGAAGAACTGCTCGGCCTTCCGGTGAGGGCTGAGTTCGCCTCGGAATTCAACTACCACAGCTATATCCCGCCTAAAACCATCGCTATGGCAATTACCCAGTCTGGTGAGACGGCGGATACAATAAAAGCGATGAGGAAAGTAAAGGAAGCCGGCTGCCGTGTAGTCGCCATTACCAATGTGGTCGGTAGCACGGCTAGCCGCATTGCCAACCACACTATTTATACCCGGGCTGGCCCTGAAATAAGTGTCGCCGCCACCAAGAGTTTCCTGGCTCAGCTCATGGCGCTATACTGGTTGGCCCTCTCCTATTCCAGGGCTGATGCCCGTAGAGTTGCCGGTCTCCTTCTCGAGCTAAGACAGCTACCGAGCAAGGTGCAGCAGGTACTTGATGACGAAGGTAAGATTATGGAGTATGCCAAATATCTGGCAAGGTTTGAGAATGTGTTTTACATCGGCCGGGGGATAAACCTGCCGATAGCTCTGGAGGGGGCACTGAAGCTAAAGGAGATTTCCTACATTCATGCTGAAGGCTATGCCGCCGGTGAAATAAAGCACGGTCCCTTCGCCTTGCTCAGTAGCGCCACGCCGGTCATTGCGATTGTCGCCAGGGATAATAGCTATGAAGCGACGCTGACCAGTATCAAGGAAATAAAGGCCAGAGGGTCACCCCTGCTGGCGCTGACGGAAGATGGGGATGAAGATATTGAGGAGCTGGCCGATTCCGTGATTACCATGCCGCGGGTGGATGCTCT
>JAENIS010000050.1 GCA_016844285.1 Dehalococcoidales bacterium
CGTCATCTTTGCCCTCGGGGTAATCGGCATCAGCCAGGCCAGCAATCTGGTCATGTTCTACGCTTGCTTTCTGGTGACTGGTTTAGGCGGTGCCATTAGCATCCATATGGTGCCAATGACCGTCATCGCCAGATGGTTCAAGAAAAATATCGGTAAGGCTAGTGGCATTCTGGCGATGGGGATGGCGATTGGTGGTCTGTTCGCCCCTCTGTTAGTCAAGGGGATTGATGCCTATGGCTGGCAAACCCTGATGATTTACCTGGCCGTTGGTATATTGATACTGGGTATACCGCTGTCTTTCCTGTTCCGCAGTCGACCGGAAGACTATGGTCTTTTGCCTGATGGCAAAGCGTCGGGTGATGTCAAAGGTTCGAGCACCGATGATTTTAGCGTAGGGGTCAGGGAAGCATTGAAGATGCCGTCTTTTTGGTATATCGGGATAGCATCGATGTTTCAAATGACTGCGTTGAATGCCGTCGCCCTCCATCAGATGCCATATTTGACCAGTCTCGGCATGGGAAGGCCAACGGCGGCTTTAGCCGTAACTATCTTCTCTCTGGTCGGTCTTGTCGCCCGCCTGCTTTTTGGGATTCTGGCTGACATTTTCCCGAAGAAGTACGTCATGGCTTTGTCGATGGGGCTAACCACTGCCGGATTGGTTATTTTCGGTCTCATTGATGGCAGTTCATTCTCTAGAGTGGTTCTATTCGCGGTCATCTACGGTGTTGGTGCTGGCGGGGCGACGCCACTCAGGGCGCCGGTTGTTAGAGAATATTTCGGCATCAAGCACTTTGGGGCGATTTTTGGTCTGATTGCTGTTTTCACCACTATTGGTTCTAGCATGGGCGCCCCTACGGCAGGATTGGTGTTCGACACACGCGGTGTGTATCACCCGGTATGGTTTGTAATCGCTGGTTTGACGACGATGGGAACGATTTTAATCTTAATGTTGCCACCAGCTTCCAGGAAGCCAAGTCCGGTGGTGAGTTAAAGCACTTTTTCCGCAATCCTGCGGTTAAAAAGCCTCTCGCTCTTCCTCAATCTTTTCCCTTCGGATATCTTTGTCAATAGATGCTAAACCCTTGAAACTGTTATTAACCTAAAGAAAAAGATTGTTTAATAACCTATCCTCCTGAACCCCCTTCCCTTCAAGGGAAGGGGGAGTGTAGGGAAGAGAGGGGCAAAGCCCCTCTCTAAAATCCCTTCCCTCTCCCCTTCGTAAGGGGAGAGGGATAAAGGGTGAGGGGTAGTAAACAATCTTAAAGGATAACTCTTGATAAATTTCTCAACTGGTAGTATAGTAATCTGGTTTAGCTAAACCTCACGCGGCCACTTTGCCTGGCAACCGGGTAAGTAAACTCAGGAATAGATAGAAAGATTTGGTATCAGTTATTAACACCAACAGACCGTGCTTCCCCATAGAGAGTAAGTGGAAGGGTAGTGGTATGGGCTTTACGGAAACAGACGTAAGAAATCTTTTCAGCCATCCGACCAGGGCCAGGTTACTACCGCTATTGACCCAACTGAGCCACCTCCTTGCTGAGCAAGGTATTGAGTCCTATCTTGTTGGTGGAGTTGTCCGCGATGTGCTGTTGGGACGGGAAACGGCTGATATTGATATTGCCATCAGCGCCGACGCCCTGGAAGTGGCTCAAAAGATAGCGGCGGCTCTTGGCGGTAGATATGTCCCGCTGGATAAAGTAAATAAGGTAGGCCGAGTCGTTCTCTTCCCGCCGGAATCAACCTGGGGACAGTGGCAGATTGATTTCTCCACATTTGAGGGCCAAATAGAGCTGGACCTGGCGCGACGCGATTTTACGATAGATGCCATGGCTATTGACCTCATCCGCCTGGGGGAGGAGACTGGTGCCATTCAACTTATCGACCCTTTTCGTGGCCGTAACGACCTCTGTCAACATCTGATTCGGGCGGTGACGGAGACGGTTTTTACCTCGGATGCAGTACGTTTGTTGCGAGCGGTGCGCCTGGCGGCTGAGCTTCGCTTTAGTATTGACCGGGAGACGGAACTTCTGATGCAACGTAGCGCCCATCTCATCCCCAGTGTCGCTGGCGAGCGAGTAAGAGAGGAGCTACTGCGACTTTTGGCGGTGGTCTGGGGTGGAGAACCCTTCGCCTACCTTGATGAACTGGGGCTACTAATGGAGATATTCCCCGAGCTGGCCGCAACCAGGGGCGTCGGGCAACCGAAGGAGCACTTCTGGAATGTTTTCGAACACACTCTCAAGACAGTAACGGCGGTCGACTTTCTGCTCAGGCAGGGAGATTGGGAGTTTGCTGGTGGGGAAGTGCTCGCCGCAGCTCCCTGGTCGGAGACGCTGGCTCAGCACTTCGACCAGCCAGTCAGCGATGGTAGCACCAGGCGGTCCCTACTCAAACTGGCGGCACTACTTCATGATGTCGCCAAACCACAAAGTAAAACAATTGATATCGAAGGGCGGATGCGCTTTTTAGGACACGCCTTAGAAGGGGCCGCCATCGTTGTCAACAGGCTGGAAAAACTAAGATTCAGCAATAAAGAAATAAAGCTGGTAGAGAGTGAAGTCCGTTATCACATGCGGCCAGGGCAGATGTATCAGGACGAACTGCCCACCCGCCGGGCAATCTACCGCTATTTCCGTGATAATGAAGAGGCTGGTATTGATACCCTTTTCCTCAATCTGGCTGACCATCTGGCGACTCGTGGCCCGCACCTTGACCTTGCCCACTGGCAGACTCATGCTCGGATGGTAGCATATATGCTTACCCAGCATTCTCAGCAGGAAATTCGTCCGCCCAAACTAGTTGACGGATATGATATAATCAATATCTTTAGACTGGAGCCCGGAGCTAAAATTGGTGAAACCCTGGAGGCCGTACGAGCAGCATACGCTTCAGGTGAGATAACAACAAGAGAGGAGGCGCTTGTCTTCATTGATGAATTGCTGAGTAATCAGGGGAAAAGACGAGACCATGTTGTACCGGAGTAAAATTTGTGGAAAGGAGTCGTGAATGGGTATAACACTATTTGAAGGCTTCCAAGTCGCCACCACCTTTGAGAAATATTCTCTCATCTTTGTCGTCTTAATCGCCATCATTGGCCTCTTGTATGCCGCTTTTCTTACCCGCCAGATATTGAGGGAACCGGAAGGCAATGAAAAAATGAAGCATATCGCCAATGCGATACGCACCGGCGGTAATGCCTATCTCATGCGCCAGTTCCGTACCATACTGTTCCTTGTCTTTATACTGGCGGTGTTCGTCTTCTTCACCGGCTGGTTTGCCGGCGGCACCTCCGTCTATAACAACCCGAAATGGCTTATCGGACTGGGGCGGGCGGGTGGCTTCCTGATGGGTGCCCTGTTCTCCGCCCTGGTTGGCTATATCGGCATGAACATGGCAATGCAAGGTAATATCCGGGTGGCTCAGGCAGCACGCTCGAGCTTCACCAAGGCCCTGCAAATAGCCTACCGCACCGGCACCATCACCGGCATGCTCACCGATGGCCTTGGCCTGCTCGGTGGGACGATAATCTTCATCATCTTCTTCAAGGATGCCCCACTGGTGCTCCTCGGTTTTGGCTTCGGCGGTACGTTAATCGCCCTGTTTATGCGTGTTGGCGGCGGTATCTATACCAAGGCTGCCGATGTCGGCGCTGACCTGGTAGGCAAGGTGGAAAAAGGTATTCCCGAGGATGACCCACGTAATGCCGCCGTGATTGCCGACCTGGTCGGCGATAATGTGGGTGACTGCGCCGGGATGGCCGCCGATATTTTCGAGTCTTATGAAGTCACCATTGTTTCAGCGATGATACTGGGGCTGTTCATCTCCGAGATTACCGGGGAGCTCAGCTGGATTATCTTCCCGTTGCTGGTGCGGGCCGCTGGCGTTGTCTCCTCCATCATCAGTACCTATACCGTACGAGCGTTACGCGAGGGCGAGAATGCCATGAACGCCATACACCGGGGCTACTGGCTGGCGGCGGGGATTTCGGTCGCCTCCTTCTTCCTCTTCGCCTTCTTTTATACCAAAGACCTCAGGTTTTTCTGGGCAACCGCCGTGGGCGTTGTCCTGGCCATCGCCATCAACTACCTGACTGATTACTACACCTCCACCGAATACCCACCCGTCAAGGAAGTCGCCCGGTCCACTAAGACCGGGGCGGCCACCGATATTCTTGCCGGTCTTGGTATTGGTTATGAAAGCACCGTCATGGCCATCCTCGTCATCGCCCTGTCCATTGTCGCCTCGGCGATTATCTGGGGGGGCGCCGGCAGCGGCACCGAGAATATCCTCTACATCTTCTACGGTGTCGCACTCTGCGGTATCGGCCAGCTCACCCTGACCGGCAACAACATCTCCATGGACGCCTTTGGCCCGGTCTCGGATAATGCCAACGGCATTGCCGAAATGGCGGGGCTGGAGCCTAAAGCCCGGCAGACCCTGGCTGACCTGGATGCGGTGGGCAATACCACCAAGGCAATCACCAAGGGCATCGCCATCGCCTCCGCTGTCCTGGCGTCGGTCGCCCTGTTCGGCGCCTTCTATGCGGACTATCAGCTCGAGACCATCAACCTGATCAAGTGGCAGGTGTTTGTCGCCTTCCTTATCGGCGGTTCCATCCCCTTCCTGTTCAGCGCGCTCACCATCGCTGCGGTCGGCCGCGCTGCCTACCAGATAGTCAACGAGGTACGCTACCAGTTTAAGAGCGTCCCGGGGGTCTGGGAAGGCACGGTTGACCCGGACTATGGCCGGGTGGTCTCCATCTGCACCGGCGCCGCTCAGAAGGAACTGCTGACACCGGCGCTCCTCGGCATCATCTCGCCGATAGTCATCGGCTTCCTCTTCGGGCTGGAGGCTCTGGCCGGATTCCTGGCTGGCGTCATCCTGGTGGGACAACTGCTGGCGGTATTTATGTCCAATGCCGGCGGTGCCTGGGATAATGCCAAGAAGACCATCGAGGACGGGCTTTACGGCGGCAAAGGCTCGGAAGCCCACAAGGCCAGCGTCACCGGTGATACCGTGGGCGACCCGCTCAAGGATACCGCCGGGCCGGCGCTGAACCCGCTCATCAAAGTGATTAACCTGGTGGCAGTTATCTCAGCCTCAATGATGGTGGTGTCAGTGGCCGGTGGTGGCTTTGAGGAGAGGGGACTCACCCCGGTAACGATTACTATTGTCGTCGTTGGGCTGCTCGTCATTGTCGCTAGTGTCTGGATGTCGAAGAGACAGGCATCGTTCGGACGAGAGGTCGATGAATAGTAACGCTATCTCGCCATTTTTAGGGACGAATTAAGTCTGACAAGACCTGATTAAAGTAGAGAGAAAGTATGCCGAGAAGAAATACGTTGGTTTTCTTAATCGTGCTGGCCATCTTTGTGGTGGCGGCGCTGGTGGTTTTCCCTATTGAGAAAGGAACATGGTTCAAGAAGGGAATACGGCTGGGGCTGGATTTGCAGGGTGGCACCCGTATTATCTACAGTGCTAACTTAGCCGGGATAGCCGCCGGTGATGTCGCCAGCACGATGGATGGGACCATCGCCGTTCTGACCAACCGAATCAATCCGATGGGGGTAAGCGAGACCAGTATTCGTACATTAGGCGAGAACCAGATTCTGGTCGAAATACCGGGGAGAACACTCACGGATAAAGAAAAAGAGGGTCTTTCCCGTGTGGCTTTGCTGGAGTTTGCGGAGCTTACCACCGATAACGCCAGCGCCAGATGGGACAATGAGCTGGGCAAATGGAAACCAGTTACCGGCATCATCGGTGGCGAAACGAAGGAATTGACCAGCCGCTACTTCAAAAAGAATACTTATGTCAGCCGGGACAATCTGAACCAGATACGGCTAGAATTCGAGTGGGACACAGAGGGAAGCCAGCTATCGGAGCAAATTACCACCCGGCTGCTCAATCAGCCGCTGGCCATCTTTGAAGGTAACGAGCCGCTGCGGGGAGCGGATAATCGTCCCATTGCGCCGTATATTCGGGCGACGATTACCAACCGGGGTGAGATTACCGGGTTAAGTATGGGTGATGCGACCAGCTTATCCCAGCAGTTAAATGCCGGCCGTTTACCGGTACCCCTGACACTGGACCCCACTTCATTGGACATCCCGGCATCGCTGGGGAACGATTTTTTTAAGAAGAGCCTCCGTGCTGGGATGTTAGGTATCCTGATGACCATGCTTTTTATGACTATCTACTATCGCGTCTCAGGGCTAATGGCAAGCCTGGCATTAGCCTACTATGCCTTCCTCACTTTAGCTATTTTCAAGCTGCTGGGGGTTACCCTTACCCTGGCGGGCATCGCTGGCTTCATCCTATCGGTGGGCATGGCGATAGATGCCAATGTCCTCATCTTTGAACGCATGAAAGAGGAAATGTGGGCGGGACGAAGTCTGGGCGCAGCCATCGACGCCGGTTTTAACCGTGCCTGGCCGGCGATACTTGATAGCAACGTGACGACAATACTGGCCGGGGTGATTCTCTACTGGCTGGGGAACAGTAATATCATCGCCAGCGATGTTGCCAAGGGTTTCGCGGTGACGCTGATGATAGGTGTAGCGGTGAGCATGTTTACCGCCATAACGGTGACCCGCACTTTCGTCCGCGCCTTCGCTGGTACCACTTTAGCTCAGAATACATCTCTATTCGCTCCATATCAGAGGAAGATAAATGTTTGATATTATTGGGAAAAGGTTCTGGTATTTTTTAATTTCCGGGATAGTCATACTGTCCGGCATAATTGCGCTTAGCCTTTTCCATCTTTCACCGGGGATTGATTTTAGAGGCGGCACCGAGCTTAATATTACTTTTAAGCAGACAGTAGACACCCAACAGGTGATAGACACGTTAGCCAGCCTGGGATACACTGGCAGCAACACAGTGGTTCTACACGGCCGTGGCAACGACTACACCATCGATTTACCGGATATTACCCTCGACGCCAAGGCGGCCGTGCTCACTGGCTTGACGGCAAAATTAGGCGAGTATACCAGCGGACGTTTTCAATCAGTCGCCCCAAAAGCGGCGGCTAACACGACCACTAATGCGACTATTGCGGTAATTATCTCAGCCATTGGTATGCTGCTCTATATTAGCTGGGCATTCCACCGTATGCCCAATCCCTTCCGCTGGGGCGTCTGTGCCATCGCCGCGCTAGTCCATGATGTGCTGGTGGTCTTAGGCACGTTTGCCATCTTCAGTGCCTTATTTGGCTGGCAGGTTGATTTGATGTTCATTGCCGCCGTTTTGACGGTCATCGGCTATAGCGTCAACGATACCATTGTTGTCTTTGACAGAATACGTGAGAACCTGAGCAGGAACCCAGGTATGGACTTTGAGATGGTCGTCAACAATAGCCTGGTCCAGACCATGTCGCGTACTCTTATCACCGGAGTGGGTACATTATTTACGCTCATTGCCCTCGTCATCATTGTTGGTGCCCCTGTTCAGAACCTCATTATGGTGCTTTTAGTCGGCATTATTACCGGAACCTATAGTGCGATTGGCACCGCCGCATCTTTGCTGGTAGTCTGGAGAAAAGGAGAATGGGGCCGATTCATTGGGCGGAGAGCTCTATCCACCGCCAAAATTAACGGGTGATAGTAAGGTGTTAGGCTACCCAAGGCAGAAGAGGAAGCATACTTATGTGTGGTCAGGCTTGTTCTGAATAGCCAGTTTTCCGTCTTGACGTAACCACATTACAGAGGTATAATAGCACCAAAATAATAAGGCCGATAGGAACAGACCCCCTCCAACTCGAGGGTGGTCGGGCTGTAATTAGGCAACGGAAAGTAACAGCCGTGGGACCATTAGTCTCACGGCTGTTTTTTGTGAAACATAGCAAAAAATTGCTGGCAGGCAAGGCCTGATTTTGGACCTGTGCTGACCGAACAAGTAGTCAGAAAATTAATCTCAAATTGAACCTTGTGGCGTAGATTGTGAGTAGTGTCTTGTCTACTCCGGTAACTTGAGAATAGATGTAATGCTTGGTCGGCAGAGGACTGACACCAGATAAGGCTGGCGAAAAGGAGAATGGGGCCGGTTTCTTCACTGGTTGCCCCTGACCACCGCCAAAGCTAAATGGAGGTAACGGGTCGTGTTTTCTACTCCAAGTGGTGCCGCAAAACTTTTGCTTGTCACTGTCACCGTGCTCTTCGGGCTTAAGATAGCGGTGGGGGTAATTACCGATAGTATCAGTATCTGGGCACAGGCAGTAGACAGCTCTCTTGACATTTTTGCGGTGATTGTCACCTTCCTCACGGTAGGCTTTTCCGCTAAGCCGCCTGACCAGGAGCACCCCTTTGGACATGGTAAAGCGGAGGATGTTGCCGCCGGTATTCAAGCGGTGCTGCTTCTCGGCGCCGCCAGCGTCATTATCTATTCAGCCATCCAGCGCATCATCGTCGGCGAGGTCATTCAACTCACCGAAGCTGGTATCGGTGTTATGCTGGTTTCCTTGATAAGTAATATCTTCTTATCTCAGCACCTGTTTCGGGTAGCCCGTAAGACTGGCTCTATCGTCTTAGAAGCAAATGCCAATAATATCCGGGGCGATGTCTATTCCACGGCTGGAGTGATGGTGGGTCTGGTGGTGGTACGCTTCACCGGGTTGACCATCTTTGACCCGATTCTTGCCTTAGCCGTGTCACTGCTAATACTCAGGGCTACTTACCATGTGGGGAGGATGGCTTTTAGCGGACTGATTGATGTCCGGTTACCCAAAACAGAAGAGAGTGAAATAATCGACTGTATCAAGGAACACACTACTCAGCTTGCCGGCTTCCACGAAATGCGTACCCGCAAGGCAGGCAGCCAGCGTTTTATCGACCTCCATCTCATGCTGCCGAGGAATGTCAGTATCGAAGAGGGGCACCGGATGTGCGACCATCTGGAGCACGATATCGAAAGCCGGTTGCCTAATGCTAATATCACTATCCACGTCGAACCCTGCGAAACCGAGTGCGGCCACTGCTTCGTCGTCTCCTGTAGTCTGCGGCACGCCAATAGCTAATTAATCCCCTACTCAGTTCCAGGGCTGATGCCACCATTTTAGTGTCATGTCAGGTGTGGCGATTGTTCTCCCTCTAACCCCCCTTCCCGATGGGAAGGATGAGCTACTAAGAATCTCATTATAGCCTGGACTCAAGACATGGGTGATGCCATTCAAAAAGAAGATGTCCTTCTGGCGAAGGCCAGAATCCAGATATCACCCTGTCCTGGATTCCAGTCTACGCTGGAATGACAATTATTGAACGATACAGACTATTATGAGACACATAGTAAGTAAAAGAGAGGGGGCATAGCCCCCTCTCTTAAATCTCTTCCCCATAATGAGAGCTAAACTACGGGGCGTCTAAGAGGGGCAAAGCCCCTCTTTCTCTATTTCCCCCTCTCCTCTTAGGAGAGGGGGATTAAGGGGGTGAGGTTTGGCCGATGGTATTGCTTGAGTTCACCCCCTTGATGAACTATACTGTTGGCTAAATCTTAAGTCAGGGTGAGGTTCTGGGAAATGTCGCTGGACTTAACCAAGGTGGCCGGGCAGGTTGAGGGCATGGTCACCAGGCTGAAGGCGGGTGGTGAAGAAAGGCAACAACGCCTCGAACGTGCTCTTGATGTCCTGCACCATAGCTCCGCTAACCTTGAATCCTTACGAAAGAAGATTGCCTCAAGTAAGACCACCTGGCTGGTGGCTGACTTGGTGGATGGACTTGACCGGCACTATGGGCCGCCGCCCCTGCCGGCTGAGTTCACCGTCATCGCCACCGATGGCTCTCATATTGATGTTGACCGCCATCGCTCCGCCAGGTGCTACCTGATAAACATCGGTCGTGTCTTTCTTCATTACGGCGCCCAACCTGAGGCCAGGCTTGATAGTCTTCCCCACCTCTATGCGGAAAAGGAAGAGCTGACGGTCAAGTCCGCCGAGAATAGCCGGGAGCAGCCGGTAGAAGGCACCCTTTTGGGTATCAAACGAGGTGTTGCTGAGTGTCAGCGACTGGCTGAGCTGGCCGCCGAGCTACCTCCGGGCAGTCAGGCGCTGGCGCTTATGGATGGCACGCTTATTCTCTGGGGGCTGGAGGCTTACCCCGAATTTGTCAGTCGAACACTGCTGGAGGAGGGCTTTCTCACCCATCTGGAGCAGATGCGAAAGCTGAGTCAGGCTCGGCGTCTTGCCCTGGCCAGCTATATCAGCCTACCCCGTAGTGCTGATGTCGCCAACGACCTGCGGGTGGCGCTCTGCCCGCAGGAGATTGTGGACAGTGACCGCTACTGCCCGGAGTGCAAGACGCGGGATTGTGATGCCGTGGCTGGTGTTCAAGACCGCGAGCTTTTTGCCAGTTTGCTCGGCCAGGGAGAACGCTCGGCCCTCTTCATCACTCAATCCTCGGTAGTGAAGAAGCGCTACGGCGAGCACCAGGTTTATTTCTTCTACCTCCGGGTGGACGATGAAATTGCCCGGGTGGAGCTTCCGCAGTGGGTGGCCAGAGACGAGAATTTACTGAATCTGACTCATACCCTGGTGTTAGACCAGTGCCGGCGCGGGCAGGGCTACCCGGTGGCCCTCGCCGAAGCCCACGAGCAGGCGGTCGTCAGAGAGGCCGACAGACAAAACTTCTGGCAACTGGTTGAGTCATCTCTGATAGGAGAAAAGATGCCCAGCCCTGTTTC
>JAENIS010000112.1 GCA_016844285.1 Dehalococcoidales bacterium
GCTGGCCAGGGCAAAAAGCACCGTAATAACGACATGGACGGCCGCTGACCTGGGCGCCGATGCAGATAGGCTTGGACTGGCCGGCTCGGCGACAAGAGTAGTCAAGATATTCTTCCCGCAGAGCAGCCGCCACGGTGAAATCTTTCAGGGCAGCCCTGAGAGCCAGGTAGCCAGCCTCATCAACAAGCTAAGAGAAGCCAAGGTAATATGAAAAGAGATTTTTTAGTAACTATTCGGGGGGTGTTAAAAGTATTAAAGGTTGTTTATTAACCTCACCCCTTTAATCCCCCTCTCCTGGAAGGGAAGGGGGCAGAGGGATAGGTTATTAAACAACCTCACAAAGAAGAGGGGATGAGTCATTAAGTAACCTAGATTAGTGACGCCGAGGCAGTTAGGGAGATATATGGGAATTCAGATTGACCTTGATAAGTGCGCCGGTTGTGGCACCTGTGCGCCGACCTGTCCTTTTGGCCTCATCGAAATTATTGGGGACAAGGCTCATATCAATGAGGGCTGTAACCTTTGCGGTGCCTGCCAACAAGCCTGCGCCTACGAAGCAATACTCATTGAAACCGCCATGGAAACGGCAGCCGGTGATAGCCACCGCGGCGTCTGGGTCTTTGCCGAGCAACGGGACGGTAAACTAAAAAACATTGCCTACGAGCTACTCGCCAAGGGCAGAGAACTGGCTGATACGCTGAATACGGAACTAGCCGCCATCTGCCTTGGCCACAATATCAATGACATGGAAACCCCGCCCTGGCCCACCACCAGGAAGACTTCTATACGGCCGAGCTTGCCCGCCTCATCCGAGAGCACCAGCCGGAGATAGTCCTGGCCGGGGCGACGCCGCTGGGGCGCTCCTTTATTCCCCGCGTCGCTGCCATGCTGAAGACCGGGCTTACCGCCGACTGCACCGGTCTTGACATCGATATCGAGAAGAGACTACTGCTCCAGACTCGCCCCACCTTTGGCGGCAATGTCATGGCCACCATTATCTGCCCGGCCAGAAGACCCCAGATGGCCACCGTCCGCCCCCGCGTCTTTAGCCCAAACCAGCCGGATAAGGGACGGAAAGGCCAGATAATAAAGGTGGACTTCAATAGGGCAGGCGTCACCTCAAGAACCAGGCTCCTCAGCTTTGTCGAGGACATTACCGAGAAGGTCAAGCTTGAGGATACCAACATTATTGTTTCCGGGGGGAGAGGACTGGGCAAGGCGGAGAACTTCCACCTGATTGAGGAACTGGCCAGGGTGCTGGGGGCAGCCGTCGGCTCGTCCCGACCACCAGTGGATGAGGGATGGATTCCCTACTCCCATCAGGTCGGGCAAACCGGGAAGACCGTTTGCCCCCGGCTCTATATTGCCTGCGGCATCTCCGGGGCAGTTCAGCACCTGGCCGGTATGCAAACCTCGGACACTATTGTCGCTATCAATAACGACCCCGACGCCCCCATCTTTGAGGTCGCTACCTATGGTATCGTCGGCGACCTCTTCCAGATAGTGCCAATGCTGATTGAGAAGCTAAAGAAAGAATAAGTTCGGTTATCGTGCAACTATATTATAGAGGGTCCCCGTGTTTAGCCATAAGCGAGGAGGATTTGAATGCCAAGAAATAGCTCAGGAGCCGGTTCTCATGAAGAGATTGCCCGAATTTGGGCTGCAATAAAGACCTTGGGCGAGAGTCTGGATGCCATCAAGCAAGAGATGACATCCCTCAAAGACGCTTTCAGCGACTTGTCTCGCACGCTCTCTGGCGACCAAAACGCCGGGCCGAGCCGTATGCCCGACCCCGACGAGTGCTATCATTTCTACGCGCGGGAAGTCAGCACCATTAGCATCGTGCGTAAAGTCATGCTTACCGGCAGTGCCGAGTCGCCAACTGTTTGGACAATTATTGATAATCCACCCCGGCAAGATTCGCCGCTAAAGACAAGCTACGATGACGAACGAAACACCCTCGAAATCCTGAAATTCAATATGCCACTTAACCTGGACATAGTAAATGCCTCGCAAGCTCAGCGACGGAAGCAACTGCGGGAGCCAGGTGCCAAGATAATATGGCAACGCTCCTGACGGGTAAGATGATTTCACCACCTATCCCCCTGTCCCCCTTCCCTTGATAAGGGAATGGGGGAGGAGCTGAGATTGACGCTGGCCGGTACATCGGCTATAATATATTGATTCTGGAAATCAAATAGAGAGGGGGAATCTAAGCTTCCCGTCAAGATACAGGGAAATACAATGTGGATAAATGTCGCCCAGCAACTGAAGGCACCCGTAGGGTTAACGCGAGACTACGTGGTAAGCGAGATGGTTGATATTGCCGGTAGTAGCCATCTGGTTGAGGGTGAGGTCCAGCTCATACGTACTAACCGTGGTTTCCTGGTCAGGACTACCCTGCACACCGACGTCGACCTCCCCTGTAGCCGCTGTCTGACTCTGTTCCGTTATCCTCTCTCGATAAATATTGAAGAGGAGTATTTCCCTACCAACAATATTATTACCGGGGAGCCGCTGCCCTTACCCGACGAACCTGACTGTTTCACCATTGATGAACATAACATCCTTGACCTCACCGAGGCGCTGCGCCAGTATACGCTAATGGCCATTCCGATGAAGCCACTCTGCAGCGAGGATTGTGCCGGGCTATGCCCTGGTTGCGGCGGCAATCTTAATCAGGCATCCTGTCACTGTTCCACCAGGGTAATCGACCGGATGGTCGGAGCCAAGTAGATTGATTTTAGTTAATCAAGTACCGCCAAAAAAGGTAGAAAGGAACGAAATAAACGATGGCACCTTTACCAAAGAGAAAATACGCTAAGGCACGCCAGGGGGAAAGACGAGGTCATCTCGGTATTGCCCCACCGGCGCTGGCACTCTGCCCCCAATGCCAGAGTCCCAAGCTCCCCCACCATGCCTGCCCTACCTGTGGTAGCTATGCTGGCCGGGAAGCAGTCGCGATTAAAGTCCCGAAAAAGAAGACGGAGTAACGCAGACCAGGCGGCTACTGGTAAGCGATTGGCGGTGGGGACAATCATTGCCAACGGCAAGACTCCTGAGGGGGATTAGCTGTGTCTGAGGCAAAGAAGGTAGCTTATGTCTTCCCGGGGCAGGGTTCACAATGGGTAGGCATGGGACGTGACCTTTATGATAATTTTGCGACCGCCAAAGCCCTTATTGAGCAGGCTGACGAGGTTCTGGAATTTCCGTTATCCCGCCTGTACTTTGAGGGACCGGAGGAAGAGCTACGCCAGACCATCAACGCCCAGCCAGCGCTGGTCGCCGTCAGTCTGGCTTGCCTGAAAGTCATTGAAGAAATGCCCGGCGTGAGCCGGCCACCGGCCCCGGCTTTTGTAGCCGGTCACAGCCTGGGGGAGTACACCGCACTGGCCGCCGCCGGGGTGATTGATTTTGCCACTGCGGTTTACCTGGCTAGAGAGCGGGGACGGCTAATGTACGAGGCCGGGCTGAAGCGACCCGGCGGCATGGTGGCCATTATTGGACTTGACGAGGCTTCAGTGGCTGAGGTATGCGATGAGACTGACACCCAGATTGCCAATTGCAATTGCCCCGGTCAGCTCGTCATCAGCGGCGCCAGGGAAAACCTGGCCAAAGCCGCCGACTTGGCCAGAGCCAGAGGGGCAAGCCGGACGCTGCCATTACCCGTCAGCGGTGCCTTTCATTCGGCACTGATGCAGCCAGCAGTCGATGGTATCACCGGAGTCATCGCCAGGATTACCTTCCAGGAGCCAACCGTGCCCATCATCGCCAACACCACCGCCACCCCGCTAACCACGGCTGAAGAGATAAAAGGCGAGCTTACCCGGCAGCTATGCCACGGCGTCCAATGGCAGCGCTCCATCGAATACATGGCCAATGCCGGCATCACCACTTTCATCGAAATCGGGCCGGGTAAAGTCCTCAGTGGACTCATCAAACGAATCAACAAGAATGTTGAAACTCTGAATATCGGTAATGTTGAGGCGATTAGAAATCTGGGCAACCCATCCCCCTGAACCCCTTCCCATCGGGAAGGGGGCTAAGCCCAGAGGGAAATCCCCCTAAGTCCCTCCCGTGTCAATCACGGGACAGGCTCTTTGGCAAAGGGGGAAACCTCTCCCTTTAATAAAGGGAGAGCGAGAGGGATTTTATTGCGGGGCGTTTAAGAGGGGTGAGGTCGTACACCAGTGGTAATGCGTGCTGAAGTAATAATTGGTTCCGTAATGAACCAGACAGACACTAGCTTAGGAGTAAGTAATGAATCTTTCTAATAAAGTAGCGATAGTAACTGGCAGTGGGCGGGGGATTGGACGAGCCATCGCCCTGAGATTGGCTGAGGCTGGGGCTGACATCA
>JAENIS010000051.1 GCA_016844285.1 Dehalococcoidales bacterium
CGGCAAGACGATGCTGGCCAAGTCAATTGCCCGCTCTCTCGGCTGTACCTTCCGGCGCATCCAGTGCACCCCCGACCTGCTCCCTTCGGACATCACCGGCACCTATATCTTCAACCAGAAGACGGCTGATTTTGAGTTCCGACCGGGACCGATTTTCGCCCAGGTGGTGCTTGCCGACGAGATTAACCGCGCCACACCACGGACTCAATCGGCCCTGCTTGAGGCGATGCAGGAGCGGCAGGTCACCGCTGAGGGAGAAACCAGACTATTGCCGCGGCCTTTTCTGGTGCTGGCAACGCAGAACCCCATCGAGCTGGAGGGCACTTTCCCCTTGCCTGAAGCTCAGCTCGACCGGTTTCTGCTCAAAATCAAGATAGGCTACCCCACTGCGGAAGACGACCGCCTGATTCTGTCCCGCTTTCGCCGGGGTGACCCGATAGAAGAGCTGACCTCCGTGCTTTCGGCCGGTGAGCTTTTGCAGATACAGGCAGACTGCCGGGAGATACATGTGGCTGCCGACGTGGAAGACTATATTATCCGTATTATCCATGCCACCAGAGAACATGCCTCCGTGCAACTGGGGGCCAGCCCTCGTGCCATGCTGGCGCTCTACCATACCTCGCAGGCTCTGGCGGCACTAAGAGGGCGGGCCTTCGTCATCCCTGACGATGTGAAATACCTGGCGGCCTTTGTCCTGGTTCACCGTATCATTCCCCGGACAGAGAGCCACCTGCGTGGCGACAACGTCGAGGCCATCCTTAAAGAGATAGTCGATTCTCTCCCGGTACCGGTCGAAGCGGAAAGCGAAGCTGGATAAAGGTAATGTATGCTTGGCGGCTCCTGGCTTCTGATAACGGTATTACTCCTCATTGCTAGCCTGCTTTTGCATCAGGTGACCCTGCTCCTGGTGGCGCTCTTGTTTTTCCTGGCCGGAGGTATTGCCAGATTATGGGACCGCTATTGTCTCAGCCGTGTCGAGTACCGGCGCCGGCTTAGCTCCAGCCGCGTTTTCTTTGGCGAAGAGGTTCAGCTGGAGATAGAGGTGACTAACCGTAAACCCCTGCCCTTACCCTGGGTGCAGATTGATGACGAAATTCCGGAGGAGTTGACCCTGCTTAAAGGTAAAGCTCTCCCGTCATATAAGGCGGCTCGCCTGCTTCTCAGTAATCTCCTGCCACTCAGTTGGTATCATCGGGTCAAAAGGCGCTATCACCTGCGCTGCCTCCAGAGGGGCTATTTCGCCTTCGGCCCGGCCCGTATTCGCTCCGGTGACCTCTTTGGCTTCTTCAACCGGGAGATGGAAACGAAGGATGTTGACTACCTGATGGTTTATCCCAGGATATTACCCCTGGAGAAGCTGGGCATTCCCTCAAAGCAACTTTGCGGCAACATTAGAGTCAAAAACAATATTTTCCCCGACCCGGTGCTTACCCTGGGTGTCCGGGACTATCACTATGGCGACAGCTTGAAGAGAATTCACTGGAAGAGCACCGCCAGGACTGGCCAGATACAGACCAAGATTTTTGAGCCGACGACCACGGTCGATATGGGTATCTTCCTGGACGTTCGTACTACTGAGCTAGCCTACTGGGGGAGCGTGTCCCAGCTTCTTGAGCTTGGGATTATTACGGCTGCCTCTGTTTCCAGCCAGGCTCTGGAAGCAGGCTACCGGGTCGGTCTCTATGTCAATCAAAACAGGTGGTTTTCACACGAGATGGTCAGGCTGGCTCCCAGCCAGCATCCGGACCAATTGCGCCACATATTGGAGGCTTTGGCACCACTTTATCCCTTTGAGTCCATGTCCATCGATAAGCTACTCCTGAATGAAGGCAGAGACCTTCATTGGGGCAGCACTCTGGTGGTGATAAGTGCCGTACCTACCGACGCCCTTATCGCCACTCTTGCCCGGATGAGAAGAGCCGGGCGCCGGGTGGCTTTGATTTTGATTGGAGGCTCGGAAGCTTCGCCAAGCCAGGATGGTTTGACAGTCTACCATGTTCGGGATGATGTGCCCTGGCGTGACATCGAGGCACTTCATCTGGCAGGGTAATAGTTGTCACGATACGGTAGAAAACAATGGCGATTAAGCACAAACTGGCCAATCTAAACTGGGTCGGCCTTATCCTATGTCCTCTGGCCGTGATTCTGATGGAAGCCTTCTGGGTTTACCCGTGGCTGGCCTGGATAGGACGGTGGCCGGCCCTGGTCTGGTCCCGCCCACCCTTGAGCCTGTTTTCCGTTATTATTCTCCTTGGCATCTTCTTCTTTGTCAGCCGGGGCTTCCTTACCCGTGGATGGTCTCTACACTGGGTTCGGTTGGGTATTGTCGCCTGTGGTTTAGTCGCTGGTTTCCTGGTTATCCGTATTGAGTACGACACCGGCTCCGGTCTGCTCAGCCGGGAGTGGTTTACAGGCGCGGCACGCATTCTGATTGATAGCTTTTCTCAGCCTCATCCTTTGCCGCTGGCCCTGCTGGCCGCAGCCTATCTCTGGTGGCGGGGGATAAGCTATGGACGCAATTCCCTTTATTTCGATGATATCTACCATTCTTTCGTGGTTGGTTTCATTGCCCTGGTTTTGTTGCTCGTTGTCTGGAGGGCTAGCTCGGGCGCAGGCTCTCTGGATAACTTCACCGCCACTCTCGGACTTTACGTGGCTGGCTTTTTCTTCTCCGGCCTGGTCGCCCTGGCTCTGGGCAACCTGCAAGCCACCCGGGAAAAGATATTGGAAACTGGAGGGACAACGCCATTACTCAGTCGGCAGTGGCTTTCTATCCTGTTGACCGTCGTCGGAGCTATTGTTTTAGTCGGGGTAGGTATTGCCAGCCTGTTCTCCTCCGAATTCCTGGTACTGCTTTCGCGGTTTTTAGCCGTGGGTTATGACTTACTGATTCGAATCGTGGGCTATCTGTTCGTTCCGATTGGGTACCTGGTCGCCGGGCTGGTCTATGCCGTCCAGTTCATCATCGGCCTGTTCCGCCGGGCGGGACTGGTGCAGCCCTCCCAGTCACAAAATATGACGGAACTCGAACCACCACCGGAAATCATTCCCCGTGGGCTTTCCGCCGAGGCGCTTTTGGCGATAAAATGGACGATTCTGGCTCTCATCGCCATCGCCGTCGTTTTTTTCCTGGTCAGAGCTATCTTCCGGCAGTGGTCAGTCCGGGCCGGGAAGGAGATAGAGGAGATAAGTGAATCCGTTTGGACCTGGGATGGGTTCAAAGCTGACTTGCGCCTGTTTCTCAGCCTTATCTGGCGTCCTTTCCGGCGTAAGCGGAAGGGGAAAGCACAACGTGGTTCGCCATCAGGCGGGCAGGCGGGTGAGGATGTGCCGGGCATGCTGGCGGTCAGGGAGATATACCGGCGTTTGCTACGGGAGGCTTCAGACTATGGCATCGAGCGCCGGAGCGACGAGACACCCTCTGAATATGCCCGGCGCTTCGGGCAGATACTGCCTGAAGGGAGTGTGCCGTTGGATGAGCTTACCAGCCTATACATCGGCGTCCGTTATGGTGAGATGGCAGTCGAGAGTAAGCAGGTGGAGCAGGCGAACAGTCTGTGGAGATGGTTGCGCCAGCTATTAAAAGAAGGCGAAGATAAGAGCGAACTAAACTAAAGGTATCTTTTATCGCAAAAGTTTCTTGATGGCGGCGCTCAGACCGCTGTGCTCAACATCGAGGGTAACATAATCAGCCACGGCTTTCAGCTCATCGGGGGCGTTGCCCATCGCAATCGCCAGGCCGGCCTTGGACAGAAGCGAGACGTCGTTATTGCCATCCCCGATGGCAATAACCTCGCTCATGGGTATATTCAGATATGAGCTTAAAGCGAGCAGGGCTTCCCCTTTGGATACACCCTGCGCCACCACGTTGATAAAATCCACCTCAGGATAAGAAGGCGTCCTGCTCAGTGAGAAGTTGAAGCAGTCCTGAAAGTGAAGGCGGAAGCTCTCTGCCTTGGCTCTTTCCTCCGCCGAGTTGAGGACGAGAGCCCCTTTGATAATCCGCTCCTCCGGCCAAACCTGGTTGAAGTCGACTACCGTCGGCTCAACACCAAAGAAGTCACGGCGGATGGCCGTTGCCCATGTTTCCCGCTCGATAAAATAACGGTTGCGCGAATAGAGGTCAAGGTTGATGTCATAGAGATGGCTGAACTCGATAGCCTCCCTGAGTAATGCCTGACTGATTGGTTTGGCATAGACTTCATCGTCATTTTCCGGGTTGCTCACCAGGGCACCGTCACAGAAGATGTGATAGCCATCAAGGGACAGCTCCTTAATAATTTTTAGCGAGGCGAGCATGACTCGTCCGGTAGACAGGGCGACTTGCATACCAGAGTCCTGGATTTTAGCCAGTGTTGTCCTGTCATCAGGCGAGATAGTGCCATTCTTGCCCAATAAAGTGCCATCAATATCGGTTACTAAAAGCCGGTAGTGGTTGGTCATATAGTCTCTTTGAGATTATTTATCAACCCTATCCCCTTAGTCCTAAATTTCGGTAAGGTCTCTTTTTCAGGACGTTTGATAGAACCAGTAGGCAGTGGCGGCCATTCCGATTCCGGAAGAGCAATTGGAATATTATTGGCTTTCATGATTTTGATGACGCGGCCAATAACCACAGGCAAGTCTGGCTGCGTTATCCTCGTGGGACCTAAAATCCAAACTAATTCAGGAGAAGAAACTGTATCAACATTTCCCTCTTCTCTGTGGAGGCTAACGAGCAATTGGTCTGATATTGAAAAATACCATTCGGGTGGCCCTTGGTATAACTGGCCTATAGGGCCACCCGGTACTCTAATTAGAACCTCTTTGGTAGTAGGGTCTCCTTTTATCACCTTTTCCACCGAGAGAGTGAATATTGTGTAAGCATGTTTTCCGGTAAAGTTTCCCGTCTGATGGGTGATGATGTCATATCTTTTATCAGTAACATTACCTGATACGATTAAATCTGCATTTACAACCGCGTCCCAGAACGGCTCTGCTTGGGCTTGCTCCTGACGAGTACAACCAGAAGCGGAAAGTGGGATCAAAACGAGCGCTAGAAGTGTGAACAAGGTTTTACACATCTCAATCTTCCCCGGGTGCTATTTCTCCATCCAGAACCTTAAGAATTTCATTAGCTGCATAAGCCTTATCACGCTTGCGGCCGGTAATCTCGGTCAGGATGCCAGCCTCCTTTCGTTATATCGGAAGAAACGTGTTTATGCCCGTCACCCGTTCTATTCACTAAGGAGCCTTTTATCCTAGGAGCCTGTCCGAGTAATAGGTCTAGCTTGTCCCAAGTGGGGAATGCGACTGAGAATAAGCCGGTATTGTGACATTGAGTGGGAGAATAAGACAATATATATGTCCATTTTAGCTCCTGTCTGGGAGACTAATTTGCCAAAAGTGATTACTCGGACACACTCCTAGTTGCCTGCGCTTGACGATACTATCTCTGGCCGTCTAATCGAAGTTATGCTTTTTTCTTCAAGCAGGGCAAGTAAGCTGGATATAGGCACTAACGCCTGTATTCCGAAGAGACGGGAGATGATTTCTACAGTCCCTACAGTAGCAACTGCCTTGGCGGCTGCCTCAGACTGCCCAGGTAGGTACCTAACGATTACTCTGACACGACTGTCAACTAGCTCCCCACGTTTTTCGGCCTGGATGAGGTCCCACAAATTGGGGTCCAACTTTGAGGGTCCCGTATACGGTTGTATTATCGGAGGCGGACCATTCCAGTCCCAGGGGTTAACGCTTTCGTTACCAGGTGAAATGTTTTCAGACCAAGGTGGGCGTAGTTTCTCCTGACTAGGAGCAGATGAAGGCGGACTTATTTCTTCCTGGCTGGGAGCGGCTGGTCTGGCGCAACCCAGAGTTAGGATAGATAGAACCAAGGAAACAAAGACTAGCACTACCAGTGGAGGCTTCTTCTTTGCACCCATTCCGCACCTCCCCTATTAGACTAGCACAGCATCCTACTTACCCACATATATAATCGCCGAAAGGCGAGAGAAAGTCAAAGGCAATTAGTTAGGTTCTGTTTGCACATGGTTGAAAGTCATATTTCACTTGTTGTTAAAATACTGGCGGCAGGAAGACTGAGTACAGCACAGACAATTGGCAGGAAAACAAGTATTTTGGTCAGCAATGCTGGAGCGTGGCATTCACCCAAAGGTGGTGCAGGAGAGATTGAGACATTCAAGCATACAGATAACCTCGGATACTTGTAGTCATGTAACTCCTAGGGCTTCAGGAAGCCGATGGCGACACAATATGGATTATCCATCTTAAAGTGAAACTATAAGCTGCTGTAGAGCCGGAATCAATTGCTTCTTCTCAAATAGTAGTTCGGGAACTGTTCCGAATGGCCCACTTTACGGGACTCGAACCAGTATT
Organism: Dehalococcoidales bacterium; assembly: GCA_016844285.1. Next base: position 6,379 of record JAENIS010000051.1, read on the forward strand.
CAGGAGACTATCTCAAAAGTGGTGGAAAAAGTTCTACCTATTGAGACCTCAGCTCCACCAAAGATTATCAACAGGTGATATAATATATGTCTATCCAATGCAGGTCACAAGACACGTTATCAAGCAATGAGTAAGACCGTCTGAATCGTTGCCCAAGAGGAGAAAACTAATTTGCCAACGCGAGAAATATTCTGGAACATCCCATTCGGGTATATCATCTACATACTGGGCGTCATGGCATTTGCTATCCTAGTCTATAGTATCTACCGGCGCTACAAGCTGTGGCGGGTGGGCAAGCTGGATGACCGCTCCCGGAATATGGGGAAGCGGGTAGCGGTATTCATCCGCACGGTCATAACCGATGTTCTTATCCACCGCCGCTTTCTTCGTGAGCCATACCCCGGGCTCATGCATCTGCTTATCTTCTGGGGCGCGATGATATTGCTTCTTTCTGACGCACTTGATGCCGTGACCCATTTCGCTGGCAGGCAACTTGCTGGCAGTACCTACCTCTGGCTCTCGCTTCTCACTGATATTGCCGGCATTATGATTCTTACCGGCATTATTATGGCCGGCTACCGCCGTTACATTCAGAAGCCGGAGAGACTAAACACCGTTCTCGACGATGGAGTTGTTATTGTACTGGCCGTGCTGATAGTGGTTACGGGCTTCATCGTTGAAGGTCTGCGCCAGGCAGCTACCGAGTTGATAAGCCACCCGGACTGGGCAATATGGTCTCCCGGTGGTTGGGTTTTCGCCAGGGTCTTTAGCGGTCTGAGCCAGGGAACGATTTTGCTCTGGCACCGGCTTCTCTGGTGGCTGCATTCCCTCGTGGTGATGGGTGCAGTCGTCTATTTTGCCATCCGTTTTTCTAAATTGCAGCACATCATCATCTCTCCCTTAAACGTGTTTTTCCGCACCCTGGGCCCATTTGTTGTACCCACCCCACTTCATATTGAAACTGCCGAGACTTTTGGTGTCGGCGAGTCCAGGGAATTCACCTGGAAACAGCTTCTTGATGTGGATGCCTGCACTAACTGTGGCCGCTGCCAGGATGCCTGCCCGGCATGGCTGAGCCAAAAACCACTGTCACCGAGGAAATTAACTCAGGACATCAAGCGGCACTGGCTGGAGACGGCCCGCCAACCGGTGACAAACGCCGAGAGTCCTGCTCCGCAACTGATAGGCGGCAGCATCAGCGAAAACGAAATCTGGGCCTGTACCACCTGCGGCGCCTGCCAGGAAGCATGCCCGGTCTACGTGGAACATATCGCCAAGATAATCGACCTGAGACGGAATCTGGTTCTGGCACAAGGCAAGATGCCTGAGAGTGCTCAGCTGATGCTGAGAAACATGCAAACCAGGGGGCACCCCTGGGCCGGTGCCCAGTCGATGAGGCTGAGGGGTGACTGGATGAGTGGACTCGACCTCAAAATAGTCGATAAACCGGATGCTGTCGATGTGCTACTCTGGGTGGGTTGTACTGGTGCTCTGGTGGAGCGTAATGTTAAGGCTACTATCTCTCTGATAAAGGTTTTACAAGCCGCCGGGGTCAATTTTGGCGTTCTGGGCGAGGCCGAAAGTTGCTGCGGTGACCCGGCGCGAAGGGCAGGTGACGAATACCTGTTTCAAACCATCTGCCAGAAGAACATCGAGCTTCTTCAATCCTATAATCTTAAAAAGATAATCGCCACCTGCCCCCACTGCTTTAATACCCTGAAAAATGAATATCCCCGGTTCGGCGGTAACTTTCAGGTGAGCCACCACAGCCAGTTCATCGCCGATTTGATTCGTGATGGTCGACTAAGCCCAGGCCGACTGGATAGCCCAAAGGTAGTCGTTTACCACGATTCCTGCTATCTCGGTCGCTATAACGATATTTATCAGGCACCACGCCGAATCCTGAAGGCGATAAGCAGTATCAAGAGGGTAGAAATGGCTCGCTCTGGCTCAAGGAGCTTTTGCTGTGGTGGGGGTGGTGGCCATATATGGATAGAAGAACTACCAGGTACCAGGATAAACGAAATCCGTCTCAATGAGGTGATAGATAGTGGCGCCGATACCGTCGTCACGGCTTGTCCCTACTGTTTGCAGATGATGGAAGAGGCTATCGAACGCAAACAGATGAAGACCTCCTTGCAGGCGATGGACCTCGTTGAGCTAGTTGAACAGGCAATAAGCCAGCCTCAATAAAGGAGAATCGGTATGCATATTATTGTTTGTGTGAAGCAGGTGCCTGACCCTGAGATACCACCGGCTAGATTCAAGATTGACTCCGCCGCCAGGATGGTGATACCGCCTGTAGGAGTGTCCCCGGTGATGAGTGTCTTCGATGAACGTGCTGTCGAAGCCGCCTGCCGACTCAAGGATAAATACCATGCCAGGATTACTGTGCTGACCATGGGATCAGGCAAAGTCTCTGATGTGGTAAGGCAGGCTTTATCTATGGGTGGTGACGAAGGCGTGGTTTTGCAGGATGCCGCCTTTGACAACGCCGACAGCTATGGCACCGCCTATTTGCTATCAAAAGCAATCCAGAAAATCGGCCAGTATGACCTCATTCTGTGTGGCCGGCAGGCTGCCGACTGGGACCAGGGACAGGTCGGCTCAATCATCGCCGAGATTCTGAGCATTCCCGTAGTCACTCTCGCCCGTGACATTGAAGTTGTTGATGGCAAACTGCGCGTCGCACGGGTGCTGAAGGACGGCTATGAAGTGGTGGAAGCGCCAATGCCTGTTGTCGTCACGGTTAGCAGCGAACTGGGTTTGCCCCGTCTGCCCAGGGGGATGGGTATTATCACCGCCGCCCGCAAGCAGATACCCGTGTGGACGGGGCAAGACATCGGAGCTAACCTTGCCCAGGCAGAGCCTGATGGTGCCTATAACGAGGTTGCCAGCCTGGTTGTCCCGGTTCGGGAGGCAAGGTGCGACATTATTTCCGGCGAAACTACGGCGGAAGCGGCAGCCAATCTGGCACTAAAGCTTAGAGAGCTAAAACTAATCTGAGAACATGTAGTCAGGGGAGGATACTCAATGGAGAATAAAGGCATATTGCTCTGCGGCGAGACGGCTGAAGGCAAACTGGCGCCAATCACACTGCAACTACTGGGCATCGGCCGCAAACTGGCCGATGAGCTTGGCGAAAAGCTGAGTATTCTGCTGATGGGCAGTGGTCTGGCCGGGCTGGGACAGCAGGCAGTGGCCTTGGGGGCGGACAGAGTCTATCTGGCTGATGACCCTCTCCTGGACAACTACAATTCGGATGCCGGCACTTATGTTGCGGCCAATCTCTGCCAGCAGCTCCTCCCTGCCATTCTGCTCCTGGGGCAAACCGATGTCGGCCGCGACCTGGCTCCCAGACTGGCGGGCCGTCTGAAGACTGGCCTGGCGATGGATTGCACCGCACTGGCCATCGACCCTCAAACCAGGCTTCTCATCCGCACCCGGCCCGTCTATGGTGGCAATGCCGATGCCACGGTGATATCCAGGACTACCCGACCCCAGATGGCGACGATACGCACCGGTATGATGAAACCAGCCGAACCCGATGATTCGCGCCGGGGTGAGGTCATTGCCTGGGGTGGTACTATCGACCCCTCCGTCATCAAGGTCAAAGTCATCGAGCGGGTAAAAGAAGAGCGTGAGGGAGTGCGGCTGGAGGAGGCGGATGTGGTGGTGAGTGGTGGCCGCGGCATGGGCAGTAGCGAGAACTTCAAGGCGATAGAGAACCTGGCACATCTTCTTGGTGGTGCGATGGGAGCGACACGGATTGCCTGTGAGGAAAAATGGGTACCGGCGACCTACCAGGTGGGCCAGACGGGGAAAATGGTCAGTCCTAAGCTCTATATCGCCGTGGCCATCTCCGGGGCTACGCAGCACCTGGCGGGCTGTGCCGGCTCAAGGTGCATTGTCGCCATCAACAAGGACCCCCAGGCGAATATCTTCAAGGTAGCCCATCTCGGCATTATCGGAGACTGGAAGGAAGCCCTGCCCGCTTTGACCAGGAAACTGGAGGAGCTGCTGGCCAAATAGGCTGAGTTCGCTTAGAACCCTGTCATCGTCTTCCACCTCAGAAAAGATTGTTTATTAACCTCACCCCCTTAATCCCCCTCTCCTAGAAGGAGAGGGGGAAATAAAGAAAGAGGGGCTAAGCCCCTCTTTGATGCTCCGCAGTTTATCTCTTGTTACTGAGAAGAGATTTAAGAGAGCTCCGAACTTAAAGCTGCCCGTAAACGGAATCCAAGACGCTATCTGGCACGTCGAATACCTGGTTATGAGGTGGCAGTGGTTCATACTTCATGAATTCGGGAAGCCGGTCATGGGCTTTGGTGAGGCCAGCAGCTTCGTTAAACGCCCTCTCCTTTTTGAGAATGTCGACTCCCATCTTGAAAATATCGTCGGCGGTCCAGTTGGTGCCCAGAACGCCATTGCATTCTTCTACCATGCCTTCGTACCCGCTAGGAATATCAAGGATGGCAAAGGCGATAAACAGACAGTGGCCGCAGGAGTCAATAAAGGCAGTTGTCGCCTGGAAGGCGCGGCTGAGACCCGCTTTGCCTTCCGGGCTTAGTGGGTCGGCCTTGCCACCCACACTTAAGATTTCCGGAGCGATAGTGTAACCGGCAGTGTGGTCTGCGCCCATGGTGGTGGTGGCGTAGGTAACGCCAATGCCTTTGACCGCGCGCGGCTCATAGGCGGGCATGCTCTGGCCTTTCACCGTGGGCACCCGCGTTAGGCCAAAGACTTTACCGGCAGTCTCCGTACCACTACCCAGGATACGGCCCATTGGTGTCCCTTTACCCATTTCATGTACCAGTTCAATGGCTCGCTTGCCATCACCAAACGAAACTATACCGGCTTCCATTGCTACCGCCAGAGTGGTGCCAGTCTCAATGGTATCCAGCCCGTAAGCATTACAAAGACGGATGAGTTCGGCAATATCGTCCAAACTATCAATGTCACAGTCAGCCCCCAAAGCCCAGTTAGATTCATATTCCAGGCAAGAGGTGTGCTCAGAACCATCTGCCTTATGCCAGGTATTGGAACACCTGATAATACAACCGGGGCTACAGGCATGGTTGTAGAGTTCCTTACCCAGGCGCTGCTTGTTCCCCTCAAAAATTGCCTCACCCCCAATCTTGGCAGCACCTTCAAAACGACCGTTTGAGAAATTATGGGTAGGCAGGCCTCCGGCTTCGTTCATAATGTTGATGAGCACAGCCGTGCCGTAGGTGTTCAAACCGCCTTTGGGCTTGGTGACGTCATGAGTCTGCAGGGCTTCAGTCATTTTCTTGCGCCCCTGGTCAAACAGCGCTTTGTTGGCAATGGCGACGCCGGGCGAACCGGCATCATTCACCACAATAAATTTGAGCCTTTTACTCCCTAATACCGAGCCTAAACCGCCACGTCCCGCATAACGGCTGGGGCGTTTTGCAATATCGTTGAAAACAATGCCGGCGTTACTGTAACCGCGCTCGCCAGCGACACCGTAGCCAGCGATAGAGATATTGTTACCGAAGCGCCGGTACAATTTGGGGAAGGTATCGTACAGATTTTCGCCGGCATATTCGGTGGCATCGAAAAACTCTGCCGCAGGTTTACCAGCCGTCTTATTCCAGCTCAGGTAGACTCCCCAGAATTTATCTTTCTCAGCTGGTTGCCCCTCCACGATGAGTCCTTGTATCTGCATAGAAGCCAGGTTATTGCCCCAGGATGAGCCGACATTTGACTCCTTGATGCCACCGGTCAGGGGCGATTTGGCACCCACGGAGAGGCGGGAAGAGGTCGGAGCAACTGTGCCCGTCATAATCCCAGGGGCAAAGATAATCTTGTTATGAGGACCCAGCGGATGGGCAATTGGTGATACCTCGGCGGCAATGAGAGAGGATGTCATACCACGCCCGGCCATGTTTTTGTAGGGTGCAGGGCTTTCTTCCAGGCGGTATGTCCGGTCGGTCATATCTAAGCGCAACAGTTTCATAATGTGTCCCTCCTTGTCTTATTTTGACTTATTGTTCTGTGTACTGCCACTGGCCAGCGTCACTTACGCAGACCAGGATTTCCCATTTCAACTCGCAATCAAATGATAGCAGTTCTCCCCTAGTAGACAACCTTCTCTTCGATAAGCTGGGTATATTCTTCGGCGTCGAGGCCAAGAAGCTCCCGGAAGACATAGTCGTTGTGCTCCCCTAAGAG
>JAENIS010000113.1 GCA_016844285.1 Dehalococcoidales bacterium
CTGACACTTATCGCTACCGGTTTTGCTAATAATGAAATGCTGGGTAGCCAGAATTGGGAAAAAGAAATCGCCAAGCTGCTTAAGGGCGGCCGGAGCGAAGAAGAGCTTGAAGTTCCTTCATATGCGCGCTACGGAAAGCGCAGCCTTCCCGGACAGCGGTCTCGCTAGTATTGTACTTAAGGAGCAGTAGAGACCCCAAAGCTCTACTGCTCCTCGGTTTAGCCTAAAAGCACAGGTGAGAAAGGAAAAAGCATGGCTGTGGATAAAATTGCTATGGCGGATAAACTTGGTCAGCTTATTAGGCGATACGTGGATGACCACTATTCTTTAGAACTGCTACGTTTTTTTGGTGGCTATCCCCATGCCCGGTTTAGTGAGCTCGCTGTTGTTCACGCTTTGAATTCAAACCACGGGACAATGTACATAAGGGGAGCTCTGAGACAGCTGGTCGACAAAGGAGTGGTCAAAATATCTACTGATAATAATGTCTCCCTCTACGCTCTGACTGAAGATGAATCGCTATGTAATCTGGCATCGGACCTGGCCAAACTTGACTGGCATCAATGGCAACTGGTGTTCAGACAGACATACCCCATCCCGGGGGTACTCATCCGCGTCAGCCAGTAATGGACATTAACGCTTGCTGAGGAGAAGTATATGTTTGGTAGTTCGTTTGAATTGAAAGACGCCATCCGATTTGTGGGTCTAATCGTGGCAATAGTCGCCGCGATGCTAATAGGCGATTATCTAGGCTATAAAATAGGGCGGTGGCGGCTGGCGTTAATTCTGGGCGTCGTTACTCTGGTAACTATTATTGCCTTCACCATCTACTCTGCCATAAGGCTTGCCTAGCCAGGAACAAGGGTAGTTGGTATCGAAGCCCTTGATTCAGGGTGAGCCGGGCAAATCGGTGGTGTAGCTGAGCAAGGTATAAGGTGGAGCATTCGGCTCCACCTTTTTGTATCTATTAAAGACTTCTTGCGCTGATTACCTTTACTAGAATGAAGTTGGGTTTCGTCATTCTCGGATGGCTACCTTTTTATCATGCGGCGTTAGCAATTCTACCATACCTATTTTGATGACTTCCGCAGGTCTATTTCACCGCAAGGATTCCAGATAAGATTTGAGAGATGGGGAAACAACATCGCGCTGCCATTGGCGGATGTTACCGGAGTCAATCTCTAGGCTTAGACTATCAGGCGCTTTGGCAAGCCGTTCGAGGCTGGTTAAGGGCCAAATGAGTGATGGGTCAAGGGAAAGACTGGAGCCTAGTGATGTGCGCCACTCTTTGAGGCGACGCAGACGCTGGACCTGCTCTTCGCTGGTGCGTACGGACTTGATGCGGGGCGGACGGTGTATTGGTGAAGCAGTTGAGCCATCGTAGAGTACCTGCTGGAGATCCTGTCCGAACCGTTTCAAACCAGTTTGACCAAGACCTGGCACTTCTGAGAGGTCTGCTTGGGGATTTGTGGCAAGGAAGACAAGTGTTGCGTCAGGTAGTACGAAGAATGGTGGCCGGTGCTGGCGTCGTGCCTCTTTTTCTCGAAAAAGAAATAGACTCTGAAGAATAGCAAGTTCTTGTCCATTCAGATCTTTGGACCCTTTGACGGAAAGGTATGCGGTTTCTGCACTTGGTGCGGTATATCGTACCTCTTCTATTCTTGCGCACTCTTCAGCAACCCACTCTTCCCTGCCTAAGGTTCGGAGTCGCTGGTCCAAGGTTTCTCGCAAGGCAATCAGATAGCGTACGTCGGCAGCGGCATACTCAAGAGCCTCAGCAGAGAGTGGGCGACGCCCCCAATCACTTCGCTGGAGTCGTTTGCTCTTATCAATGGTTATACCCAGCATATCCCTGATGACTGTTTCCAAACCCAACCGTGTAATGCCTGTGAATCGGGCGGCGATGCTGGTATCGAATACGCCACGGATGTGAAGGCCGGAATGCCTGTCAAGGCTGCGGATATCGTAGTCAGCGGAGTGAATGACCTTCTCGATGGATACATCTGCCAGAATATCTCTGAGAGGAGTGAGGTCAGAAAGAGATATCGTATCGATGATGTAGACTTTATGATGAGAGGCTATCTGAATGAGACAGAATTGCTCGGGGTAATAATGGCGGCTGTTGGATTCTGTATCCAAAGCGAGGACGCTTGAGACCGCCAGCTCACGGACGGCGGAACCGAGTTGAGCGGGCTGATTAACAATCTCGACAGGGAGCGGTAGTGAGTTTGTCAGGGGGCTACCACTCAGACTTTCTGCTTCATACTTATTTTCACTTCTCAGCCCCCACCGCTACCGCTGCCTCTGCTTCCGCCAGCTTTTCTTTGTGGCTACACTTGATGCACTTTGCCTGGTTTTTTCCGTAGACGGTCATCAGTCCACCGCACTGAGGGCAGGGAGTGGGAAGGGGTTTGGAGTTAATGGCGAATTTACATTCAGGGTATCTGTTGCAGCCGTAGAAGACGCGTTTCTTTTTATTCATTCTCTGGATAAGGTCGCCGGTGCCGCACTCAGGGCATTTGACGCCGATCTTAACCTGGAATGAGCGGGTATACTTATGTTCCGGGTATTTGCTGCAGGCCAGGAACTTGCCGAAACGCCCCATCTTGATTACCATCGGGTGACCCTCGGGGCAGACTTCATCGGTTACCTCGTCGGGTATCTTCACGTTCTCGATGTTCTCGCCGGCTTTGATTAATTCCTTTTCAAAAGGAGTGTAAAAATCACGGACAACGCCTACCCAGTCCCTCTTTTGGTCACCGGCTATTTCATCAAGCTCGTCTTCCATGCCGGAGGTGAATTTTATGTCAACAATCTCCGGGAAATTCTGGCTGATTAAATCGGTAACGACGAATCCAAGCTCTGTAGGCTGGAGGCTGCCGGCGGTCTTGGTTGTGTATTCGCGCTGTTGAATCACGGATAATATTGGGGCATAGGTGCTGGGGCGCCCGATGCCGTATTGCTCCAGCATCTTGATTAAGCTTGCCTCGGTGAAACGGGGCGGCGGCTGGGTAAAATGCTGGTCGGGGAAAAGCTCCACCAGATTCAGCCCATCACCCTTTGCCAGTTCGGGCAGTGTTCCGAGCTTATCTTCATCTTCTTCACCCTGGTCTTTCTGCTCGGTATACAGAACCATAAAGCCCTGAAAGCGGTTGATGGAACTGGAGGTTCTGAAGAGGTAATCCGGTTCGGGAGCCTTGCACTTGGCTTCGATATCGACTGTGGTGTTATCGAAGATGGCTGCCGCCATCTGGCTGGCGACCATGCGTTTCCAGATGACGTCGTAAAGCCGGAACTGGCTGGCGGTCAGGAATTTCTTAATCTGTGCCGGTTCCCGCTGCATACGGGTGGGACGGATGGCTTCATGGGCTTCCTGGGCGCCCTTAACTACCCGGGTGAAGGTGCGGGCGTGCAGGGGGAGGTATTCTTTGCCATATTTAGTCTCGATAAGCTCTCTGGCTTCGGCGATGGCAGTGCTCGCCACGTTAGTAGAATCGGTACGCATATAGGTAATCAAACCGACGCTGCCCTCGCTGCCGATATCAATGCCCTCATAAAGCTGCTGGGCGATGGCCATCGTCTGGGAGGCACTTAAATGGAGCCTCCGCCAGGCTTCCTGTTGCAAGGTACTGGTGATAAACGGGGCGGCAGGTTGGCGGGTCACCTTTTTTACTTTTACTCCGGCAACACTGTAGGCAGCTTTTTCGAGGACACTCTTTA
>JAENIS010000006.1 GCA_016844285.1 Dehalococcoidales bacterium
GTCATGCTTAAGCTCCAGCAGGCAGGGGTAGCGGCAGCGGTGGTGGAAAATGCTCAGGACATCTATGAAGACCCACAACTGATTGCCCGCGGGCATTTCTGGCAGCCAGATGAGCCTGGCATGGAACCATATACTTTTGAAGACACGCCGGCCAGGCTGAGTAAGACACCGGCACGCTACCAGAGGCATTTCCCGATGATGGGGGAGCATAACGACTATGTGCTTAATGGGCTACTGGGACTCAGTCCTGAGGAAATTAAGCGGTTGGTTAAAGACAAAATCGTCTTCTAGACAGATGACTAAAACTTTTTGGTATTTCAGGCAATAATAAATTCAGAATCTGTTATTGCCGATAAGCGGTATTAAAGGAGGAAAAAGATGCCAGCACAAGACAAACGCACAATATACCAGAACCTTGCCGAGATGGTCGCCCCGGAACACACGGCTCTCGTCGTCTGGGATGTTCAGAATGGTCTGGCGAACGCTATTTTTAACAAAGTAGAATTCACCAAGAATCTGAAGTCATTTATTGCCACGGCGAGAAAGATAAATATCCCGGTCATCTATACTAAAATCACGCCGCTACCGCGACAATACGAGTCTGCATTTAGACTATACACTCAAATGAAGAGGGCTGGCGTGGATGACCTGGAAAAGCTACCGCCTTTCATGCAGCCGGGAAGCCCCGAATCTGAAATTTATCCGGACGTGGCTCCGCTAGCCAGTGATGTCGTGCTGAACAAGCATACCACCAGCATCTTCATTGGCACGCATTTTGAGAGTATGATGCGAAACAGAGGCATCAAGACCATTCTGTTTACCGGCATATCAACCGAAATCGGTATTGATTCAAGTGCCAGGGACTCGGCCAATCGAGGTTTCTATACGATTGTGGTTGAAGACTGCGTTTCGTCATCTGATAAAGAGTCACATGAATCAACTCTAAAAGTGTTGAAAAAAGTGTGTGTCGTGGCGCCATCCAAGGACATTGCTAAAGAATGGAAATAGGGGAATGCTCTGACCCCCTTCCCGTCGGGAAGGGAGAGCTAAGTAAAAAAGAGGGGGCGTAGCCCTTGGGAGAAATCCCCCTTAGTCCCCCTTTGCCAAAGGGGGAGACTTCTCCCTTTAAGAAAGGGAGAGCGAGAGGGATTTGATTAGGAGAGTCAAAGAGAGGCTTCGCCTCTCTTAAAAACCTCTTCCCCCTCTCCTGAAAGGAGAGGGGGATTAAAGGGGGTGAGGTCATCAGAAAGATTAATTTGTGCTGAAGCAGCATTGGTTCAGTGATTAACCAAACAGGACACTGAAAGTGGGCATTATTGAAAAAAGCTACTATCCTTATGGGAACCACCTATGGCTGACAATGAGATAATCCATGTTGCCATCGCTCCCCCGCCTAAGCTGGACGATAACCTCGTCAGAAGTGTGGCCACTGTTATCAATAAAAACCCTTATGATGCACGCCTGCTTCTGGCCGGTCGGATTCCTAAAATCATCGCTCACTACAACAACCGACAAACCGTCGAATCCGTCATCCAGAAGCTGCACGCCCTGGGTCTAGCAGCAATGGCGTGCCGGGATGCCGAACTTCGCCCGTCTTCACCAAGTTTCCAGGTGCAAACAATGGAATTCGGGGGGGGAGAAGCTCTATTCCGGGACAATGGTAATCATGAGAAAAAGATAGCAGCGGATAATGTCTTCCTGGTTCTGGAAGGGAAAATACCGGCTTCCGCGGGAATAGAGACCACGAAGACCACGACCAAAATTAATTTAACGGCGACATTGCTTACGGGCGGTATCCCAATCATGCGCAAAGTTAATCAGACAACCACCACCGCGGCTACCCAGGATGAATGGCTCGCCAGGCTCTATGACCGAAAATCGCCAGAGCCCAGTGTCGAGCTTCGGCAACACCAGATGAACTATTCGTTCCTGGGAGCAAAGATAGCGGTATCCTCTTTGGCAAACTTTAGCACCGTCGTCAATAGACTCCGGGAGTTATTCCCGCAGGCTATTTTTGATGACCGGCTGATAAAATCTTTTGGAGCAATATCCCCCAGCCGGGCCTGGGAGGATTTTGAGATAAACTGCCGTCTGATTTACCTGTTCCACCATGGCACGAGCGGAGATTAGAGCCTAATGTCCTGTCTGGTTAATTAGCCAATGACTGCTTCAGCACACATTACCGTTTAGGGACGACCTCACCCCCTTAATCCCCCTCTCCTGTTAGGAGAGGGGGAAATAGAGAAAGAGGGGCTTCGCCCCTCTTAGACACCCCACAGTCTACCCCTCATTACTAAGAGGAGATTTTAAAAGAGATGGTTACGCACCCTCTGTTTTACTTAACGCCCCCGGCCCAAGCATCAATAATGCTGTTTTTACACCTTTTTGGTTGGTAATACTACGGTGGCTGAGCCAAGTAGTGTCTTTACTCCGCTCTGGTTTTCTGCCCAGCAATCTATATCCACCAGATGCTGAGGGTGATTATCATTGAGTTGCTGCCCCGTCTGACTGCTGCCAGGACTCTTCAGGACAGAGCCATGGCTAACCCTAAGATTGAAACCAGGTGTGGCGTCAAGATAGAGGCTATCCGCGGGGATGACCGGGTCAGGTCACTCGCTCTTGTTGATATGCCAACCGGACAAAGAAGCGTTCTGGCAGCCGATGGAATACTGGTACATGCCGGTCTTGACCCCAATACGGACTATCTCAAGGGAAGCCTGTCACTAAATGGCAAAGGGCAGATTTTAGTCAACGGAGAAATGGCAACAGAAATAGCCGGTATTTTCGCAGCGGGAGACGTTCGTCATAATTCACCAATGCAAATTGCCACGGCGGTGGGAGACGGTGCTACCGCCGCTTTGTCCCTGGCGAGATACCTTGAAAGCATCTAGCAACAGGAGGCACGAGATGATAACAAATAAGATTACCGTCTTAGTCCCGACAGCTAAGCCCGGGGGCAAGGAGATTCCCATCGCCCCCAGAGTGCAAGACCTGAATGATAAGATAGTCGGTTTGTTATGGAACGGTAAGCCAAATGGTGATATCCTGCTGTTCAGCATCAAAGAGCAGCTTTCCCGGAGATTCCACCTCGCTGGAACCGACTGGCAGGAAGGTCGTCGAGGAGGAATCGATGATACCCCCATTTTTGAAGAACTGGCCAGCCATGCCGATGTGGTAATCAACGCCACCGCCGACTGAGGGTCCTGTACTGCGTGGAGTGTCCACGCCGCTGTAGAACTGGAAAAGAGGGGCAAACCAACAGTTACGCTTTGCACTGACATCTTTGAGCAGCTTGCCCGGAGCACCGCCGAAAGCCTGGATATGCCACGTCTGCCCTTGATGCCCATCCCTCACCCGGTAGGTGGTCTCAAGCCGGAGGAAATAAGGGCCAAAGCCGACCTTATCCTCAAGGGCATTATTACCCGCCTGAGGGGCGGAGCAAGCCAGTAGCGGATGAAAGCCCAAGGTAGTTCCCGGAGGTGGAGGCAATCATGAGCCAGAGGTTGACTTCGGAGAAAGTGCAGGTAGACGACTCGGCGGAAGCCGTCAATGATTTGTTCCTCGAAAAAGGATGGAGCGATGGATTGCCGGTAATCCCACCTACCGAAGAAGCCGTGGAAAGGATGCTGGCGGGCACCAACCGGAACCCGGCGGATGTGGTCGCCGCCATTCCACCCCGGTGGGGTGAGGCAACAATCGAGAAAATTGCCATCAATGCGGTGATGGCTGGCTGCCTGCCTGAGTACCTGCCCATCATCACGACCGCTGTTACCGCAATGTGTGAGGAGCCATTTAACCTTCCCGCTGTTCAGCCGACCACTCACCCATCTGCCCCTCTCCTGATTATCAACGGGCCTATCACTAAGAAGTTGAATATCAACAGTAAGTATGGTGCCTTTGGGCCAGGCTGGCGCAGCAATGCCACTATTGGGAGAGCAATCAGGTTAATCCTGATGAATATCGGCGGAGCCTTACCCGGCAAGACGGATATGTCTACCCAGGGTCAACCCTGCAAGTACACCTTTTGCATCGCGGAGAATGAAGATGCCAACCCCTGGGAGCCGCTTCATGTTGAAAGGGGGTTTGCTGCTTCGACAAGCACCGTTACCGTCGTTGCTGCCGAAAACCCTCATAATATTAACGAGCACACAGCCGTGACCGCGGAAGAGTTACTGACGACGGTCATCAGTACCATGACCACGATGGGAAATAATGATGTGTTGTACCAGAGGGGTAGCCCGGTTCTTGCCCTGGGTCCCGAGCATGCCGCCACTCTCGCTAAAAACGGTTTCTCCAAAGAGGATGTCAGGACATTCGTTTATAAGCACGCCAGAATTCCTCTGAGCAAATTCTACAAAGGGGCTATCCAGCGATATTATGCCAATATGGATGAGAATGCCTTGATACCAATATCAGCCAGGAAAGAAAACCTCATCATCATCGTGGTCGGTGGAGCAGGCAAGCATTCCTCCTTTTTACCTACCTTCGGCATGTCTTACTCGGTAACCAGAGCCATACAATGAGACTTTAGTAACCTATCCCCCTGACCCCCTTCCCCTCGAAGGAAAGGAGGAATTACTAAGTGTCTCATAGTAGTCTGTATACGTTCAATAACCGTCATTCCAGCATAGGCTGGAATCCAGGGGCAGGGTGGTATCTGGATTCTGGCCTTCGCCAGAGTGACATGCTTCTATTTGGGGGGTGAGGTCATCCGTAAGTCGCCATGTGTACTGAAGCAGCCCATTGGTTCCGTAACTAACCAGACAGGACACTGGCTAACTGAAAGTATTGACTATTTTGAGACGGAGAGGTAGGATATGACCATACAAATTTCCACTAATTATGGGACGCAGCCTTCCCACTATTAAAAGAGGAGGAAATAATGACACCGCAAACAGAGTTCAGACTAAAGCCAAAAGTCATTGACGCACGTGAGGCAGGCAAGCTCATCAAGGATGGGGCTACCGTGACGGTGTGTGGTGTCAGTGGCAACATGGTCCCTGACCTTACTCTTGCCGGCGTCGAAGCCAGCTTCTTGAGCACCGGCCACCCTAAAGACATGACCCTGTTTTTCCCTATGCTCTTCGGCTACGCCACGACTGATGGCGCTGACCACTTCGGGAACAAAGGCATGCTCAAACGGGTCATCGGCGGTTCCTTTCATGGTGGTCCCGGCACAGTACACAAGAATAATCTCTACGCTCCCAAGCTATGTACCCTGGTGAAAGAAGACCTCATCGAGGCATATGTCTTCCCTCTGGGTGTTTCCTACAAGCTCGTCCGTGACATTTCGGCCGGGCTGCCCGGCACCTTCTCCTATGTTGGACTGGGCACAATTATCGACCCTCGCAATGGTGGCGGCAAGCTTAACCCGTCCACCAAAGAAGACATGGTAGAAGTGGTCAAAGTCCAGGGAAGGGAAATGCTTTTCTATAAAGCCTTCCCCATCGACGTGGCCATCATCCGTGGCAGTACTGCCGATGAATTGGGTAATATCAGCATGGAAGAGGAGTCCATTACGACCGATGTCCTGCACATGGCCATCGCCGCCCACAACTCCGGTGGCATCGTTATCTGTCAGGTGAGGCGACTGGCCGCCGCGGGTAGCCTTAACCCGCGCACGGTCGAGGTGCCAGGCATGCTCGTTGATTATATTGTGGTCGACCCCAAGCAAAAGCAGAACACGGCCAACCCCGACTATAACCCGGCCACCTCCGGGGAAATCCGCGTCCCGGAACCACCCATCGTCTCGCTACCACTTAACGCCGATAAGGTAATCAGCCGGCGGGCGCTGATGGAGCTTGCCCCGGGCATGATTTGCAACCTGGGCGGCGGTCTGCCGACACGGGGCGGCCTGCCCATGGTCGCCCGCGAGGAGAATATCGCCCAGAATGTCCACTTTACTATCGAGCATGGCGCCCTGGGTGGCCTTTGCCCCGGGCACATCAACCCGACCTCCTTTTTTACCGCCTGCGACGTTATGGACTTATATCACGGCTCAGGATTGAACCAGACCTTCCTCGGCTTCATGGAAATAGATAGCTATGGTAATGCCAACCTCGGCCGTCTCGGTGATTTCACCGATGGGCCGGGTGGCTGTATTGATATCGCCACCTGCACCCCGAGAGTCGGCTTCATCGGCAGCTTCACCTACGGCGGCCTTGAGGTCGAGGTCGGCAATGGCAAACTGCGTATCGTGAAAGAAGGTAAGGCAAAGAAGTTCGTCAAGCAGGTACAGGGCATCTTCTACAACAGCAAGTACGGCACGCCCAAAAACCAGAAGGTCAAGTATATTACCGAGCGGGCTGTTTTCGAGCTGCAAGGTGAAGGAGTCACCCTCACTGAGTTCGCTCCGGGCGTAGATGTGGAAAAGGACATCCTGAAGCAGATGGAATTCAAGCCAGTTATTGCCACAGACTTAAAGGAGATGAACCCGAAGTTGTTTATGGAGCCGCGCCTCGGCATTGGTGATAAGTGGTGATACAAGTAAGTGATGACCAAATAACCGAACCCTGGAAAGTGTCAATTCGAGATTGTTTAGTAACCTATCCCCCTGCCCCCTTCCCTTAAAAGGGAAGGGGGAGTGCAAGTTAGAGAGAGGCTTCGCCTCTCTCTAAAACTCTTATCCCTCTCCCCTTGCTAAGGGGAGAGGGATAAGGGTAAGAGGTTTAGTAAACAATCTCTCAATTTCAGCACTTGACGCCAGGACTGCGAGAAGGTAAGATTTAATGGTAGAAAATGCCTGAAATAACAGTAACGATAAACGGTTCCCGGGTGAGTAGCCGTGCGGGGATAACCATCCTTGAGCTCGCCCAGCAGAGTGGTATTGATATTCCTACCCTGTGCTACCTGAAGGAGCTGTCCCCCAGCGGGCTTTGCCGTGTTTGTGTGGTTGAGGTGGAAGGCTCAAGAACGCTGGTAGGCTCTTGCCATACTCCCATCGCTGAGGGTATGGTGATACAGACCCATTCCCCCAAGGTTCTGCAAACGCGTCGATTGATTGTTGAGCTTTTGATGACTAGCCATGCCGGCAACTGTATCTGGTGTGAAAAGGCTAATATCTGCGAGCTACGCAAGGTTGCTGCTGACCTGGAAGTAGGAATCTCCCGGTTCCAGGTAAAGAAACGCTACTATCCCATCGAGGATGTCAGTCCTTATGTGCACCGTGACCTCTCAAAGTGCATTTTGTGCCGGAGATGCGTCCGGGTGTGCCGCGAAATCGCCAAAAAGAGCCTTTATGCGATGGGCTACCGCGCTTTTGATTCCAAGGTGATTGTCGATTTTGACCAGCCGCTGAATAATGAGGTCTGCCGGGACTGCGGCCTCTGCATTCCCGCCTGTCCGACCGGAGCCTTGACCGCGCCGAAGAAACTGGGCGAAGAGAAAAAAGGGAAACCACTGATTATCCGCGGCTAAGCGGTCTTACTGAGCCGGAGAAGAAATGACTATGGTCCAAAAAGTAACCAGCCAGGACCGGGGAAACCTGCTCATCTTGCTGAAGAAGGCGCAGAGTGAGTTTGGCTATGTGCCTGAGCGTATCATGCTTGAGATAGCCAAATCCTCAAATATCCCCCTGAGCGAGGTATATGGAGTCGCTTCCTTTTACTCTTTCCTCGCCACCAAACAAGGAGGCCGGAATACAATCAGGATTTGCCGGAGCCTGCCCTGCCACCTCAAGAACTCGGCGATAATCATTGAAAGTGTTCAGGCAAGTCTTGGCATCAAGCCGGGTGAGACCACCCCGGATGGTAGATTCTCCCTGGAATTCACTAACTGCATCGGCGCTTGTGATAATGCCCCGGCAATGATGATTAACAGTGACGTCCATGTCAATCTGACACCGAGTAAAATCGCCCAAATCCTGGGCTCGTATAAATAAGCACAAAGTGAGCAACTTTTAATGCCGGAACAACGAATTATCTTAAAGAACTGCGGGGTTATTGACCCGCGTAATATCGATAGCTACCTGGCCAGAGACGGCTTCCAGGCCTGGCAAAAGGTGTCCGCCATGCCCCCCGAGCAGGTCATCGAGACGTTAAAGAAATCGGGGTTGAGAGGGCGGGGCGGGGCAGGCTTTCCCTGCGGTCTGAAGTGGGAAATGGCGCGAAAATCCCCCGGGGATGAGAAGTATGTCCTCTGCAATGCCGACGAAGGTGAGGTGGGGACATTCAAAGACAGGTATATTCTGCAAAATGACCCCTTCACCCTCATCGAGGGCATCGCCATTGCTGCCTATGCCGTTGGCGCCAGGCAAGCGTATATCTATCTACGGGCGGAATACCATTATCTGCTCAGTATGTTGACCGCTGCCATCAACCAGGTCAAGGAAAAAGGATTTCTGCCCCACGTTAACCTTGAAATTCGCGAAGGTGCTGGCGCCTACATCTGCGGTGAGGAATCGGCACTGATGGATTCGATAGAAGGTAAAAGAGGGGAGGTTCGCTACCGTCCTCCCTTCCCACCGACACAAGGACTGTGGGCCAAGCCGACGGTCATCAATAACGTGGAAACGATGATGAACATACCTCAAATTCTGCTTCGCGGTGCCGATTGGTTCAGTCAAATGGGCACGGAGCGGAGTAAAGGCACCAAGGTCTTCTCGGTGAGTGGCGATGTCGACAAACCGGGGGTATATGAGCTTGTCCTGGGCAGCTCGCTGCGCCAGTTAGTTATTGATTTGGCCGGGGCCAGGAAGGTTAAGGCGGTCCAGATAGGTGGAGCCACCGGCAGAATTGTCCCGGGCACCATGCTCGATACGCCCCTTTCCTTCGAGACCATCCTCGGTGCCGGCGCCATCACGGTCTATGATGAAAGTCGGGACATGGTGGACATCGTCTATCGTACCCTTCAGTTTCTGGCGGAAGAATCCTGTGGTGAGTGCTCTCCCTGCCGTGAGGGCACCAAAGTCACCGTCGGTATCCTGGAAAAATTTGCCCGGGGCAACGGTAGCGAGAAGGATTTTAAACTACTGGGAGAATTGTCAAGTGCGATGATGCTCGCCTCCCTGTGTGGTCTGGGGCAGGCCGCTCCCATACCGGTCATGGATAGCCTGCAACACTTTAAAGCCGAATACGAAAACCGAATCAAACCGAAGTAAGGTAGGACAGTAAGATGATATCAGCCACAAAACAAAAACCGCTGGAAGAAATTCTACAATCCCTCAACGGGTGTGAGAAAGTCTACATTATCGGTTGCGGCACCTGCACCACAATGCTCCACACCGGCGGGAAGACTGAAGTTCTGGCGATGAAAGAGAAACTTGAGGCTGCCGGCAAAAAGGTATCCGGTTGGATGGTAATACCGACAGCTTGCGACGACCTCACCAAAGACGCTCTGGAGGAAAGCACCGCCGAAATTGGGGCGAGCGATTGTATCCTCATCATGGCCTGTGCCTATGGTGTGCAGACGGTCGGCCTTTTTACCGGTAAGGCGATTTACCCGGCACAAAACACCATCTTTATCGGCCGGCAGGACACTCCAGGTCAATTTATTGAGCTTTGCGCCCAGTGCGGGAACTGTGTGCTGGCACGAACCGGCGGTATCTGCCCGGTAGCCAGGTGCGCCAAGAGTCTATTCAACGGCCCCTGCGGCGGCTCCGTCGGCGGTAAGTGCGAGATTGACCCGAACATTCCCTGTGCCTGGCAATTGATAATTGACCGTATGGCGTCGCTCGGCCAGCTAGACAGGCTGGAGACAATTGAGCCGGCCAAGGACTGGAGCACCAGCCTTTCTGGTGGACCCCGCCGGATTACTATCGAGATTTAATCTGAAACCAGAGGGGGATAACGCGAGATGAAAGCAGGCACTAACCTGGAGAAAGTCCTCGAAAGCGGCAACTTTGCCGTTACTGCTGAAGCCGGCCCACCCAAAGGAACCAGCGCCAAGGCAGTACAAAAGAAGGCTGAAGTACTCCGCCCCTGCTGTGATGCCGTTAACGTGACGGATAATCAAACCGCCATCGTGCGCATGTCCAGCATCGCCGGCTGTGTCCTGCTCAAGCAACAGGGGGTTGAGCCGGTGATGCAAATGGTTACCCGTGACCGGAACCGAATCGCCCTGCAGAGCGATGTCCTGGGTGCTATCGCCCTGGGGATTGGGAATATCCTCTGCCTGACTGGCGACCACCAGAAATTCGGCAACCACCCGACAGCCAAGGGAGTCTTCGACCTTGACTCCATCCAGTTGATTCAGACACTGAAAAGGATACGGGATGAGAAGAAATTTATCTCCGGCGAGGAAATCTCCGGGGAAACACCCCTCTACATTGGTGCTGCCGAAAACCCCTACGCTGACCCCTTTGAGTTCCGCGTGGTGAGGCTAGCCAAGAAAGTGAAGGCCGGGGCTGATTTCATCCAAACTCAGGCCGTCTATGACGTGGCCAAGTTCACCAGATGGATGGGGATGGTTTGCGACCGGGGTCTGGATAAGCAGGTACACATCCTGGCCGGAGTGATACCAATCAAGTCCGCCGGTATGGCTCGCTATATGAGAAGCAGTGTCGCCGGGGTGAGTGTGCCCGATGAAGTGGTGACACGGATGGAGCAAACCAAAAATGCCCGCGAAGAAGGCATGAAAATAGTCATTGAAATCATCGAGCAGCTTAGAAAGGTGCCCGGAGTGCACGGTGTCCATATCATGGCCGTAGGCTGGGAGGAAGCTGTCCCGGAGATTGTCAAGCAGGCGGGACTATTACCCCGACCGATATTATGAACCAGAGAACCAGATAGCCCCTTCCGTAAATCGTCGTCAGTCTCTTCAATCTGTCTTTGATTTCTTCAGTCAGCATCGCCATGGTGAAGCGCCAGCGCCAGTTCCCATTGCTGGCACCGGGCTGGTTCATCCGCGCCTGGCTACCCAGACCCAGCACATCTTGCAAAGGGATGATAGCCGTATCGGCGACCGATAGCAGCGCCAGGCGAATAAAATCCCAGTTTATCTCATGGCCATCAGTGCCCAGGTAGTCAAGGGCAAGCCGCCTCTCTTGTTCTCTTTCCTCCCGGCTCAGGGTAGCCGCTCCTGCTTCCTCGTTAAACCAGCCGATGGTAGTGTTATTATCGTGAGTGCCGGTATAGACCACGCAGTTGCGCTCATAGTTGTGCGGCTGATGACGATTGCCTTTATCGTCACTGCCAAAGGCAAACTGGAGCACTTTCATCCCGGGAAAATCAAACTGCTCCCTCAGGGTATCCACCTCCGCTGTAATTACGCCCAGGTCTTCCGCAATGATGGGCAGCTTTCCCAGTGCCTGCTCAATGGCAGCAAAGAAACCGGCTCCCGGCCCGGCAACCCATCGTCCGTTCACAGCGGTGGTCTCGGTAGCCGGCACCTCCCAGTACTTCTCAAAGCCACGGAAATGGTCTAGTCGGATTATGTCAACCATACTGAGCATTGCCTGAAAGCGCTCAATCCACCAGCGGTAACCATCCCCGGCCATTTCATCCCAGCAGTAGACGGGATTCCCCCACAACTGCCCGGTGCGGCTGAAATAGTCCGGCGGTACCCCCGCCACCACGGTTGGCTGGCCGTTTTCATCCAGAAAGAAAAGCTCAGGATGCGACCATACCTCGGCGCTATCGAGGGCAACAAAGATGGGCATATCCCCGATGAGCCTCACCTCACGGTCACGGCAATACTTCTTGAGTGCTGACCATTGCTGGAAAAAGTGGTACTGCTGGTACTTGTGACCGCCGATTTGGTCTTCCAGTTTCTGGCGCCAACCCTCCATCGCTGCCGGCTGCCGCCGTCTGATATCTTCCGCCCATGTATGCCAGGCAGCCAGACCGTGTGCCTCCTTGAGAGCCATAAACAGCGAGTAAGTCTCCAGCCATGAGGCGTTCTGCTCGCAAAACGCCTCGAACTGCTCCCTCTCAAGCCGGGTTGCCCTGCGGTCAAAGATGGCGAAAGACTTTCTCATTAGCGGCAACTTGAAGTTAATAACGGCGCCATAGTCAACACGGTGTTCCGAAAAAGTGGGAGTATCCTCCAGGTCAGTGCGCTCAAGGAAGCCGTCCTCAGCCAACTTCTCCAGGCTGATAAACAGTGGATTACCGGCAAAAACAGAAAGACACTGATAGGGCGAATCGCCATAGCCGGTTAGAGTCAGGGGCAACACCTGCCAGAGACGTTGCCCGGCGCCCGCCAGGAAATCAGCGAAACGGTAGGCATTGGGGCCAAGGTCACCGATGCCGAACCGACCCGGGAGTGAAGTGGGATGGAGCAGAATTCCGCTCGCTCGAGGAAAGCTCATGCTAATTCATGCCCCTTTCAGCAACACTCTTCCCCTTCAGGTGAAGCGTGCCGGGGATAGCTGGCTAACCAGCCCGATTGCATTATTACCCCGGTCACCATATAGTATAATGGTAGGTAGGAGAGAGCACAATTAGCCACTAGGGAGTTTATAACCCCTCACCCTTTATCCCTATCCCCTTACGAAGGGGAGAGGGAAGAGATTTTAGAGAGGGGGAGAAAATCCCCCTTAATCCCCCTTTTTCAAAGGGGGAACGTAGGCGAAAGGGGGGAAGTAAGTAGGGCTTCTCCCCTTCGTAAAGGGAGAGCGAGAGGGATTTAAGCAGGAGAGTTGAAGAGAGTCTCCGCCTCTCTTCAATAAAACCCTCCCCCTCTCCTTTCAGGAGAGGGGGATTAAGGGGATAAGGTTAATAAATAATCTAATTATGGGACGAATAGCATGAGCAAGAAGTCATCTGTATCACAGGTAACTCTCTTCACCGAAAATGACCGCTACCTTTTTAATGAGGGCAGTCACTTTCGCCTCTATGAGAAACTGGGGGCACACCCGCTGACCATCGACGGTCAAAAGGGAACTTATTTTGCCGTCTGGGCACCCGATGCGGAACGGGTATTTGTTATCGGGGATTTTAACGGTTGGGACAAAACCAGCCACCCCCTCTCTCCCAGCGGACAGTCCGGCATCTGGGAAGGCTTTATCCCCGGTATCGGTAAGGCTGCCCACTATAAATACCACATTATCTCTCGCTACCACGGCTATAAGGTGGATAAAGCCGACCCTCTCGCTGTCTATAGCGAAAACTCACCCAAGACGGCTTCCGTCGTCTGGGACCTGGAGTACAACTGGGGAGACCAGGCATGGATGGGGAAACGGCGTCATCATAATAGCCTGGAGGCACCAATCGCCATCTACGAAGTCCATTTAGGCTCGTGGCGGCGTGTGCCAGAAGAGGGGAACCGCTCCCTTACCTACCGGGAACTGGCCCCCCGGCTGGCCGAATACGTCCGGCAGATGGGCTTCACCCATGTCGAGTTTCTGCCGATCATGGAACACCCCTTCTACGGCTCATGGGGTTACCAGGTGACAGGCTATTTTGCCCCGACTAGCCGCTACGGGACGCCGCAGGACTTCATGTACCTGATTGATTACCTGCACCGGCATGGCATCGGCGTCTTGCTCGACTGGGTGCCTTCCCACTTCCCCAGTGATGAGCACGGGCTGGGTTTCTTCGATGGCACCCACCTTTACGAGCACCAGGAGCCCCGGCAAAGAATCCACCCCGATTGGAACAGTCTTATCTTCAACTACGGGCGCCGCGAGGTGCAGTGCTTCCTGCTGAGCAGTGCCCTGTTCTGGCTGGACAAGTACCACGCCGATGGTCTACGAGTCGACGCCGTCGCCTCGATGCTTTACCTGGATTACGGACGGAAGGAAGGGGAATGGATTCCTAACCAATACGGAGGCAGGGAGAGCCTCGAAGCCATCGCTTTCCTGCGCCGCTTTAATGAGGCCGTCTACCAGAACTATCCCGATGTGCAAACCATTGCCGAGGAGTCAACCTCCTGGCCAATGGTGTCACGGCCAACGCATGTCGGTGGTCTGGGCTTCGGTCTGAAATGGGATATGGGCTGGATGCATGACACCCTGCAATACTTTTCCCAGGACCCCATCTTCCGAAAATACCATCACCATAATTTGACCTTTCGCCTGCTCTATGCTTTCTATGAGAACTTTGTCCTGCCCCTTTCTCACGACGAGGTAGTGCACGGCAAAGGCTCACTCCTGGATAAGATGCCCGGTGACGGCAGGCAGAAGTTCGCCAACTTGAGGCTGCTTCTAGGCTATATGTACGCCCAGCCCGGGAAAAAGCTGCTCTTCATGGGAGGAGAGCTAGGGCAATGGGATGAATGGCAGCATGAAAGAAGCCTGGATTGGCACCTGCTCGAATACGAGCGTCATGGCGCCATCCAGAAATGGGTACAGGACCTGAACCAGCTCTACCGGACTGAACCATCCCTTTTTGAGCTCGATTGCTCTCCGGCCGGCTTTGAATGGGTGGATTGCAGCGATAGCGAACAAAGCATTATCACCCTCATCCGCAGAGGGAGGTCAACCGAGGACATCATGCTCGTCGTGGCTAACTTTACCCCCGTACCACGGTTTAACTACCGGCTGGGGGTGCCGCGAGCCGGCTTCTGGAAAGAGTGCTTGAACAGCGATGCCGGGGAATACGACGGCAGTGGTTATGGTAATCTCGGCGGGGTCGAAGCATCCACCACCCCCAACCATGGCCACCCTTACTCCCTTAATCTCACCCTGCCACCATTGAGCATCCTCTTCTTTAAGAGCGGAAGAAGCCAGTAGAGCAGGAAAGATTATGCACAGGGAGTTCATCAAACGCCGCAGATAGATTGTTAAGTAACCTCACTCCCTTAATCCCCCTCTCCTGGTAGGAGAGGGGGAAGAAAAAGAAAGAGGGGCTAACGCCCCTCTTTCACTCCCCATCAGTTTAGTCCTCTTCTAGGAAAGAGGATTTAGAGAAGGCTTCGCTCCCTCTCAAAGTCAGACTATTTCAGGGCTGGCTTTTGTCTTTGAGGATCTGAGCCGCCGGCAGATAGCTTTGCTCAACGTATTCCTTCAGCATCCGCCGGGTATTGAAAACGGGTGATACCGAGCGAATCGCCTCTTTAACCACACGCATCCAGCCGTGAGGCACGCCTTGCCGGTCGCGCTCATAGAAGAGAGGCACAATCTTTTCTTCGAGAAGGCGGTAGAGGGACTCGGCATCGGCTCTATCTTCCGCCTCCGGACTGAGGACATTGTCGCCGCCAATAGCCCAGCCGTTACTACCGTTGTAGCTTTCCTGCCACCAGCCGTCACGGACACTGAGGTGAGGCACACCATTGATTGAAGCTTTCATGCCGCTGGTGCCGCAGGCCTCTTGCAGGCGACGCGGTGTATTCAGCCAGACATCTACCCCCTGAGTCAGGTAGCGGGCAATTTGCATATCGTAATCCTCGACGAAGGCAATCCGCCCCTGGAACTCACGGTCTTTGGCCAGGGAATAAACGCGCTGAAGGAGATGCTTGGAAGGAGAGTCGGCCGGGTGCGATTTACCGGCAAAGATTATCTGCACCGGACGCCACTGGTTCTTGACTATCCGCTTGAGACGTTCAATATCGTAGAAAAGCAGCGCCGGGCGCTTATACTCGGTAAAGCGCCGGACGAAGGCAATCGTCAGCATCTCCGTGTCAAGCAATGCCCCGATGGCCAGTATCTGCTCAGCGGATACCCCTCCATCCGCCCACCGCTGTTGAGCCCGCTCCAGGATAGTGTGGATTAGCTTCCCTCTCAAAGCTTGACGAACCAGCCATAGCTCCTCATCGGGAATCTCAGCGACGCGCTGCCATAGTTCAGGCTCATCCTGGCGGGCAAGCAAATCAGGCTCAACGTACTTCTGCAAAAGCTGGTACAGCTCCGGGGCAATCCAGCCCGGCATGTGAATACCGTTAGTAATATGCGGGATAGGCACTTCTTCTTCTTTGAGCTGAGGCCAGAGGCCATGCCACATCTTTCTCGCTACCACCCCATGAAGCCGGCTGACGGCATTATGCTCCTCCGCCAGTTTAAGGGCCAGGATAGTCATATTAAAGGTTGACTCTCCTGAGACACTCTGTCCGAGTTCGAGAAATGTCCTCCGGTCAATCCCCAGAGACCCAAAATAATTGTGAAAATACTTCTCCACCAGCTCGACCGGGAAAACATCATTACCAGCCGGAACAGGGGTATGAGTGGTGAAGACAGTAGTCGCCCTCACTTTTTCTATGGCCTCGTTGAAAGAGGCACCCTGCTCGACCTCTTCACGAAGCCGCTCAATCATGGTGAAGGCGGTATGTCCCTCATTAGCATGCCAGATAGATGGCTTAATACCAAGTGCCCGCAAAACGCGCACGCCACCAATCCCAAGCAAAATCTCTTGCTGAATCCGCTGCTCACGGTCGGCGGTATACAGACGAGCCGAGAGCTCCCGGTCAGCCGGTGAATTCTCGTCAATATTGGTATCCAGAAGATAAAGGGTGACACAGCCAAGGCGAACCTGCCAGGCACCAATATATAACGATTTGTTGTCCAACTGAAATTGTACCAGTGGACCACACCGGTTCAATCCGGCACAGGGAGTAATCGGTACTTCTTCGAAATCTAGCTGCCGGTAGAGTTCCTCTTGCCAGCCGTCAGCCGAGATATGCTGGTGGAAATACCCCTGAGGGTACATAAAGCCGACCCCTACCAGCGGTAGCCCCAGGTCGCTCGCCTCTTTACAGATATCACCGGAGAGGACGCCGAGTCCACCGGCATAGATGGGGAGAGAATTGTGGATAGCAAACTCCGCCGAAAAATAGGCAATCGGCCCGTTTGACAGGGCGGGGTATTTGGCGACAAACCAGGCATTGCAACGTGATATATCCGCATCAAAAGCACCCATCACCGCATCATAAAGACCGAGAAAGGTCAGGTCTATGGCGGCGGCTTGCAGTTTATCCGGGCTAATCTCGCGTAGTAGCTTGACCGGGTTATGGCCGCTCACTATCCACAGCTCATAATCCAGAGACCGAAACAAAGTACGGGCGTCGGCATGCCAGCTCCACCAGAGATTATAGCTCAGCTCATCCAATCGGGCGATACGTTCCGGTAATACGGGCACTGCCAAAGCATTCCCTCCCAGTCCGCTTATTCTTTGCCCCCTTCGAGCAAGGAAGTCGTGACTAAAGTATAATATATCATCATAAAAGAAAGTGTCAATGATAAAGTATTTATTAACCTCACCCCTTTTATCCCCCTCCCCTAAGAGGAGAGGGAGAAAGACATTGTAGAGGGGCTAACGCCCCTCTACGCAAGCTACTCCCCTTTGCGGAGCGACTTTGCCAGGAGGAACTAGGTAGTAAGTGGAGGTAAAAATAGATTGGCTGGATTAACCAGAACCCTCGTCCAGTGTGATTTTGACGGCACCGTTACGGAAGAGGACATCAGCTTCATGCTGCTGGATGCCTTTGCCGACGGGGACTGGCGCCGAAAGCTCAGCGAATACGAGCAAGGAAGGATAACCGTTGGCCGCTTTAATGCTGAAGCCTTCGCCATGGTTAAAGCCTCCAGGCAAAGCCTGGTGGAAACCACCCGTAGTAAGGTAAAGATTCGCCCCGGGTTCCAGGAGATGGTAACCTGCTGCCGCCGCAAGGGCTTCCGCCTGGTCATCGTCAGCAATGGCCTGGATTTCTACATTGAGACGATTTTGACAGATATCGGCCTGGGAGACATTGAGGTACTGGCAGCACGCACTGAGTTCTCCCCCGGCGGCATCAGGGTGCAGTATATCGGACCTGACGGGAATCAACTCGACAGTGACTTCAAAGAGGCACACACCAATTCATTTCTCGGGGAGGGCTACCGTATCATCTACATGGGGAACGGCACTTCCGACTTTGCGCCGGCAAGACGGTGCCATTACATCTTCGCCACCAGTAATCTGCTCAGCAGTTGTCAGCAAGCCCATCTTGAGTGCGTGCCTTTTACCGATTTCTACCAGGTGGTCAACGTCCTCGAGCGACTATGAGTGGCGGCAAGACAGGAGGATAGGCTACTAAACCGCCTCACTCAATGGGTATGTGGCATCGGAGCCTCTCCACCCCGGTCTCTTAGCTGATTGATATCACAAACCAGGCCGGTAGGACAGTTTTCACATTCGAATTGCAGCGTGGTATGGGTTATCTGGAAATGCTCGGCAAGCTGCTTATTGACCGCCTCGACAACTTCGGCACACGTGCTCACCGCCCGGTCCCGTACCAGCAAATGGGCACTAAGGAAATGCACCCCTGAGGTTATTGTCCAGATGTGAATATCATGCACATCATCCACGCCGGTAACGCTCTTTATCGTCTCGATAACCTTATCGATGTGAATATGCTCGGGGACGGCCTCAAGGAGAATCGTCAGCGATTCTTTAACCAGCCGCACCGCTCCCCAAACAATAATGACGCCGATAAGAACCGCCACGATAGGGTCAATGACACGCCAGCCGGTGAAGGCAATGATGACACCGGCCGCAATCACCCCCACCGAAGATACCGCGTCACCAATGATATGCCAGAAAGCCGCCTTTATATTCAGGCTCTTGTGGCTTCCTTCCCTCAATAAGACCATTCCCGCCAGATTAGCCACCAACCCGATGGTAGCCACGACTAACATCAGTGGTGCCCGTACCACCGGCGGCTCCAGGAATCTTTGATAGGCTTCATAGAAAATCCAGGCGGCAAGCAGCAGCAGGGTAGTCCCATTAGCCATGGCGGCGATAATTTCCACACGATGGTAGCCATAGGTTTTGCTCAGTGTTGCCGGCCTCCTGGCAATAGACATGGCAAAAAGGCTCAGCCCCAGGGCGAGAGCATCAACCAGCATATGCCCGGCATCACTCAGTAGCGCCAGACTGTTACTCAGGATACCGCCGACGACCTCAGCCACCATGATGACCAGCACGATAGCGAGGGCGCTCTCCAACGGGTGCCTCTTCAGGAAAGTTAAGGGGCTGACTCCACTCCGCGGCTGACTCATCTCTTTATTTTCAACCATGCTCACTGAACCCCTTTAAGATTAGACTTCGATGGTTTGCCCCCAGGCGGGCAGTATGACCTTAGTCCCGCTACCGCTCAAGTGTTCAAGATAAAAGCCAGGATGTTCGCTATGGACGGGGATAAGAATCCGGGGATTTATCTCGCTGGCAATCGCCAGCAGGTCAGTGCCACAGGCATGCCCGGAAGCGTGTAGCCCCCTTTCGTCCTCGGGCACCTGCCACTGCCCGTTTCTCTCCACCGGAAGGCCAACCCCTCTCAAGCCAAAGCGCTGGAGCCATTGATGCAGTCGCCTAAAATCAATCTCTTGCTCCTCGCTGTGAGGCTCGCTGGAGCTATAAACATAGAGACTGCCCGCCCCGGGCTTAATACTGGGCAGCTCGTTCAGGTCAAAGAAGCTAAAGCAAAGGATGAACTTGTCCTGGGCCGAGCTTATATCCCCGGCCAGAACAATCTTACTGCTGTATTCCTGACACAGATTCCGCAGCCATAAGGCGGGATATTTGCCAGCCACGGTATCCTGGTAAATGACCAGGCTATCTTCCCCGGCAATATCGGGGGTGGCCGGCTCCAGGAGGCGCATCGTCTTTAAGAGGTAAGCATCCTTGGGCAGAATGACCAGCTTACGGCCGGTATCCCGGGCAATCTGCAAGAAGGTGAGCAGGCGGTCGACATCTCTCGCTGAGAAATCGGCGATGACCAGGCCACTGGCGCCGGCAATGGACTTAAGCCCTTTCTCATACACCTCACGCTCGGTAACATTCGTCCCACGCTCAACATTAGTGCCCTCCAATATCAGCACTCTCGGCTGCAAGCGGCGGGCCTCAGCGACAAACCTCTGGGTAAGCTCGCCACGTTTGCCATGCTGCCGCAAATCGCCACTATAGACAATCCAGCCGGAGGCAGTTTCGATACCCCAGGCGCAGGCACCGGGAACAGAGTGGTCTACCGGCAAACAGCGCAGGTTGAAAGTACAGCCCCGGTGACTGGATAAAGGAGACGAGACAAACTCCTTTTGTCTTGGCGTTTTCTCCCAAAAACCCCGGTTCCAGAATTGGTGTGCTTCGGGGGTCATCTTTTCCGGCTCAATATCGGCGAGGCAGAACTGGCGCTGCTGTTTGGGAGCATCGCCACTAAGACATGCCACCTGTTGCCAACCGTGGGGACATTCATATACCATGGGATTAAAATAGCAGACCTGCTGCTCGAAGTCGGATTTTCCTGAGTCCTGCATCGCCTTCACCATAAAGGCCGTCACCGCCGTGGTGTAGATTGAGATATCACCTCTCAGGAAGGAGATATGCCCGGAATGGTCAAGGTGAGCATGGGTCAGCAGCACGCCATCCACCTGCTCAATCTCACGATAACCCGGACTATCCCGAAACTGCGGCCAGAGACCGGGCGTGACCAGGTCACGGCGATAAAGCCCCTCGATGGGTGGCAATAAGCCCATCGCCAGGGGGTCAAGCAAGCCGGCACCACTACGTGGTTTGAGATACTCTTCATAGAACAGCCGGTGCTGCTTGTAAGGAAAGCCAAAATCAAGGAGCAGCCTCCGCTCACCTTCCTCAAGGAGTATCTTGTTGCCACCAATTTCATTGATGCCACCGTAGAATGTCAGTTGCACCATAGATTCTCCGCTAATAACATAGCACAGGAGCTATCGTGACAGCAATTTTTGTGCCCAAGCTCTACCATCCCATTTGGCGGCACTATTCGGTTTTGGCTGCTGTATTACAATATTTGTCATTGGAGCGCAGCGACGTGGCAATCTGGGCAGGCAAAGCCCTCCACCCAGATTGCTTCGCCTTCGCCTGCGGCGTATGGTCTCGCAATGACGGGGTGCAAGCAAAACCCGCTTGGCGGCACCTCCCCACTCCTGCTACAATAATATTAAGATTATATGACACTTTCGAAGGTAATGAGCTTACGTCCTTATCCCCATCTCTACGAAATTAACGCCCGCCTGTTGGTCCGGCGGCTCTCGGCCCGGTACCGGCGAGAGGTTACTCTGGCCAGTATTCCCGCTAAAGAGTGGCAGCTTCTGAGGGACAAAGGCTTCGACCTGGTCTGGCTGATGGGAGTCTGGCAACGCAGCCCGGCGGCCCGGCGGGAGGCATTACTCAGCCAGGATTTACGCCGGGAGTTTGACCGGGTTCTCCCCGGCTGGAGCGATGAGGACGTGGCTGGCTCTCCCTACGCCATCAATGACTACCGTCTTGACCCTGCTCTCGGCAAGCAAGAGGAGCTTGCTGCCGTAAAATCGCAGCTTAACCGCCTGGGGATGGGACTCATTGTGGACTTTGTGCCCAATCACCTGGCGCTCGACCACCCGTGGACACGCTCTCACCCGGAGTGGTTCGTTGCGGGAACGGGGACGGATGTTCGCACCCACCCTGACTGGTTCTTTTCCCCAGGGAGAGGCATCCATCTTGCCCACGGCCGGGACCCGAACTTCCCTCCGTGGTCTGATACGGCTCAGACCAACATATACTCACCAGCACTGCGGGAAGCCATAACCAGCCAGCTACTCCATATCGCCGAGATTGCTGACGGCGTACGCTGCGACATGGCAATGCTGGTGCTAAATGAGGTATTCGAACGGACATGGGGGGAGACCTTAAGAAGATACCTCCGACCGGAGACGGAGTTCTGGACGGAAGCTATTGCCACCGTGAAACAGCGACACCCTGACTTTCTTTTCCTGGCTGAGGTCTACTGGGGCTATGAGAGCAAGTTGCAACAGATAGGCTTCGACTTTACCAAGGACAAGGTACTCTACGACCATCTGCGCTTCTCTACCGCCACCGACGTCCGCGTTCATCTTACTGCCGATTGCTCTTACCAACGGCATTCGGGGCGCTTCATCGAGAATCACGATGAGCTTCGTGCCGTGACTGCCTTTGGCCGCGAGCGTTCCCTCGCCGCCGCCGTCATTCTGGCCACCATCCCCGGTCTTCGTCTTTTTCATGACGGACAGTTTGAAGGCCGGCGTCTTCGCCTGCCCGTGCAACTGGTGCGCCCGCCGGAAGAGGCTACCGATGCCGGAATCGTCAAATTCTACGGCCGCCTTCTGGCAATCGCCAACGAATCCGTTTTCCATGATGGGCGATGGTCACCGATTGACACAAGCACGGCCTGGGACGGCAACGAAAGTCACCATAACCTGTTAACCTGGCTCTGGCGCCATGGCCAACAGCTAAAACTAATCGCCGTCAACTATTCGCCCAATCCGGCGCAAGGCTGGCTAAAGCTGCCCTTACTGGAGGAAGCCATGGAGCAGGTTGTCTTCCGGGATGAGCTTAGCGGCACGACCTACATCCGAGACACCGGTGAGCTAAGTCGCCGGGGACTGTATGTTGACCTGCCCCCTTACCAGTCCCATCTTCTCACATGGCAGGTGCAAAGCTCGGCACTTAGCTAATTATTGGAGATTGTTTAGCAACCTACCCCCCTGACCCTCTTCCCCTGCTAAGGGAAGGGGGGAGAGGTTCTAGAGAGTGGGATTAAGTGGGTGAGGTCGTCCGTAAGAGATAATCTGTCCTGAAGCAGTCATTGCTTCAGTAATTAACAATTAACCAGATAAGACACCAGCATACTCGTATCGCCAAGGTTATGCTGCCAGCCGTTGCAGGTAGCGGTGAGCCTGAAGAGCCGCCTTGGCACCCTCGCCGGCAGCAATGACAATTTGCTTCTCGGGAAGGTCAGTCACATCCCCGGCAGCGAAGAGCCCGGGAATGACAGTTTCGCAGGAGCAGTTAACCGGCACTTCTCCCTGCTGGTTGAGTTGAACAACCCCGGTTACCGGTTCCGAATTAGGCACCAGGCCGATTTCAACGAAGACTCCGCCCACGGCCAGGCGCTTAGTCTGGTCACTCTTCAACTCTTTGATGACAATAGCGTCAACAAAATCTTGCCCTTCGATTTTCTCCATCTGATACTCGGCAAGGATGCTGACATTCCTGGCAGCTCTTAGCTTCTCAATAAGAATCGCATCACCACTTAAAGGGGTCAGCGAAACCAGGTAGACGTACTCGGCAATTTTTACCATGTCCAGAGCAGCCTCCAGTGCCGAGTTACCGCCGCCGACAACGGCCACTCTCTGACCGGAGAAGACAGGCCCATCACAAATGGCACAATAGGTCACTCCCTTCCCACTGAACGCCTCCTCCCCGGGCACGTTAAGCTGCCGCGGCCTCTTCCCCGTGGCCAGAATTACCGCCCTGGATTGATATTGCTCACCCGTCTCCGCGGTGGCTTCAAACCCATCTCTGCTCTTCACCAGCCGGGCAACCTTATGGCCAACCCTCTGGTCAATCGGAAACTGGCTCACCTGGCTATGAAACTTGCTGATAAGCTCCGGCCCCTCGATAAACTGATAGCCAAGGTAGTTCTCAACACCCATGGTTCTATTTACCTGCCCGCCAATGTCAACGCTTATCAGCAATGTGTTGAGCCGCTTGCGGGCGGCATAAACCGCCGCCGCCAGCCCGGCGGGACCCGCGCCGATTATCATCAAGTCGTACATACGGCTTGCCCCCGACCGGATTATGCTGCTAACAGCTTATCAATCTGTGGTTGATTGAAACCAATCACAATATTGTCGTCAATCGCAATTACCGGTACGCCCATCTGTTTCGACTTTTGTACCATCTCCGTCAATTTCTCTTTATCCTGAGAGACATCGTACTCAGTATAGGGAATGCCTTTTCGTGAAAGATACTCTTTCACCCGGTGGCACCATGGTCAGGTGGGGGTACTATAGATAAGCACCTTCTTGTCAGCCATTTTTACCTCCTGATGTTTAACCTGTCTATCCTTTGCTAACTTAATCTTATATCGGCCTGCAGATGATGTCAAACCTGGAGGTCGTTTCGCAACCTATCCCCTGACCCCTTCCCTTATCAAGGGAAGGGGTCAGGGGATAGGTTGTTCAACAATCTCAAACCAGTTTACTTGACAATTGAGAATCCAGCCTTCTAGAATAAACTAGAGGCGTTTCTCGAAACGGCGGAGGTCGCTGTTTAGGACGCACGAGAAGCTATTGAGAAGGAGGAAAGGATTCATGCCAAAGAACATTGCCCAGGAAAAAAGGCTTAGTGCCCTGGTACAAGGCAATAGTCCGGAATCCCGAAAACAGCACGCTTTGAAGGCCAAAGAGAAAGGCAAGAAAGTCATCGGCCTGCTCTGCCAATATGCCCCGGAAGAGGTGGTCTACGCGGCTGGTATGCACCCCTGGCGTGTCACTGGCACCTGGGACCCTAACCTTTCACTCGCCTCCGTCCATCGTGACCTCGATTCCTGCCGCTATTGCACGCACACTCTGGAAGCATTGCTGCGGGGTGACCTCAAGTTCCTGGATGGAATCATGATTTCAGATTGGGATGATGACCGACGGCGTCTGTTTGACGTCTGGCGCTACGTCAACCATCCGCCCTATGCCGTCATCTACACTACCCCCAAGAATCGGAGTGAGATTACCGAAAGATATTTTGCCCGCGAGATTTCCCGCATGGCCGCAGGACTGGAAGAGCTGGGCAAGGTGAAAATCACTGAGGCAAAGCTGCGCGAGGCCATCGCAGTGTATAACCAGACACGCGAGCTTCTTATCTGCCTTTACCAGCTACGCAAGCGCCCGGTGCCTCCCCTCACCGGTGCCGAAATTCTGGGCATCACCACCGCCTGTATGGTCATGGACAAGGTAGAGTTTAACGCCGAGTTAACGGCGCTAATGCCCTATTTGCAGCAAAGAGAAGTCGACCATAAGCCCGATGAGCCTCGTATCCTGGTAACATCGGACCTGCTGGACAACCCCCAGTTCCTCCAGATAATTGAGGGCGAGGGGTGTCTGATCGCCATGGATGACCTGGATACGGGCAGCCGCTGGTTCCATCAACTGGTTGATGTCTATGCCAAGGACCCGATTGCCGCCATATCCCGCCGTCTTTGCTGGCGTCCGGCGGACTCCACCGCCTTCAACTGGGAAGAGCAGATTGAGCAAATGATTGCCTGGGTAAGAGAGTACCGGATAGATGGTGTTATCGAACTTTTCGAGGAGTTTTCGCCGCCGCGGAACTGGCGCTCACCCCTCGTTGTCCGGGAAATGGCACGGAGTAATATCCCCTTTGTACGGATTGCCCGTGGCTATGATGTTGGCAGCGTCGAGCAGCTGCGCACCAGGGCCGGTGCCTTTCTCGAAATGATACAGGTAGCTGTTTAACGCAGAGGTATTGGGTAAGAAGATTTAAGCCGGTATTATCAGTGCAAGACAACGGAAAGGGAGGAAAAGATGTTTATTGATGAGCAGATTCAGAACCTGCAAAGAAGACTCAGGAATATCGAGCAGAATCCCCGTGCTGACTACCTGAAAAGTAACAAGTTGATGTACGAGGTACAGCTAGAAAACATGTTGCATATCAACGAGGCCTGGAAGGAAGGCAAGCCCTTCGCTGTCTTGCGTGGCCCATTGGCCCGCTCCATGGGCTTTGAACCTCATGGCTATATTGGCTGGGGCGACCGGGTAAGAGACCCGCAACGATACTATGACCTGGCCGTCAGTAAGATGGGCTTTCCCGAGCACACCTGTGACCGCACCATGACCGCTCTCGGCCTGTTTCTCAGTGGTGAGGTGCCCATACCCAGAATGGTAGTTGCCTCACGTATCCCCTGCGACCCGGAAAGATGGTCAGCCATGGCTGCCGCTAAATTTGCCGGTGTTCTGTTCTTTGAGCTGGCGAGGTTGAATAGCAATGATTACGAGAATCTCCACTATGGAGCCGAACAGCTTGAGGAGATAATCGAGTTTGCAGAAAAGAGCATACCCGGTATCAAGTACAACGAGGAGAAACTCATCGAGCGGCTGGAGCTAGACCAGAAGGCGGCGGACTACTATTATGAAACCTACGAACTGAGGAAGAAGGTACCCTGTCCCCTGTCACCACAGGATTGTTTCCGCCTGGCGCAAGCGCCCGGTGGCAACAGTAATCCCGCTAAGGCCATGGAATACGTCAAGATGTACCACGATGAGCTGTTCGAGCGAGCCGAAAAAGGGATTGGCGGTGTGCCTGAGGAGAAACTGCGCATTGCCTGGCTGGCCACCGGTCCTTACGGAAGGAGCACCTTTGACCTGATGACGAAAAAGGGTGTCAGTATGGTATGGTTTCACTATGGTGTGGCGGCTCCTTCCTATGGTGTGATACGCAGTGACTACGGTGATAATCTTTATGGTAAGAGACTGACACCACTGGAAGAATTACTCAGAATGACCCACTGGAATGCCAACACCTGGGGAGGCACATCGGAAACGTGGGTTGACCCCCTGGTTAAAGTATGCCGGGAGCTAAAGGTAGATGCCGTGGTCGATTTTCTTCAGGTCGGCTGCGTCACCACCAAAAACCTGAAGCGGATTACTGCCCAACGGTTAAACGAGGAGCTTGGTATTCCCACCCTTGACCTGGAAGGGAGGGAATTTTTCTCCAGCGAAGCTGGTACTATCGAGATGAATAAGAAGCTGGAGGAGTTCCTCGACCTGTGCATCGCCAACAAGAAATAGCCTCAGCGACCACCGCATAAAGCTGATAGCGATAAGGCACACCAAGATGGTGTGCCTTATCGTTTCTACGCTATATTGTTTCCGGTGCTTGGCATACCCGGCATACGGGCGTATCACTGGAACCACGTTGGAGAGATAGAAAATGGCTCCATGCTGTAAGGAAACTAAACCTTCCCCCCCTGCTGCCTGGCTTTCTTGGCTGATGCCGACGTCCGATAGTCGCCGAACTGGCCGTCTCTCCAATCTAAAGCCGCCTTTAATCCCTTGGCCGCTGCCATCTCGTTAAACTCGGTAACTATCGGGTCCGTGTGGCCAATCGCATCCCCTTCAGCGGCAAGTTGCTGTAAAAGACCGCGTCCCATCAGTTCCACGGCGATATTCACAATCCTCTTGTGGGTAATGAGGAGCCCCAGCGGAATTCTCGATAAAGTCTCGGCCAGGGTGTTTACTTCTTCCTCGAGCTTGTCTGCCGGGACTGCTTTCAACACCAAGCCGATTCGTTCCGCAGTCTTCCCGTCTATTGAGTTGCCCGTCGCTACCATGTACTTTGCCCACTGAGGTCCAACACTGTAGGTCCACATATGAGTTGGCAGTGTTCCCATTGCCCTTGCTGCCGGAAAACCAAATTGGGCATCCTCAGCACAGATTATCATATCAGTGTGCAGAGCGAAGTCAGTACCGCCCGCAAGACAGTAGCCGTGAACCTGGCAGATGACAAGCTTAGGACAGTTCCATAGTGTATTCCACACGTCAACGATACCGGTCATCATCGTCTCAATGTCATGGCGGATACCTTTTCTTTTACTCAGATACTCTATTCTCTCTTTCGTGGGAGCGATGTCATAGCCCGAGGAAAAGGCGCGTCCTGCCCCTTTGATAACAATAACGCTGATATCCTCATCTTGCCGGGCATCCCTTACGGCATCGACAACCTCGTATCTGAGTTGAGTACTGAGTGCATTGAGCTTCTCCGGCCGATTCAAAGTAATCCGCGCGATTCTATCCGCTTTCTCATAAAGAATCACCTGGTAGGCCATTTTGTAATATACCTCCCCTCAATATTTATGGCGATGTTGTCCCAATTGACCTCAAGTATCAACCGGGATTTACCTTCGACCATTCTCCCGCTGAGAAGTATAGAGACTGGCATCAGATAAGTCAAGACTCTGTACTGGTTCCCGTATTTTACCTTTGACAAGCGGCCAGCTTTTATTTATCCTTTTATGTTAAGAGGAGAAATGAATGAGAATTGTCTATAACCCCCAGGAAATAGAGAAGAAGTGGCAGCAAAAATGGGCTGAAGACCGGCTCTATGAAGTTACTGAGGATAGCTCCAGACCCAAGTGGTATGCCCTGACCATGTTCCCCTATACCTCCGGAGACCTTCACATCGGGCACTGGTATGCCATGGCCCCCGCCGATGTTCATGCCCGCTTCAAGCGGATGCAGGGCTATAATGTGCTTCACCCTATGGGCTTTGATGCCTTTGGCCTGCCCGCCGAGAATGCCGCCATCAAGCGGGGTATCCACCCCTCTGTCTGGACGATGCAGAATATCGAAAACATGCGCCGTCAGCTCAAGAGTATGGGGGCCATTTATGATTGGAGCCGGGAGGTGATTACCTGCATCCCCGAATATTATCGCTGGACGCAGTGGTTCTTTTTGAAGCTCTACCAGCACGGGCTGGCTTATCGGGCCAGGGCTCCGGTGAACTGGTGCTCCCACTGCCAGACGGTGCTGGCCAATGAGCAGGTGGTCAATGGACAGTGTGAGCGTTGTGAGACGCCAGTCGCCCGCCGCGACCTGGAGCAGTGGTTCTTCCGTATTACCAGGTATGCCGATGAACTGATGCAGCATGACGGTCTTGACTGGCCGGAGCGCATCAAGATAATGCAGCGCAACTGGGTGGGTAAGAGTACGGGTGCTGATATTAGCTTCGCTCTTGACCATCCCGGGGTTGAGGAAAAGGAGATTCGCGTCTTTACCACCCGTCCTGATACTATCTTCGGCGTTACCTTCATGGTGCTGGCTCCGGAGCACCCGCTGGTAGCCAGATTGACCACGCCAGACAGAAAGGCTGAGGTTGAGGCCTATATCGAGCGCTCAAGACGCCAGACGGAGATAGAGCGGCTGTCCACGGAGAAGGAAAAGGATGGTGTCTTCATTGGAGCTTACGTGACCAACCGGCTGAATGGGGAAAAGGTGCCCATCTGGATTGCCGACTATGTGCTGTCGAGCTACGGCACCGGGGCGGTCATGGGCGTCCCGGCACATGATGACCGTGACTTTGCCTTTGCCAAAAGATATGGACTGCCGATTAGAGTGGTCATTTCCCCACCCGGTTGGCAGGGAGAGAAGCTAAAAGAAGCCTACATTGAGCCGGGCAATATCGTTAACTCCGGGCAGTTTAACGGGCTACCCAACCAACAAGGAATCGCGGCGGTCGGTGATTTTATGAAAGAGAAGGGCTATGGCGGGCCGACCGTCAGCTATCGACTCCGCGATTGGCTTATCTCACGTCAGCGCTACTGGGGGGCGCCGATACCCATCGTTTACTGTCCTGACTGTGGTGTTGTCCCCGTGTCTGAGAAAGATTTACCCGTCCTCTTACCGGAAAATGCCGAGTTCCGACCCACCGGTGAATCACCTCTCAAGTATGTCGAGAATTTCGTGAATACTACCTGCCCACGCTGTGGCGGCCCGGCCAAGCGTGAGACGGACACGATGGATACCTTTATGTGCTCGTCCTGGTATTTCCTGCGTTATGCCAGCCCTCACTCGAATGACGCTCCCTTTACCCCGGAGAAGGCCAAATACTGGCTGCCGGTCGACCTCTACACTGGTGGTGCTGAGCACGCTGTGATGCACCTTTTCTATGCCCGTTTCTTCCTTAAGGCCATCCGGGATATGGGACTGGTTGATTTCGATGAACCCTTTACGCGACTCTTTAACCAGGGGACGATTGTGGCTGAACATCACAAGATGAGCAAATCGCGGGGGAACGTCATCACTCCCGACGACTACGTCTCCGAGCTTGGCGCCGATGCGGTGCGTACCTACCTGATGTTTGTCGGCCCGTGGGAGCAGGGTGGTGAGTGGAACGATAGTGGCCTCAGTGGCATCAGCCGCTGGCTCAACCGGGTCTGGAACCTGGTGCTGGAAGAATACCAGTCCAAACAGGTTGATGCCTCTAGCTCGGCCAAGGCTCATATCGAGCTGGAGCGACTTACTCACCAGACCATTCGCAAGGTGACCAGCGACATGGAGAGATTGCAGTTCAATACCATGATTGCGGCGCTGATGGAGCTGACCAACTACCTGAGCCGGGTCAAAGAGTCCGGCCAGGTCAGTCCAGCAGACTGGAAGACAACTATCGAAAGCCTCATTCTTTTGCTGGCACCGACGGCGCCTCATCTCGCCGAGGAGCTGTGGAC
>JAENIS010000007.1 GCA_016844285.1 Dehalococcoidales bacterium
GCACTTTAGTGCAAAATACACCACTGGCATCAGTCAAATCAAGAACCCGATAGGGTGACAGTGGCGCTCGCTCTTTGTCCATCTTTATCCCCCTGCTAGATATACGCTTACGGCTTATTATTTCCGGTGCTTCATAAGGTGAGCTACCTGGGCCAGTGACGCGAAACCGGTGGGATAGTCAAAATCTACCCGGGGCCCCATTGCAGATGTCGATGGGATGGTCGCAATCGGTATCCGGACATAGGTATCAGCGGTTAGTTTCATGATTTTCTCAACGATTTCCTTTCTTTTGCCATCGTCTGTCTCACTCTGGCTGGCAGCGAGCAACTGGTCTACCTCCGGCAGGGATTTGCCAAGGAGACCATGTAAGTCCGTGCTGTAGTAAGGATTATACAACTGCTTTCCCGTATTGATTTGACCATCGCCGTTGCTGGAGCGGTAGATGGACGCCTGTCCAATCACCTGTGAACCAGGCACCCTCACCGGGTTACGGAAGGTGTAAAAGGTCCCGGTATCAATGGGAATTAGCTGGGCTTTGACGCCTATCGCTAGCCAGTAGCCCTGTATCACCTCAGATAGTTTGGGTAAAAAGGGACTGCCGGAGATGGGCATACTCCAGAACTTGATGCTGAAGCCGTTGGGATAGCCGGCCTCCTTGAGCAGCCGCTTCGCCTCCTCGATGTCATAGCGGTAGAGTTTGGTCGAGTAGTTCGTCCAGTAAGCAACATCGATATCCCCGGAAAGTGGGCCAATGCTGTTTATCTTGGGCGGGCCGGATTTGCCATAGAAGAATGATTTGCTGATTTCATCACGATTGATTGCCAGGCTCAGCGCCTGCCGTACTCTGACATCACCAATGGGGCCAGCTCCCGGTTCAAAAGCGCCATTTAAGTGAATTAAGGGGTCCTGGGTGGCTCCCGTGGTTATCTTGAAGCCGGCCCGCTCCAGGTCAATGGCCGCTTCCAGACCGACGTCAATGGCATCTACGGCCTCAGTCCTGAGCATCGCCACCCGGGTGGTCTCCTCGGGGATTAGCATCATTGTCAGTTTCTTAAAGGCAGGTACTTGGCGCCAGTGTTTGTCTAGAGCCTCGTATTCGATCAGATCCCCGGGGACATGGCGGACAAATTTGAAGGGACCGCTTGCCACCGGGTGGAGCTGGAAATAGTCTGCAGTATGCTGTTCTATGTAGTTCTTGGGTAGCACCGGCCCCGCCGCACTCCCCAGTTCGCTGAGAAGCTCTTGATAGAAGGGCTGCTTGCCTTTGGTGTAAACGCGGACGGTATAGTCATCAATAAGCTCGATACTTTGCGTCGCCGCGGCTACAGTGGCGTACGCCGCATCCGGGGCGATATATCGCTCCAGGCTGAACTTGACGTCTTTAGCGGTAAGGTCGTCACCGTTATGGAACTTAATCCCTTTATGGACGTACAAAGTCCAGGATAGGCCGTCAGCAGCCACCTCCCATTTGTCCAGAACCCCCGGGCCATACCCACCCTTATCGGGACACATGATCATGGTATCAAGGTAAGGGGCTAAAACCATTCTGAAAAGAGCAGAGGTAAACTTCGACGGGTCAAACCTCTCCCCATAAAGCGAACTCTGGGCGAAACTCAGCTCACCGTAGGGCTCGGTTAGTGTTGGCGCAGGTGTTGGAGTGGGTTTGGGTACTGGTGTCGGTGTTGGTGTTGGAGTGGGTGTCGGTGTCGGTGTTGGAGTGGGTGTTGGCGTCGGTGCCGCCTGAGCACATCCGGCCAGCAACAAGGTTAGAGCTAATCCTAGTGCCACCAACATTTTGATTCGTTTTGCTACCTTCATTTATCCTCCTCGCTTTGTATTTTACTCAGCCTATCCGGCTGCTTTTCTCAAGCTTGCTGTTATTACTCCCGCCCTGGCTTATTATTTCCGGTGCCGGAACAGGTGAGCGACACTAGCCAGGGTATTGATACCCTGGGGCAAATCGTCAAGGTCGACTTTGGGACCCACACCGAACATCGATGGGACGCGGACAATCCCTATCCGAACCCAGGTGTCAGCGGTTATTTTCATGATTTTCTCATTTATTTCCTTCCTCTTCCCGGCGTCTATCTCACTCTGGCTAGCATCGATAAGCTTGTCTACTTCGGGGAAGGCTTTGCTGAGTTGACCGAAGAGGTCCATGCTATAGTAGGCATTATAAAACTCCTTCCCCGAATTAGGTTGGCCGTCGCCGCTATCGCGGTAGGTGGACGCCGTTCCAATTGCTGGTGAATTGGGCACCCTCACCGGGTTGCGGAAGGTATAAAACTGGGCGGTATCGATGGCAATTATCTGAGCTTTGACCCCAATCATGCGCCAGTAGCCCTGTATTATCTCGGCCAGCGCCGGCAAGAAAGGACTGCCGGAGACCGGCATACTATAGAACTTGATGTTGAATCCATCCGGGTAGCCGGCTTCTTTGAGCAACCGCTTCGCCTCATTAAGGTCATAGCGGTACATCTTGGCCGCGTAGCTCATCCAGTACGCGGCATCGACATCGCCGGAAAGCGGGCCAATACGGTTGAACAAGGGCGGACTGGCTTTGCCATAGAAGAAGGTCGCCCCGATTTCATCACGATTGATTGCCAGCGAAAGTGCCTGCCTCACCCGGACATCGCCCACTGGTCCAGCACCTGGCTCATAGGCGCCAATGATGTTAATCACCGGGGTCTGGCTGGCCCCTCCGACAACCGTCTTAAATCCGGCTCTTTCCAGGTCAGCCGTCTCTTCCAGGCCGATGTCAGTGCCATCTACCGCCCCGGTCTTGAGCAATGCCACCCGCGTCGTCATCTCCGGTACCAGGATAAGGGAGAGCTTCTTGAATTCAGGAGTCTTCCGCCAGTGATTATCCATGGCCTCGTATTCAACCATATCCCCGGGCACATGGCGGGTGAACTTGAAGGGACCGCTTGCCACCGGCTGTTTCTGGAAGCCTTCAGCGCCAACTCGCTCGTAGTAGTCCTTCGGTATCACCTGGTTGGCATCGCCGCCCACTTGCTCCAGATAGCCATGGTAGAAAGGCTGCGGGCCCTTAGTGATAACACGAACCGTATAGTCATCGATTAACTCGACACGCTCAGTAGACGCGGCCATGGTAGCATATGCCGCCGTTGGTAGCATGTACCGCTCGATGCTGAACTTGATGTCCTTAGCGGTCAGGGTATCGCCGTTATGGAATTTGACCCCTTTACGGACGGACAAAGTCCAGGATTTAGCATCAGGAGCCATCTCCCATTTTTCCAGAATCCCTGGAATAAGCTCACCGTTCTGTCCCGTGGCAATGAAGGGATCGAGATAGGGGTTCAAATACATTGAGCGGGGCCCCCTGGACATGACCGTCGGGTCAAACCG
Organism: Dehalococcoidales bacterium; assembly: GCA_016844285.1. The sequence continues at coordinate 3,370 of JAENIS010000007.1, forward strand.
CTCCGAGTACAGCGAACTCATGGCTAACCTCAACTCCCCATAGGGTTTGGTTGGTGTTGGCGCCGGAGCGGGCGTAGGAATGGGAGCGGGCGTAGGAGTAGGAGTGGGAGTGGGAGTGGGTGTCGGTGTCGGTATTGGCGTCGGCGCCGCCTGAGCACAACCGGCCAGCAATAAGGCCAGAACTAATCCCAGTGCCACCAATAATTTGAGTCGCTTTACTAGCATCTTTCGGCCTCCTTACCTTTGAATGCCACTCACCCTTTCGGCTGCTTTCCTAGCGCCGGACAATCTTCCAAGCCATCTGAAGAAAACTCTATCATACTACCCCCACCATGTCAACAGAATGTAACGCTTGCCTGACTATCCGCTGCCGAAGCAGCAATCAGATAGCGCCACGCTTTCGCAGTGCTTCGATTTGCCCTGGGGTATATCCCAGCAGGCCACCGAGAATCTCCTCATTATGCTGTCCCAGTAGTGGTGGAGGACGGTGAACCTCATCCTGCCCCAGTTTGATTGGATTACCCAGTGTTTGAAATTTTCCGGCTTTGGGATGGTCAATCTCGACTATCATCTGTCGCTGTATGAGGGATGGCTCCTGGAGAGCCTGCTCTATCGTATTGACGCGACTGATGGCGATGGCATCTGCCATTTTTTCCATCCACTCATCAGCCGTTCGAGTGGCAAAAGCGTCCTTTAGAATCGCTTCCAGCTCGGTGCGATGATTGAGACGGTCGGCAGGCGTGGCAAAACGGGCGTCGGTGCTCAAATTGTGGAACCCGGGCACCATCTCACCGATGATAGTCGCCAGCGAGCGGAATAAGCCCTGAGTCACACATTGAATCTGAAGATAGATGCCGTCTCTGGTACGGAAGGCGCCAACCGGAACGTTAGTCGGGTGTCCCGAGCCAAGACGTCCCGGCTGTTTTCCCGATACCAGGTAGAATTGACCGATGTATCCTTGCAGGCTGACCATCGTATCGAGGAGGCTGATATCAACCAATCGTCCTTTCCCGGTGCGCTCCCGGTCGAAAAGAGCCGCGGAGATGCCGGCCAGAGCGGCATAAGCCGCCGCCAGGTCGCCGACAGGGAACCCCATATTGGCCGGAGGTTGACCCTCTTCCCCGATGATGCTCATCACGCCGCTAAGGGCTTGAATATTCGTGTCCATGGCGGCACGCTCCTGGTTCGGTGCACCGTGCCCAAAGCCGGAGATAGCACAATAGATGAGGTGGGGATTAATCGCTTTCAGGGTATCGTAGTCTATCTTGAGCCGAACCGGAACAGAGGGGCGGAAGTTTTCCAGAATCACATCGGAGATGGCCACCAGCTTATAGAATGCCTCAAGACCCTCGGCAAGCTGTAAATTCAGTGTTATGCCCCGTTTATTGCTGTTGAATGCCAGGAAGTAGGCACTCTCACCACCGAGGAAATAAGGGGCAAACTGGCGGGAAGGTTCTCCAGCGGGTGGCTGTTCAATCTTGATGACATCCGCACCAAGGTCACCGAGCAAGCGACCGGTAAAGGGCCCGGCTAAAACCTGTGTCTGGTCAAGTACCCGCACTCCGGCAAACGGCGCATTGGTCATGCTATCCTCCTCTTGCCAGGTAAGGGCTGCCTGTGATACTAAACCAAAGATGACCGGCAGCGGCAATATTATTGTTATCAGTATAGCATATTGTAGATTGTTTACTAACCCATCTCCCTCCCCCTTCCAGATGGCAAGGGGGAGTTAAGTAAAAGAGAGGGGGCTACGCCCCCTCTCTTAAATCTCTTTCCTCTCCCCTTCGTAAGGGGAGAGGGATAAAGGGTGAGGAGTTATTAAACCATCTCCATATTGCTCTCTGCTTGACAGCTTCGTCTCGGTATATTAAGATACGGCCAACCTTATCAAGCCTGAACGCGTGATGGTAAGTTACAAAAGGGGGGTTAGCAATGCTACTGGAAGGAAAGACAGCTGTTGTCACTGGGTCGTCTAAGGGTCTGGGGCGGGCTTTTGCGATGGGTCTGGCCAAAGAGGGAGCCAGCGTTGTGGTCAATGGGACGGTAGCTGGCGATGTCGCCCGGGTGGTTGATGAGATAAAGAGCGCCGGCGGCAGGGCGATTGGCTGCACCGAAAGCGTGGCCACGATGGCCGGGGCGCAGCGCATCATTCAGTCGGCTGTGGACGGATTTGGTCACCTCGACATACTGGTCAACAATGCTGGTGTGTTAAGAGACCGCACCGTTTTGAGGATGACTGAAGAAGAATGGGACACGGTGATGGCCGTTCATCTTAAGGGTACTTTTGCCTGCGCCAAGTTTGCCGCTCTTCACATGACAGAACGCGAGAGCGGGCGGATTATCAACATCAGTTCCGTCGCTGCCTGGCAGCCTAACATGGGCCAAAGTAACTACGCTGCGGCCAAAGCCGCCGTACTGGGTTTTACCTATGTCTTCGCTCTGGAGATGGCGAGATATAAAATTACGGTCAACGCCGTGGCGCCGAGGGGACTGACCAGGATGACTATTCCGTTCCAGGAAAAGCTGCTGGAAAGAACCGGGCAGGAAGCTCTTCAGAAAGGAATACCGGCACCATCATCATTAGACCTGGGTTACGGGGAGCCGGAACTGGCAGCACCGATAGTCGTCTATCTGGCCAGTGATGAAGCTAAGGACATCACCGGCAAAATCTTCCGCACCCGTGGCGAGACCTTCGACCTGGTATCGCGGAATGAGGAAATTGTCTCAGCGACAATGGTTGGCGGCTGGTCTGTGGCGGAGGTCAGAAAGCGCCTCGGGCTCATCCTGGGTAAACCCAGCTAATGCCCGGTAATCTTTAAGCGACCGAGACTGACGAGACAATCGTTATCCTATATTTTGATTAGAGACACAGGGCGGTACTATTCGGTTTTGGTTGCTGTCGTGAAATAGTTGTCATTGCGAGGGGTCGTTAGACCCCGTGGCAATCTCTGCCCAACACATTTCGAGATTGCTTCGCTTCCCCTTCGCTATGCTCAGGGCTTCGGCTCACCGTAATGACAGACCAACCAAATGCAAACAGAACCCATAAGGCAGAAGGAGGTTGGATACGTATGGAAGGTCATCGCCGAACCGGTAGCGGTTGGCTGGTCAAGAAATTAAGAACCCAATTTATCGCTGGCCTGCTCATTACGCTGCCCCTCGGCGCTACCGTTCTGATACTTATCTGGATATTCAATACTATTGACGACATTTTACAACCATCAATCCAGTATCTATCGGGACGCAATATTCCCGGCGTCGGCCTCGTCCTAACGATAGTATTAATCTACCTGGCCGGAGTTATCGCCAGTAACTTCATCGGGCGCAGGCTGATTCGTTACGGTGAGTCCCTGTTAGCCATGGTGCCCCTGGTTCGACCACTCTATGCCGGCATCAAACAGATATTAGTAAGCTTATCGTCGCCCGATAAGAGTGTTTTTATGCAGGTTGTGCTCGTCGAGTTTCCTATTAAGGGTATGCAGTCGATAGGCTTCATTACCAATGAAATATCCAGCCCGTCGGGCAAAAAGCTACTCAATGTCTTCATACCGCAGTCCCCCATTCCGACATCGGGCTTCCTTGAGATAATGAGCGAAGAGCAGGTTACCCGGACAAATATACCGGTTGATGACGCCTTGAAAATGGTGGTATCGGCGGGAAGACTGGCCCCGGATGGGTTCATTAACGGATTACCACCTATCTTCTAGCCAGCCATAGTTAGCGGTCGTTCAGTGACCTTTACCCTGCCCTTTTTAGCAAGGGAAAGGGGTGTAGGAGTAAGGGAGTGGCTTGGCTCCGCTTAGACACACTTTATCGGAACGGAATGTTTGAGAGGGCAAAGCCCTCTCAAACATAATCTTCCCCCTCCCTTACGAAGGGAGGGGGATAAAGGGGGAGAGTTGAAAAACATTCTCATCACCGGCGGTGCCCGTAGCGGCAAGAGCCATCTCGCTCAAGAGCTAGCCCGAAGCTCAGGGAAAAGGGTGCTTTTTGTGGCCACCGCCACGGCTGGCGATGAAGAAATGCGCCATCGCATTGAGAAGCACCGGCAGTCCAGACCGCCCGCATGGAGCACGCTTGAGGTCACTGGCCATGTCGGTCAGCACATCCGGCAAGGGATTGGGCCAGCTCAGGTAGTCATCGTGGATTGCATTACCCTGCTGGTTGGCAATGTCTTCAGCCGGTATCTTGACCAAACCGGTGAGCCATTTGATGCCTCTCTGGTGGAGAAAGAGGTCATCAGCGAGATAGGTGAGCTAGCCGAGTGCATCAAGCAGGTTAATGCCTGCTTTATTATCGTCACCAACGAGGTTGGCCTGGGTCTCGTACCAACCGACAAAGTGGGACGGCTTTATCGTGACCTGCTGGGTAAGGCTAACCAGCTTCTGGCGGAGCGGGCGGATGAGGTCTACCTGATGGTGGCCGGCCTACCGCTCAGGATAAAGCCAAGGGCTATCTAAATTACGATTAGTAACCTCACCCCCTTAATCCCCCTTTCAGGAGATGGGTAAATAGCGAACGAGGGGCTGATGCCCCTCTTCGATGCCCCATAGCTAAGCTCCCATTACGGGGGAGAGCAAAGTTTAAGAGAGTCCAAGCCCATCTTAAACTCTACCACCAGCTAATTCAGGGGGGTGGAAAAATTCCAAGCGAAGCAAGTTACTCCTTCGGTGCTTTTTGGAGGAAAGGAGGACAGCGTGATAAGGTAACAAATAATCTCTAAAACTAAGGTCGTTTTACAACCTCTCACCCTTTATCCCCTTCCCTTTAGAAGGGGAGAGGGAAGAGAAAACGACCTCTAAAACTGGGGATTGACAAGTCTGCGTGAACATTGTATACTAACAAAATCAAATGAGTCAACAATAGTCGTGCCGGCTCTCTAGCTAGGGACGATATGATGGAGAAATAAAATGGATAAACGAGAAAACACGGGAAGCCAACCGGTAAACTTTGATGCCGCTGAGTTGAAAAGCGGTGGTTTTATTCTGCAAACCCAGAAGAATCTCTTTACGGTAAGGCTGCATTGCCCCGGTGGTAAAGTTACATCGCAGCAACTGAGGCTAGCGGCGGAACTGGCCGAAAGATACGGACGGGGTGAAATCCATAACTCTTTCCGCCAGTCGATAGAAGTCCCCTATGTTAACTACGAAAACCTCAATGCCCTGGCTAACGACCTGAAAGAAGGGGGGTGGTCACTCGCCTCCTGTGGCCCTCGTATCAGAGTCCCCACCGCCTGTGCCGGTTGCACCTGGAACCCCAATGGTCTGATGGACACCCAGGCAATGTGCCGCGAGGTTGACCGCCACTACTTCGGTACTCCTACGCGGCACCACAAGTTCAAGATTTCCTTCTCCGGGTGTCCCATCGATTGTGCCCGAACCAGGGAGATGGACCTCGGCTTCCAGGGAATCGTCGAGCCTAAGCTGGAAGCAGAGCTATGTAATGCTTGCGGGCTATGTGTGTCCACCTGTGAAGAAAAGGCGTTGACCCTGGTGAATAACCTGCCACTGAGGGATACCAGTAAATGTAACTACTGTGGCGACTGCATTAAAGTTTGCCCGGTAGACGCCATGGTAGCCGGTAGGAAGGGATGGCTGGCGCGGGTGGGGGGCAAACACGGGAAGCACCCCATCTATGCCTATGAAGTCGCTCAGTTTATCGGTAACGAGGAGGGTCTGGCGCTGATTGGTAAGACGATGGAGTGGTATCAAGCCAAAGCCACCGGAAGAGAAAGGGTGGGCGCCACGATTATTCGTTCGGGGATTAGTAAGTACCTCGACGAGGTGGTAAAACCGCTGGGGCTGGAGGCGATTGAGACGCCGGCAGAGCGGCATAAGTTCTGGGCCAGCGGTAACTTTTATGCTTGAGACTAAAAAGTGTAAGCAGCCGGTCATTTGAAAAATATAAGGAGGAGTGAAAAGTTGGTAACAAAAGTAGCCTACACGATGGAGGAAAAAGTAACCCACGCCAAGGAGTTGATTGCTGAGTCAATCGAGAAATACCCCAGCATCGCCGTCGCTTGCTCTTTTGGTAAGGATAGCATGGTTACAGTTCATTTGGCCAGAGAAGTAGACCCCAATATTAAGGTTTTTGCCGTGATGACGCCGTATAAACCGAAGGAAACCTTTACCTACCTCAAGCGCATGAACCGGAAGATGAATCTAGGAATAACGGTATATATGGTGGCAGATAATATCCCCGATGTTCTTAGGGATGATTCTATCAAGGTAGAACTGCTACCAAGCAAAGAGTTTATTCAGAAAGCGTCTCAAGTGAAAAGGCAATCCAATCTGGACATTTACCAGGTAGACCCGGACGAATGCTGCCGCCTGCTCAAAGTAGACCCGACCAAAGTGGCGGTCAGCCACCTGGATGCCTGGATAACTGGATTACGGAACACCGAGGGCAGGACCAGGGTAGATTATCAGGAAGTCGAAGAGAAAGGGGGACTCATCAAGATAAACCCCATTCTGACCTTCACCGAAGCTGAGGTATGGCGCTACATGTCCACCAGGGGCATTGCACCGCACCCCTGGTATAAAAAAGATTACCGCTCTCTTGGTTGCGCCCCTTGCTCACACCCCGGTGGCGAGCTTGAGCGAGATGGCCGGTGGCAAAACACCAGTAAGTGTGGTGGGGAGTGTGGTATCCACACTCAGATACTAAAGTTCAATTAGAGAAGAAGGCAGTTTTTTTACATCAGGCCGGGGCAAAGCCTGGTATCGAAATCGTGGAGCAACATCGGCAATGGAGATAACGCTGGGCTTACTTATCGCAGTAGTGATTATTTCGCTACTGGCGGAATATATGGATAATTCCCTGGGCGGGGGCTATGGAACAACCTTGACCCCCGTTCTGCTGATAATGGGGTTTGCCCCTTTAGCGGTTGTGCCCGCTGTTCTGGCGGGACAGCTCGTTGGGGGAGTCGTCGGGGGCTACTTTCACCACCGGGTAGGGAATATACATCTGGACTTTTGCCATGATGAGACCGATATCAAGAAAAAATGGCGCTGCCTGGGCTATACCCCACGCTCTCTGGATGCCAAGGTCGTCCTTATCCTGGCGGTCAGTGGCTTGATTGGCGGTGTCATCGGAGCCGTCTCGGCAATAAATATCCCCACCATTATTCTCAGCATCTATATCGGAGCAATGGTGCTGGCGATAGGAATACTCCTCCTGGTGCGGCGTAATCACCAAAGTCCTTTTAGTTTTCGGCGGCTCTTTGGTATTGGATTGCTCAGTGCCTTCAATAAGGGGCTAAGCGGAGGCGGGTATGGCCCGCTGATAACGGGAGGACAGGTACTCATCGGGAGAGGGGTGAGAAATGCTATCGGCAGCGCCACTGTTGCTGAAGTCGTCGTGTGTATTGTCGCTTTCCTATCCTTCGTGTTTTTTAAAGGGGGGATTTACTGGACTCTGGCAGCGGCCACCGCCATCGGGTCGATTACTGCCGGGCCACTTGGTGCCATCACCGTCAAAAAGTTAGCGCCGAACAAGCTAAAAATAGGGATGGGATTGTTCACGATTGTGCTTGGTGCTTTAACCCTGGGAAAGGTCTTCATCTTTAGTTAACCGGCAACAACAAGGTAACTCAAGATAAGAGATTGTTTATTGACCTCAATCTAACGCTGAGATTATTTACTAACCTCTCACCCTTTATCCCTCTCCCCTTCGTAAGGGGAGAGGGAAGAGATTTTAGAGAGGGGCTTCGTCCCTCTCTTACCTATACGCCCCCTTCCCTTGGTAAGGGAAGGGGGCAGTGGGATAGGTTATTAAACAATTTCTAACGATTAGACTTGTATATCTCACCTTCAGTAGTGTATTATCGGAGATACTAAATAGTATGAAAAATAAAGGATTCGACCATAAACTCAGGGTTTACTCGGACATAACCGAGCTAATTGCCAGCCCGGAGAACCCGACGCCGCTGGTTCGGTTAAACCGGATTAACCTGACCCATGACTTTCCCCTCTACCTGAAGCTGGAAAGGTACAACCCTTTTGGCTCAATTAAAGACAGGATTGCCCTCGAAATGCTGAAGGCTCTCGACGTCGGGGACAGAACCGTTGTCGAGCCGTCATCGGGGAATACCGGCATTGCCCTGACCTGTATTGCCAACGCCCTGGGGATACCGATTGAAATCGCCGTTCCCTCAGCAATACCTGAGGAAAAGAAGATAATGTTACGGTTTCTCGGTGCCAAGGTGAGAGAGGCCGATGACGAGCTCTGCCCGGTCTTTCCTACCGAAGGTGCCAGGGGACTGGTCAATGCTTTAATCCAGAGCCCGGCGACGCAGAACAGCTATATCAGCCCAAATCAATATGAAAACGAGCTTAATGTTCAGGCTCACTATCAAACCACCGGGCCGGAAATATGGCAACAAACACAGGGCAAAATTACCCATTTCTTTGCTGCTTTCGGTACCTGCGGCACCATCACCGGTGTCGGGCGTTTTCTCAAAGAACAGAACCCAAAAATAAAAATTATCGGTGTGGAGCCGGCTTCGCCCAACCATAAACTGCCGGGCATGAAAAGGATTACCGGACTGGCCGAGGAGTTTATCCCCAGGATTCTCGACCGCTCGGTGATTGATGATAGTGTTGAGGTTAGTGACGAAGATGCCTACCGCACCGCCATCGAGCTGGCCAGGAAAGATGGCATTCCGGTTGGTCCGAGCACGGGAGCGATACTGTACGTTGCCCTGCAATATGCCAGGCGGAACACAGGCCTGGGCGTCGTCATATCGCCGGATGATGCCTTTAAGTACACCAGCTTCTACAAAGGTGTCCTGGAGGCAGAAGCCAGAGAAGTCAAGCGCCAGGAATACGACCTGTGCGAGATGGTCTGTCCGCTATCGAAGGTCAGGGCGGCCGAGATAATCGATAACCTGGATGAGGGAGAGACAGCCCGAATTATCCTGGGCAATGTGGATTCGCTCAAGAATGTGGCCCTTGAGTTGAAAGTCAGAGGCATCGCCCCTGTTTTTAGGCAAGAGGGAGAAACACGGTTCGTTTTAACCGTGTCGAAATAACAGCACAACAACGAATAGAAGACTGCCTGACGCCAGGCAGTCACCCACCAGAGCTTTTTCAGTAATCTATCGGGGAATCCCTTCAGTCAGGTTAGTTCCTCTTTTTCCCTGGTGACCAGACCAGCCCGAGGAGCAAAATAAGCAGCCCGATGACAAAGACAGTCCCCAGGATAATCAGCTGAATTCCGCTGAATAGCCGGTATCTACCGGGGATAACAAACAAGACCAGCAAGCCCACCACCAGTCCAAAGGCCGCCATTAAGGCTCCCCCGATTGTTAGCGGACTATTTCGGTTTGGAATCGCAACCATCGCTTTACCCTCCTTTTCTTCTTGTTACTTCGACTCGACTTTTTAGAAGCTTAGCCGTCTTCTTTCTGGTGGTCTTGCCTCTTGTTCCCAGGGGGGGAGCAAGTAGATGATAACACCGAACACGACAAAGGGCAATAATAGCATTGCCATGCCAACGAGTATGCCACTGAGACCAAAAATAGGTGGGCTGAAATCAATAAACCCGCGCAGGCTTTTGGACAGCATCTGTCCACCAATCACCACATTCCAGCGCATGGCGAAGACGCCAATGAGCACCGACCCCGCTGCTATAATCCTCAGTGAAGTCTTCACTTTTTCCGCTAACGCAGATACCTCAACCGTACCCAGGACAAAGAGCGGGAGCAAAGAGCCCAGCACCAGTTGGATACCAAAATAGCTGAAGGCTATCTTCTGGGTAATCAGCTGTGAGACGGCGCCCCAGCTTTCCTCAGACTCGTAGAGCATGCTGACAACCTCAAGACCCTCAACGACTATCGCCAGGCTGAGAAAACCGCTTAACCAGAGAGCCATGGCACGCAGGCAAGCATGGTCGAGGGATGCCTTTCTTATTTTGGTGATGACGGCATACATCACAATCAACAGGGCGATGCCGGAGACTATCGCCGAAAGCAGAAAGATAATTGGCATCAGGGGAGTTGACCACCACGGGTTAGCCTTCACCGCCCCGAAGATAAAGCCAACATAGCCATGAAGCAGAAAGGCGGCAGGAATACCGATGAGGGACAATACTTTGATGAGCTTCTTGTCAACGGCGATTGTTTCCTCGGATACGTCATAGACGCCCAGTGCCAGGATGGAGTAGATACCCTTCCGAATACCTTCACTTGACTCGGCATATCGCACAATATCACTTCGATATACCAGCCAGACTTCGCCGAGAACCAGCAAAAGATAAAACATCCAGATATAGCCGAAGCCAGACATGGCCGAGACGAGGTTCGGTGTTAGCAGCATCTCCATGGCTCTCTCCGGGCGTCCGAGGTGGAGGAGTAATGGTAGTGGTGTCACCAGCAGGAAAGCCAGGGCGGTAACCAGAGAAAAGCGTGATACCGGCTTGAGTCGGGTTAAGCCAAAGAAGTGGTAGAGCGAGGAGACAACGAAAGCACCGGCCACCAATCCGGTAATATAGGGGTAGATGGTAATAAGCAGGTCCCACTCAATGGCCACTTCGTTGGGATAGACGAAACCTGGCATCGTTTAATGCACCCCCTTTTCAAAGCCAAGGTAGTAGACCTTAGGCTCAGTGCCCAGGTCTGGTTTCAAGACATAGACGCGCTTCTCACGCAGAATCTGCCTTACCGAGCTCTGCGGGTCGCGCAGGTCGCCAAAAACCCTTGCCCCCACCGGACAGACTTCGACACAGGCGGGGAGAAGACCCTTGGTAATGCGGTGGTAACACCAGGTACACTTATCAATCACTCTTACCTGACCGAAATGTGTCTGTGAAGAATCAGGCAGGATATAGCGGGCGCCGTAGGGGCATGCCTGTATACAATAGCGACAGCCGATACAGTGTTTCTGATTGACCAGGACAACACCATCGTCAGTGATATAGGTAGCGCCCACGGGACAGACCGTGACACAGGGCGGATTATCACACTGGTTGCACAGTTTGGGGACAAAGAAGCTGTTTCTCATTTCCATGCCTTGGGGACTGGCATTAGCCGCTTCGGCCTTAAACCCATCCCGGCCAGCATGGGGCGAATCGACCGAAATCTCACCATCCTCAGTGATGATATATCTTTCTATCCAGGTGCGATTGTACTCTGCTTCCCAGGGCACTTTGTTTTCCAGTTTGCAGGCGACAACACATCGCCCGCAGCCAATACATTTCTCCGTATCACAGATGAAGCTCCAGTAGTGTTTCGCCTGGTCGTAATCGCCCAGAATTGTCCGGGGATTGGCGGCACGAAGCTTACCGGACGGATCAAGACCCCGTACCAGCGGGGAAAAACCATAGATTAGGAGACCCCCGACTAGCCCACCGACACCTATTTTAATGAAGCTGCGACGAGAAGTTTTCATTTTACCCCACCCTGATGACAATTAAGGCAGGTAGAGCTGGTACGCGCCACGTGGTCCTTAGGAACGGGTTTGATACCCGTGGCACTATGGCAGGCCAAACAATCGCTGCGCCCGGCCAGGGTATGTGGAATCTGTGGTAGTGTTGCCCCCCTGAGCTCATCTGGGCCATGGCAGGAAAGGCACTCCGTACGTCCCGCCAGGGTATGCGGCATTTCTGGCGGTGGCTCTACCCAGGGCTCATGTTCACCATGACAGGATAGACAGGTGCTGCGTCCCGCCAGGGCATGTGGCACCTGTGGTGGCATGCCCGCCCGGGGGTCATGCGGGCTGTGGCAGGTAACACAGTTGGCTTGACCTCCCATCTCGGTCATGTCCACCTGTGGGAAATTGGCAGGGCGGCCGACCACTTTCTCATGGCATGTTCCGCATAGTTGCCGTGAAGTGTCAACAATGGGACGTGCCCCTGTCTCCAGGTGTGACCGGGCTGGACCATGACAATTCTCGCAGGCAACCGTTTTGTGGTTTCCTTTTTCCCAGATAACGTATTCACTCTGGTGACAATCAGTGCAAACCGATGCCAGGGCATACTGAACCGGCAGACTGGCCCATGCCGCGATATCCTCTTTGGTATTTCTCGGATGGAAGCCGAAATCGACCAGAACAGCCGGCACCGGCACTATCCTCAGCCCAACGAAGAGGAGTAGCACGATGACTAATATTACCATTGCGGCCCGGATTAAATGGGTCATTATCAGTCCCCGTTATGATACTTTTCTGGCTATTCTCACCACTACTACTGAGATTGTTTACTAACCTCTCACACGACATATCCCCTTCCCTTACTAAAGGAAGGGGGCAAGGAGTTGTTAAATAATCTATTACTGGGGGATAACAAATTTCAGTACCACACCCACCATGGCGAACCCAGCGATGGTGGCACCAATCAATAGCACCACCGAGCTGGCAAACAGACGTGGGAGTCTGGATACCGCCGACTGTTCAAGCATGGCCGTCAGAGTTATTATCAGGACAGGGCCCACGATAATTGCTAGCACGATGAAGCCAATGTTGGCCGGCGTGTTCAACCAGGCAGTAACCGGTGTGGTCACCATCGCCAGTGGTGCCACCAACTCAGGCAGGCGGGCAACCAGTGTATTCATTCTTCATTCACCTCCAAAATCGGGAATATTTTTAAGAAAAGCATGAAAAGCAAAATAGCCATCGCAAAAATACCGATAACTATCGACCATTCTACCCAGCTTGGGCTGTAGCTTCCGGCAGGGAAGGGTAACAATGACCGCAAGAGGGATGGCACCACAATCATAAACCGCTTAATCCAGAAAGCGATAATCAGCAGCGTCACCGCCAGGAAGGTGCGCTTGAGACTAAACCATTTCGGGCGTAGTGCCTGGGTGAGAAGCATCACTGCCGGCAAGAGAAAGCCAATGACCAGCATCGGCCAGAAAACGGGGGCAAATTCCCCTTCGAGAAGCATCTGGGATATTCTGAATTCAGAAACAGGGGCGGCGAACCTCATGGTGAGCTGCTCGGAAAAGATGAGGTAAACATAGAAAAGGGTGAGTATGCCCACAAAAGTGCCCAGACCCTTAAAAATCTCCGCCCGGATGTATTCTTGCCAGCCGAAGAGCCGTCTCAATATCAGGGCGACAAAGATAACGGCGGCAATGGCCGAGGTAATAGCCGCCGTTAAGAAGTAGGGGCCAGCGATGGCGCTGAACCAGCCGGGCCGGGCCGATAAAAGGCCAAAAATCCAGGGGACGACGCCACCGCTGAGCATGACGATGAGAAAGACGATGGCCACCGAAAGCCACCATGTCATCCGGTCAATCCTCTCTTTTTCATCAGGACGGTAGCCAACTAAGAGGGCTTGATATAAAGGAGCCAGTTTGGGAAACCGGGCCGAGTAGCGCACCAGGTCGTGGCGCAGGGTGAGCCAGAGATAAGCAGCAGACAGGGTGAAATAGATAATAATAACGGTGACATCCCATGCCAGCGGTGAGGTACCGACTCGCTGTGGCCAGTACCGAATCATATTGAATATCCGGTCGGGTCGGCCCATATCAATCATAATGCTCAGCCCGGCCATCATCAGGCTGATGATGGTCAGAATCTCACCCATCCGGGCTAAGGGTGCATACTTTTTCAGGTTGAATAAGCGTATTGCCGCCGCCACGGCTATCCCGCCGTGGGCAAGACCAACAAAGAAGACAAAATTGGCAATATAGACGCCCCAGACTGCTCCCACCGGTGTTCTCATGGCGGTGACACCCAGCCCCCGGGTTAGCTGGACGTACCAGGCATAACCGAACCATCCGATGAGAACCAGCAACAGAGTAACCATCACATAAAAGGATGGGCCGGTATGGAGCATTGGCCGCAACAGGTCTGGACTGTCTATCCCTGGCCTTGCTCTACGTCTTATTGCAGCCACTTTTTACCTCGCGTGATATACCAGATGTGAGGCTCAGTATTGGCTTCTTCCACCAAGCGGAAGCTCAGGTTGTCTTTTAGTATTTTGGACACCTCGCTCTCAGGGTCGTTAATGTTGCCGAAGTGCCGGGCACGAACCGGACAGACCTCGACACAGCGGGGTAAGATGCCCCGTCTGATACGGTGCACACAGAAAGTGCACTTCTCGACCACACCCAGAGGCCGCACCGGTACCAGTGGGTTCACTTTATCCGCCGGTACTTCCGGTTTCCACCAGTTAAAGCGGCGGGCATTGTAAGGGCAAGCGACGACACACAACCGGCAGCCAATACATCTGTCGTAGTCCATCAAGGTCAGCCCATCTTTGGTCTTGTAGGTAGCTCCGGTAGGACAGACCTTGACACAGGGTGCGTTAGCGCAGTGGTTGCATTGCACCGGTAGATACCATCTCCCCTCCCGGGGCGACTGCGTGTAGGCGGTCGTGGTTCCTTCTTTAAGGTCTTCTAGCGACGCATGACCGGTGAGGGTTACTTCGTCCTTCAGTTCGAATGTCTCTATCCATGGTGGCGAGATGGTATCCGGGGTGTTATTCTCCTCTTTACAACCCCAGGCACATCTCCGGCAACCGATGCAGGCGCCAACATCGATGACCATGGCAAATTTGCTGCCCTCGGATAGTGTTGTCCCTGACCCATCGATGGAGCGCCGTGAGGTTTCCGGAGTAGTCTGTTCTCCAGCCTCTTTAACCTTGTGCAGAGCAACCGGCAAGCGGGCGTATTTACCCAGGACCGCCAGCCCGATGATGCCACCGGCATATTTCACAAAATCCCTCCGCCCAATTTGCTTCATTGCCCCTCACCTCTTCTAGAAACTGCGATGCCAATACCCAGTATGAGTGATAGAGAGACACCAAGCATGATTAGTAGCTGGACCGGTGCCGACGGCGGCGGAGGTGTCGGTACCGTGTGAGGCCTGGTTATATTCACCAGAGCTATCTGGGGTTGGTGTGGGCTATGGCAAGTAGTACAGGTTGCCCTGGTGGCGCCGGGAAAACCAGGCTCTCCCTCTTTCCATTCCGGGATACCATGAGTCCCCACCTTCCATGCCTCGTAGCGCTGCTGGTGGCATTGCCCGCAAAGCAGGGCAGAGTCCGTCCGCGGGAGCTGGGTCTCATTGGCCAGGCGCAGCAGTTTCATATTGTTCTGGTCATGGCAGACCCAGCAGGCCTGGTTGCCTGAGCCGAGCTTGTCATGTGTCTTCAGTATTGTGCTATGGCAGCCCTGGCAATTCAGTGGTGGCTCCGTTGCTGGCGCGGCCTTAACCATTATCGTCGGCAGTAACCCCAGGAAACCAGCTACCAGCAGGATGATTCCCAGGCTACCGATGAGCCAGACCCGAACCGGCCGGACGACTGGGTTCGAGGCAATAATCCCCACCCCGGTATCGGTCTTCTCAGACGATTTTATGCTCAATCTGGCGATGTCCTTAGCACTAAAGCTCATTTTGTTTTATCACCTTGGCTGTTTACTTGGCGCCGGTTCCCAGGTTTACTTTACCGGATAGAGCGCCAAGGATGTCTACAGTTAGCGGGATGATGGTGCTATTCCGCTCACCAGCCATTTCAACCAGGGTTTGCAGGTAGCGAAGCTGTAAGGCAGCCGGTTGCGTCTGGATAATCTTGGCGGCTTCAGCCAGGGTCGCCGCAGCCTGCTGCTCACCCTGGGCGTGGATAATCTTGGCCCGCTTCTCTCGTTCGGCCTCAGCCTGCCGGGCCATCGCCCGCTGCATGGCTTCAGGAAGCAGCACATCCTTGATTTCCACCAGCGTTGCCCTCACTCCCCAGGGTCCCTCACTTTGCTCATCAATAATCTGCCGTAACCTCAGGTTGAGCTGGTCACGATGGGCAAGCAGCTCATCCATGTCCGATTGTCCCAGGACGCTCCTCAGCGTGGTCAGGGCAAGCTGGATAATCGCCTGCTTATAGTTCTCAACATTGATGACGGCCTTAACCGGGTCGGTAGCCAGGAAATAAACGACCGCATCCACCTTGACCGTGACGTTATCCCTGGTGATGACCTCCTGAGGCTCAAGTACAAAGGTGATGATACGAAGGCTCACCTTGGTCATCTGGTCAATAAAGGGCAGAATTACATTGAAACCGGGGTTTCTCACCCCAACCAGTCTACCGAAGCGAAGCACGACCCCTCGCTCGTACTGCTTCACAATCTTGACCGCACTGCCTATTAGCACCATGGCAACCACGACGATAAAAAAGATAATCCAGCCAGTCATTCTTGATATCCTCCTTTTTCAGTCAAATCCTTGGCTAAACTCTCCATCATTTAAATGGACTAGCTTAGGCTCCTCCGTCCGATAACCCGTCTCACCCGCGCCAGCAAGTTGCTCATATCAAAGGGCTTCTGAATATAGTCATCGGGATGTAACTTCTCCATCAAACCACGGTCTGGTGGTTCTACGGAGACGATAATCACCGGCATATCGCTCAGTGGTTCGGTCAGTCTAAGCAGGCTCAGGATGCCCCAGCCGTTAAAGTCAGGTAGTCTCAAATCCAGGAGGACGAGGTCTATATTCGTCTCCTGCAATATGCGAACGCAATCAAGTCCGGTGGCAGCCTCAAAGACATGGGTATCCTTAGTTTCCAGGTTGGACCGGAGAAGACGGCTTATCGCCCGGTCATCCTCGACAACCAGAACGGAGCGCGGCATGATGCCCTGATTCACTATCTCCATCTTTCCTTCCCAAGTGTATAGTAGCGGTTCGGGCATGAAAAGGGCATAAAAATTCACTAGGAAAAATGAAAAAGTTGTGAAAAAGAGAGAGGCAAACCTGAAGTATGCTCCGCAGTGCCGGTGTCCTGTCCGGTTAATTGCTGAACCGATGACTGTTTCAGGACAGATTACTGCTTACGGACGACCTCATCTCCTTGCTCTCCTTCGTCCTAGTCAGGAGAAGGAGAAGAGATTTAAGAGAAGGGCGCGCCGCCCCCTCTCTTTTACTAACTCCCCCCTCCCGGTAGGAAGGGGGGCAAGGGGGATAGGCATTTGACGGCTCTGTTTGCAGTGGTTAATTCCGCTGTCATTGGAGCGTAGCGACGAAGCAATCTCACAGATTTATACGGATTGCTTCGCCCCGATGAAATCGAGGCTCGCAAAGACAGCACCAATAAAAACCGAATAATACCGGAAAAACTGAGGGATGCTCCAGATGCCATTGGCTGGCGGTTACTATGTCGGGCAGACAAACATGTAGCCAATCCCGGGCTTGGCCAGGATATACCTGGGCTGATGCGGGTTGGGCTCTATCTTTTGCCTTAGATGGCTGATGTAAGCCCGTAGATATTCGAGTTCGTCCTGATATTCAGCTCCCCAGACCCTGGCTAAGAGTTCGCCGTGCAACATCACTCGCCCGGCATTACTCACTAACTGGGATAGTAGCTTGTATTCCGTCAGTGTTAAAGAGACCTCCTGCCCCCGTACCACCACTCTACGCCGTACAAAGTCCACCGTAATATCCTCGCAGGTGAAAGCCGGCAGCGTTTTCGTCTCTTCAGCAGCCCCGGCACGGCGCAGTACCGCCTCGATGCGAGCGAGAAGCTCTTGAACATTGAAGGGCTTGGCCATATAGTCATCCGCCCCCAGCTTCAAACCCTTTACTTTATCCACATCCTCCACCTTGGCCGTGAGCATGATGATTG
Organism: Dehalococcoidales bacterium; assembly: GCA_016844285.1. The sequence continues at coordinate 20,923 of JAENIS010000007.1, forward strand.
GGACATCAGAGAATTCTCGGACTCGCCGGCACAGCTCATAACCATCTATCCCGGGCAACATGATATCCAGTACCAGCAAGTCAGGTCTTTCCCGGTCAATGAGTTCAAGAGCCGTCGGCCCATCCATCGCCGAGAGGACGCGGTAGCCACTGGATTCCAGATTAGCCCGCAAAAGCCGGATTAGCTGCGGGTCATCATCCACCACCAGCAACGAACTTTTTTTCACCATCGGCGATTATTCACCTTCTTCCCGTTCCAGCGGTAGGCTGAAATAGAACCGGCTACCCTTTCCCGGGGCACTTTCCAGCCAGATTTTACCCCCATGAGCCTCGACATGCCCCTTGGCGATGGAGAGTCCCAGTCCGCTGCCCGGGGTGCCACGGGTGACCGGATTATCCACCCGGTAAAACCGTTCAAAAACCCTATCCTGATGCTCAGGAGGAATGCCAATACCCTCATCGCTGACACTGACGATAATCTTATCCTCCTTAACCTCGCCAGCAATAATAATCTCACCACCCTCCCGTGAGTATTTTATCGCATTCTGCACCAGATTGCGTAGCACCTGCTCCATACAGCGGAGGTCAGCTTCAACTACCGGGAAGGATGATGGGAAGCGTAAAGTAAGCTGGTGTTTCTTGGCTCTCAGTTCCGCATCCTCGACCACCCTTCGGGCGAGCTGCGGCATCAATACCGGTTCTTTTTCCAGTTTCAGTGCCCCCGCCTCCAGTTTAGCCGATTGGAGCAGCTTGTCAATCAGGTCACGTAGCTCATCAGTCCTTTCGTCAATAATCTGGAGGAATTCCCGCTCAGTTTGCTTGTCCCATGAGACATCCTGGCGGAGTAACGAGGTGGAGTAGCCCTTGATGAGAGTCAGTGGGCTTCTTAGCTCATGGGAGACCGAGGAAATAAACTGAGACCGGAGACGGTCGGTCTCAGACAATGCCCGCGCCTTTTCCGCTTCTTTAGTCAGTTGTGCCCGCTCAATGGCGATGGTAATATAGTCGGCTATTGCCTGAAGCAGGCGGTTGTCCGATGGGAAGAAGACCTGTCCCTCCCTGAAGCTGGCAATAATAATGCTGCCCGCGTTTTGGTTCTGATGGGAAATGTCGGCGTAGATATAGCTTTGCACCCTGGACCGCCATACTTCCGATTGCAGAAATCCGGCAACTACCCCGGCAACGCTGTCATTATGCTCTTTATCGGCTGGCTTGTTGATTTCACCAGAGACGGCATCACCGGTTACCGGGGATAAGATTGGAGAAAAAGCTTCTCTCTCCAGCCCACCGCTGAACTCGATAAATAGCCCATCCTGGTTCACCCCTTGCAGGAGGAGGGCACCACCATCAGCACCGGGGATAATCTCCACCGCTTTGGCCAGAACCGCCTTAAGCTGGTCGGGCAGAGCAAAGGCAGAGGTCAGAATCTCAGCCACAGAGAGCAGTGACGCCAGCTCTCTCGTCCTCTGCTCCAGGTCGTCATAGGAGGTCTTCAATTTTAGCCTCATCTCATTAAGCGCCTGGGCGAGCAGACCAACCTCATCTTTGCCCAAAACAGGAACAGTGCTGACCAGGTCGCCCTCGGCGATTCGTTGCGAAGAGGTGGTGAGCAGTCTAATGCGGCTGCCGACATCGCGGGTCGTCACCACCACAAAGAGGAGAGCCACCGTCACCAGTCCTACCCCGAAGAAGAGCAGATTCCGCCGCAATTCATTGGCCGGGGCCAGGGCTTCCGTCTCCGATTGGCGGATGACGACCCCCCAATTAGCCTCAGACAACGGAACGAAAGCCAGTACATCCTTCCTTTCTACCTTCTGCGCTACTTCCTGCGCCGATTCATGACAGGTATGGCAGACACCACGCGTTGGCTTTCCGGCAGCAATCAAGGCGGCAAAACGACCGCTATGGTCACTCTTTTCAAAGGGAGAGAGCTTGGGACCGGGCTCAGTTCGAGCCACCACCAGCCCGTTCTGGTCGACAATCTCCACGTAGCCCGTTTGCCCCAGTTTGATGGGCTGGACAAAACCACCGATACTCGATAGCTCAAGGTCAATACTGGCAACAAGTACACCCTTGCTGCCGTTATCTTTGGTGGGACTAACCAGCAGCACCACCGGAACGCTAGTGCCGTGTAACGAGACCAGCCCGGAGATGCCTGTTTTACCCTTCTGGATGGCCTGGCTGATAGTGGGATAATCCATCAAATCTATACCATCTATCTGAGGAGACCCGGCTTTTTCCCAGATGAGCTGACCCTCATGGTTGAGGAGATAGATACCGACGGTACGAATCGACATGCGGGAATATGTCGTCTCCAGCGTGTTAACCAGCGCTTTAAGGTCGTTCCCTGGCGAGGCTCCTTCTATACTCTGGGCAGTATTGGCCAGCTCGGTGATGGCGCTGCCCAACGCTCCATCGATATAGTCGGCCACAAGACCGGCGGTGGTCAGGCGGTCCTGCAGCATCGCCTCAGTAGCCTGATTCACCGCCCGCATACCCAGAGAGCTGAAGACGCCAATACCAAGGAGTAGCCCTAAAGCAGTGAGGAGGGTAATCTTCTTGCCCAGAGTCAAGTTGTTTAAGAATGCCACACCGGTTCCCTCAACATGGACATCTTCGAGCTAGACCAGGACAGGAAAAGCTGTCTTTAGCCATTGCCATTTATTGATTATTCTATCATAAACCCTTGTGGCTGTACTGACAAACCAAGGCTCTGAAATTATTTAATAACCTATCCCCCTGTCCCCTTCGTAAGGGGAGAGGGATAAGGGTGAGGGGTTATTAAATAATCTCGGCTCTGAAGAACCAGCCTTGCCTCATTTTTTGTCCGTGTCCTTGTCCAGGTGAGTCAATGGCAAATGATGTCTTCGACGATAGAAATAGTAAATAACCAGACCAAGAAGCATCCAGGCGATGCCTGCCCAGCGGCTATAGGGCTGGACAACCATAATGATAAGCAATATTGCCGAGGTGGATAATAATCCGAGGATGGCAGTCAGTGGCAATTCCCAGCTCTTGATGCGTATATTCAAGCCCAGTTTGAAAGGCCGGGGCATGTCTCGTTTTCTTATCCTAAGAGCCAAGATACTGGCATGTGCCAGGGCAAAACAGAGTAGAGAGCCAAACACGTATAGCATACCCAGGTCAGAAAAGAATCTGCCACTGTAAAATCCAGGAATCAGTAGCGCTAGAGTCACCATACAAAACAGGATAATAGCAATATAGGGCGTTCGGAAACGGGGGTGAACTCGGCTCAGTGCTGCCGGTAGCTGTTGGCGCGAGGACAGGTTGTAATTCAGGCGGGAGATACCAAGCAACCCAGCGTTTGTTGCCGTGGTCAAAATAGTGGCCGCCAGGATAGCTACTAGAACCGGCAGTATCTTCTGGGCTCCACTAAGTGCCCAGGTAAGGACAATGGTCAATGCCGGTTCGGAGCTTACTTTGGCGGCGATATCTTCTGGTGATATGGCGGCAGAGACAACGCTGGCGATGCCCGCCACTGGGTCCCTCGCCCAGCCATTTACCGGGTCGCCTAAGACCTGAGGTGTCATCGCTGATAGAGCGACTATGGAAATACCAGCAAATAGAACGAGGACGGCTACAATCATTAAGGTGTAAGCTTGGGGCATTCTCTTCTCTGGCTGTTTCGTTTCTTCACCATGCTGTGAGACTGATTCCACACCGGTGAAACATAGAGCAGCCAGGGCGATGCCAAAAATTAGATTTGAGATTGATGGCCAGTTGCCCTGGCCGAACATATGCTGAAACAAGATAGCCGGATTCGGTATCAGTATCAGGATGATGCCCAAAGTTACCAGTGTAACCTGCGTTACGATATCGACTACGATAAAAAATACATTTAGTCGTGATGATTCTCTGACGCCCAGAACATTGATGAGCATCAGGAAAGCAATAATGCCCATGGATACGGCGGTACCGGCGACTGGTTGTTTTAGTACCGGCCAGAAATACGAGAGATAGGGGGGGATAGTGTAAGCCGAGATAGCCATAGTGGCCACATAGCTCAGCATTAATGCCCAACCGGCGATAAAGCCAATCAGGTCATTAAAGCCAACCCGCGCATAGCTGGCTGAGCCACCGCCCTCGGGCAGCATGGCGGAGCCTTCAGCGTAGGTGAGAGCATTGAAGATATAAATAATCCCGGCTATACCCAGCACGATAGGGGTGGCACCCAGAGCCACCAGGGCGACAATACCCAAGCCATAGTAAATAGAAGAGCCAACATCCCCGTAGCCGATACTGAAAAGGGCCGGCACCCCCAATACTCGTCTCAGGTGGAAGCGTCTTATGCGCCGCGGGCGGAAAACCCGGTCACCTAGTTTCGGTCGCCAGCTACTATCCATAATTTTCTGCATATCAGCTTAAGTCAATTTGCGCCTAGAGTCAAGGGTATGTAGGTAAAGTACAATCGTTGGCTTTCCATTAGGCACAACTCACACCTCCGATGCTTCTACGGGTGTCAGGGTAGCATCCATCACGGGATTGCCCACTTTGACGGAAGGCCGCTTGTGAAGCCTAACCCTGTAATCAATGTCAGGTAAACTATCATCCCTAACTATGTCATTCCAGTCCTTAAAAGGAACTATTTTGCTCATAGCCTGAGCGGGTGGGATATTCCCTGCGCCCTCATTCTGTTTGAAGTAGTTGTAGTTAATCAGCCACCCATCCGTTAGCAGACGAATGTCGGCAAGGTCTTTGTACTTCCTGAACACCTTTGTCCTTTGCTCTAGTGTGTTGTGGAAGCGTTCAATCAATGCTGTGGACTCTCCACTCTCTAAGAAGTGAAACGGCCCCCCTTGCACGTGCTTTGAGTCTGCACCATAGGCTTCCTCAATGCCGCCGATGTAAGAGCCTAACTTGTCAGTGACAACCAGCTTGGGAGACTTACCCGCCCTATCGCTTGCCGCCCTCATTAACTTCTCGGCTTCCTTTGCTCCCCTACTGGTTGAAACATGGGAAGCCAGCAGGAAGCGACTTTCACTGTCTATGATGTCCCAGAAATAGACAGTCTTCCGTCCTAGTTTCATATAGGTTTCATCGGCTACCCAAGTATCGCCTACCACGGGATGAAAGTCTTTGGCCTGTTTGATTGCTTCATGGGTAAACCGCTTCACCCAGTTCCAGTAGTTGCTTTCGCTCATGTCCAGGTTGTAATCCTGCTTGAATTGTTGTTGGAGTCCATCGAGTGACATACCACCGTAGTACATCCCCAATGCAGAAGCTATCTGTCTGGCCGGTGTTTTCATCTTTGTTATTCTGGTATCATCCGCCATAGGATTAGGCATGGCAGGGGTATCTGTCACGGGATAAGAACTCATATCCCTAGTACCACCACGGGAAGCATGGCTAGTCCCTGATTTCCCTAAATACTGAAGGACTTTTTGCCTAACCTTTTTGCCTTCACGAATACCCATTACTTCATAGTCATACCAATTACCTGAACCAGGCGGTATTTCTTTAGCACGTATAAAACTCATTTCTTTTCCTCCTATTTTAAATTTCAGATAAATCTTTTAACACGGCTTTTTTTAATTCAAATAGAGATGCTTTATATAGGCTATCTGTATTTAACAAAAAATTATTACAAATTTTATGCCCCGGAATACCAAGCCAATCACTGAATCTTTTATTTCTAAGCATAGCATGACCTAGTATTTTCACACTGCATAGACCAAATGATAGTTTATATACTTTGTCTATCAATATAGATGTCTCTGGTTTAATATTTAGAGCGAGAGTCTGATTATCAAAAACTTTATGCAGTTTATTAAATGCTTTATCTTCCATACAGTCGGAAATACCCACTCCAGACTTATCCATTAAATCTCCTATTTCAGTTGATACATTCGTTAATGTAATTACCTTCTTTGCATTAATTCGGTATATTGTCCCTAACCGAATAAGTATTCCTACGTATGTAAAGAAATTTAATTTTAAATGGGAACTTTTCTCCGGAGGTATGCCAATTAATTCAGTAAATTTACTTGAAAGCTTTTTTATAAGTTTAGTACGGAATACCTTCTCATAACTGGGTTGAATTAATTGTCCTAACATTAGGTGCATATCCCAAAGTGTTCTTATAACATTATCTAATTCGGGATATTTTTGATTATTCCTTATCTTCCACGTTCTATAATTAGTTATCGTTCTTGCAATGCCCCAAATAATCAATAAACCTGAAACAATACCAAAACTGATAGGAATATATGGCGGCATATTTCTTAGTAAAGCTGTCGTCAACATCCCCCCACCCCCAGAGAGCAATAACAACAACTCCCAGAAAGTAGTGACTCTCCCGATTCCTTCCCAGAAATCATCCGAATTGGGCATATCTTTCCCCCTACCAGTTTATCTAGCAGGAAGTATACCCCGTAGTTGTGCCTAATGCAAGGGGAAGATTGTACTTTACCGGTATGTACAGGTACTATTCGGTTTTGGTTGGTGTTGTCTTTGCGAGGAACGCAGTGACGTGGCAAGCTAGGTGGGCGAAACCCTCCACCCGGATTCTTCGTCGCTTCGCTCCTCGGAATGACGTTTGATATATGGGCTATTGTAGATTTTGACGAATAAGATTATAATACGCCTAACTTATCTCGAATAAAGATGTAGAAAGATGGAGTTCCACAAGATTCTGGTGCCGGTAGCCGGCACCAAGGCTGATGATGAGACCATAAAGCTAGCCTGCTCGCTGGCCAGGAAAGAGAAGGGTAAGGTCTGGGCAATCTATGTCGTTACCATACGGCGGTCCCTACCACTGGATGCCGCAATTGAGCCAGAGGTCAGAAAGGCAGAAGAGATACTCGACCATGCTGAGAGAGTGGCTGAGGAAGAGGACTATGAAGTAGAAACGGACCTGCTTCAATCCCGTGAGGCTGGCCCAACTATCGTTGATGAAGCGGTAGAGCGCGGGGTGGATTTAATCTTAATGGGCATTGAATACAAGAGTCTCTTCGGGCAGTTTAGTTTAGGTAGCGTCGTGCCTTACGTATTGCAAAATGCACCCTGTCGGGTATTAGTCTACCGATATGCGGTGTAGCTGAGTGTATCGATGAAAGTAATCATTATGGGTTGCGGGCGAGTAGGCGCCCGGCTGGCCGGGCTACTGGATGCTAGTAAACATCAAGTGACCATCCTGGACACTAATTCCTTTAGTTTTCGCCGGCTGCCACCTGATTTTAAAGGCACCGCTCTGGTGGGTAATGGCCTTGATGAAGGAGCCTTGAAAAAGGCCGGCATTGAGGAAACCAATGTCTTTGTGGCCTTAACCCAGGGAGACAATCGGAATGTGATGGCATGTCAAATTGCCAAGCATATTTTTAACGTACCCCGGGTAATCTGCCGTATCTATGACCCGCTACGTCAGGAGATGTACCAGAGCCTGGGGCTGGAAACCTTCAGCCCAACCACCATTTTTGCCGAGATGCTGAAGGAAAGACTAGAGAACTGAAGAAGAAAGATGTATATCATAATTATTGGTGGTGGCAGAGTAGGCTACTATCTGACTAAAGCCTTGTTCGACGAAGGGCATGAAGTCCTCATCGTCGAAAGGGATGCCAACATCTGTGATGCCATTACCGATGAACTGGGTAGTGTCTGCCTCCGTGGCGATGGCTGCGAGGCGGCCACCCTGGCTGAAGCCGGTACTGACCGGGCTGATATGCTCATTGCGGTCACTGGTGATGATGAAGACAATCTGGTTTCCTGTCAGGTAGCCAAGCATAAGTTCAAGGTGCCTCGCACCATTGCCCGTATCGGAAATCCGAACAACGAAGTCCTCTTCAAGAAGCTGGGCATCGATGTTACCGTCAGCAGTACCCGCGTTATCCTCGAGAATATCGCCACCGAAGTACCGACACACCCTTTGACCCACTTGCTAGCCATTCGAGGTAGTGGTCTGGAAATCGTCGAGGTGAAAATCCCACCCCACTCACCAACGATTGATAAAACGGTCAAGCAACTCTCATTACCACCGGGGAGTGTTCTCTGCCTGATTGTTCGTAAGGGCCGCCAGCTGATTGTCCCTACCGTCGATACGGCGATTCAAGATGGAGACCAGATAATAGCCGTGACCACCCCCGAGCTAGAAGAGTCCTTGCGAGCGACCTTAACCGGCATCTAGCGTCCCGTCAGCTAGATAGCTAGCTATTGCTACTTCATGACAATAGGGGAATGCTCTGACCCGCCTGCCCGAACATCGGCTTTAGCAAGTACACTCGCTGGCAAACTTCAGCCGAATTCCCATCCCCTTTCCGATGGGAAGGGGGAATTACTAATAGTCTCATTATAGAATGGGCTTAGAACATGGGTGATGCTATTCAAATAGAAACGTGTCATTCTGGCGAAGGCCAGAATCCAGATACCACCCTCCCCTGGATTCCAGCCTACGCTGGAATGACGCTTATTGAACGTATACAGATTGTTATGAGACAGCTAGTAAGTAAAAGAGAGGGGACTTATACCCCCTCTCTAAAAATATCTTCCCCGTAATGAGATGTAAACTGTGGGGCGTCAAAGAGGGGCGAAGCCCCTCTTTCTCTATTTCCCCCTCTCCTTTCAGGAGAGGGGGATTAAGGGGGTGAGGTTGATAAACTATCTCCGCTAGAATATTTGACGCCAACAAGCTCTTTGTTGTAACTTCATTTCAAGCTTGGACGGTTGGGGTTAAGGAACCAGTCAACGGAGGTTTCCCATGAAAGAAAATAAGATAGAGTGGTTCTGGACACTCGTTATTATTGCCTTACTCATCATCATTACTGGTGGAGGCACTGTTGC
>JAENIS010000114.1 GCA_016844285.1 Dehalococcoidales bacterium
AGGGAAAGACCCCGACGATGTTATCCGGGAAGACGCCCAGTCCTGGCAGCATCTGGCTGATAACGCTCTGCCGGTAATCGACTATACCCTCAAGATTGTTACGTCTAAACTCGACCTGACCACCGCCAGGGATAAATCCGCTGCTGTAGAGAGACTTCTACCCATTGTTGCCCAGATAGCAGATAGCATCCGCCAGGACCATTACCTGAACCAGCTCTCTCGACTGAGCGGAGTCACCTACAGCAGACTGGAAACAGCACTTAGCAGGCTTAAGACCACTCATCAAAGCAAAGAACCGAAACCAGCACCAGTCATCCCGGTCCGCCACCTTCTCGCCAGTCCCCTTGAGGAATATTGTCTTACCCTGCTGCTCCAGCATCCGGAGCTTAAAAATAGGAGCGAACGGCTGCTACCGGAATACTTTGAAAGTAGCGCCAACCGTACCATCTTCACCGCCTGGCAGGCGGCTGAGGATATATCCTCACTGAGGGCTCAGCTTGATACCGCAATGTGGGAATACCTTGATGCTCTACTCACGAAGAGTATCCCCGGGAATCAGATAGAACCAAAACTTGACCACTGTATCCTCGATCTGCGGAAGGAGTCCCTTCGTCGCTTGGAAGCAAAACGAGGGGCAATCTTAGCCCTGGCCGCCGAGACGGGGGGTACGCAAGCGGTACTGGCTAAACTTGAGGAACAGGGCATTGATGTCAGCATTCAGCTTGGCGAAATCTTTACCCAAAAGGCGAGAAAGGGTCAGTAGCAAAGGAGATAGAAATGGTACTGGAAAACTATGAGAGTGCTGAGCAATTCCCACCCCGGACCGAGGACATTGAGGAGCCTGAAGAAGCAATCAGTGACGAGTTCAGGTCTACGTCTGAGCTGGAGTTGGAAACACCACTGGAGCTGGATGAGCAGGATATAAGCGATGACCCGGTTCGCCTCTACCTCCATGAAATTGGTAAGGTGCATCTTCTGACCGCCGATGACGAAAAGGTCCTGGCCAGAAAGATAGAAGCGGCCAAATGCGTCAAGGATATTAAGCATGCCTACCTGGGGAAATATGGCAAAGCCCCTTCCGCTACCGAAATAGTGCTTACCCTGCTCAAGGAAATCGGGCAGGTAGCACCGACTATCCATCTTCTCCAGGAACAACTGGAACTGACACCGACCGATAGCCTGGTCGAGAGTATCTCTAATGCCAAACTACGCGATAGCATTGATAGCGTCTTGAATCAGCAAATCATCCAGGCGATTGCCCTGAAGATGGAAAAGCCGCTAATCGAGGTAGAGATGTCCCTGGTGAGCTTATCGCTGAATTGCAGCCTCGTCCCCGAGCAACTCTTCAGTGCCATCGGGGAAGAAATCGCACTATCTGACATCGAAAATCTGGTGTCACAGGCTGATTTCATTAAAACCATTCAGTCCCATCAAAGACAGCTCAAAGCTTACCTGGATAATGTGGAACGTGAAGGTGTCCGGGCACAGGGGCATCTCATCGAAGCCAACCTGCGCCTGGTGGTGAGTGTCGCCAAAAAACACATCGGGCGGGGCATGTCACTTCTCGACCTTATTCAGGAGGGTAATATCGGCTTAATCCGGGCAGTCGAGAAATTCGATTACCGCCGGGGTTACAAATTCAGCACCTATGCCACCTGGTGGATTCGCCAGGCAATCACCCGTGCCATTGCTGACCAGGCTCGCACTATCCGCGTCCCGGTGCACATGATTGAGACCATCAATAAGCTGGTCAGGGTAAGCCGCCGCCTCGCCCAGGAATACGGCCGGGAGCCTAACCCCCGGGAAATCGGCAAGAATATGGACCTCCCGCCGGAAAAGGTGAGAGAGGTGGTCAAGGTAGCCCAGCTACCGGTCTCACTGGAGGCGCCGGTAGGCGAGGAAGAAGATAGCCACCTGGGCGATTTCATCGAGGACCGTAATGCCTTACCGCCGGTTGATGCCGCCTCCAGGCAGTTGCTCAAGGAGCAGATTGATGAGGTGCTATCCTGCCTCAGCCCCCGTGAGCAGCGAGTGCTCAAACTGAGGTTTGGTCTGGAGGACGGACGAAGCCGCACCCTGGAGGAGGTCGGCGAGGAGTTCAGCGTCACCAGGGAGCGAATTCGCCAGATTGAAGCTAAAGCCCTGCGCAAGCTCCGCCACCCCACCCGCAGCCGCAAGCTAAAAGACTATCTGGAGTAGTAACCCTATCCCCTTTATCCCCTTCGCTGTATTGGATGCAATTGCTCACTTAGGGGAATGATGGTAAGAATCTCAATATTCTGTCCATTATAGACTACTTTCTCTAACAGAAGCCTTAACATCTCTTGCTTGCCAGAGAAGTCCAGGTTGTTTAACCCTGTGTCAATTTTCTGTACCAAGCTTCTTACCTGAGTTTCCTGGTTTTCCGTCAGAAACCTTTGGGCAAGCTGTCTTTCTAGTTATACCTTTCGTTTCTCCAATTCAACTTGCTCTTTCTGCATACCTTCCATGTCTTCACGCATCATAAAATCAGCATAGAGACCCTTGCGATAGCCCTCCACTAACCGTTTCTGCTCACCCGGTATTGCTTTTAACCTGGTCTCGCATAGTCTTAACTCCCCTTCTAAGATTTGCTTTGTCTAAGAATTGTCAGTATTGCGGCGATGAAGTTCCTGAATAAGAAAGTCCAGGTCTTTAATGAGTTGGCAAATAGTATCCCAGACTACTGACTCTATGGTCTCACCTTTAATTTGAGGGCAGGAACAAGGTTGAGGTCTCCCGTCTGTACCGAGCGGAGTCCTATCAGGACGGCCTTTGTGATAACTCCATTCTTCCTCTCTTGCTCGTAATTTTCTCCACTATTGCTTCCTCAAGCCACTGCCCCAGGGTCTTCTTATGGATGATAGCGGCGACACGTGCCTGATAGAGAGTATCTAGGTCGACTTTTATACTGGAGTTGAGTTTCCTTCCTGTTTTTGGTCTGCCTATCGTCATATGTTAATGGGAATCGATGTAATACCAAAAATCAAGTCCAATGCTGCACAATCTTACGCTTAAAGAGTTAAAGCTTACCGGTGCCACGATTATGCTAAAGTATTTGATTTAGCTTGTCTTAGGGTATACCAACGATAAAGTTGCTCTCTCGACAATGCCTTACTGTCTGCAATCGGTACGGAACAAAGTATGGAAGCACCTAGTCAAGCGTCACTTTCAGATGAAATATTACTTGAAATAGCTGAGGACCTGCCGAATATTGAGGCGGATAAGCTCAAGGTAAAATTAGCATGCGGCCAAAGAAAGTTGATATCAAGTTAGAAGTAGTGGTCTGGTATACGGGTGTCGGTATCGTACCTGAAAATATGGGGGGTATCTTTCAGGCAACTGACCCCGGCTCAGATTGGGCTCCAGCAACAGCAGCGACAGGCTTGCCCACGATGCCTGACTGGGCAGCGATAATGGCTGCATGGGTGCGGCTGCGTGCCTGCAGCTTGTCGATGACGTTCCGGACGTGCTTCTTGGTGGTGTCCAGCGTGATACCCAGGGTTTCGGCGATTATCTTGTTCGAGTCTCCGTTCCCCATGAGCCTGAGCACATCGACTTCCCTCCCGGTGAGGTGAGCCGCCTCAGTC
>JAENIS010000052.1 GCA_016844285.1 Dehalococcoidales bacterium
ATTAAAAGAGGGGCTAACGCCCCTCTTAGACACTCCCTTGTTAAAATCCCTCTCGTTCTCCATTTAAGAAAGGGAGAAGTTCTCCCCCTTTGGTAAAGGGGGACTAGGGGGATTTCCCCCAAGGCCTTCGCCCCCTCTCTCACTTCTACTCCCCTTCCTTGTAGTAATGGCTTGTATCAAATGTCATTCTGAGAAGCAAAGCGACGAAGAATCTGAGCGTGGGGCTGGCAGTAAACCAATAAGCCCCACCACCCCGATACCCTTCGTTACGCTCAGGATGACATGGAAGAACTCCCTTTTGATACAAAGCTTGTAGTAATGGAAGAGGATATGAGAATAGGTTAATAAACAATCTCATACCAGGGATAAGAATACCCAGTAAACGGCCACGTTGATGAGCGTCAGTGGCACCCCTATCTTGACGAATTCCAGAAAAGTCACTGTTTCACCCGATTTGCTCTCGGCATTCTGAATGATTATCACGTTACTGGCGGCACCAAGGATGGAGAAGTTACCGGCAATAGTGCTGCCCGCCGCCAGTGCTACCATTGCCGGTGTTGAAGCGCCCAGTCGAGTCAGCATGGGTAAGTACAGGGCAACGAGCGGGACATTTGAGATAAGCTGACTTAACAGGATACTCACCGCCATGATGACGCCGACCGAGGTCAGATTCAAATGCAGGCCATTTATCACCGACTGGAAAAAGCCGGCGTCCCAGACACTTGCCATGAGGACAAACATGGCAGCAAAGAAAATAAGCGTCGACCAGTCTATGCGCCGGATGACGACTAATCGTTTTGAACTAAACAGGATAACCGGCAGGGCGGCAATAAGAGCGATATAGGTTAGCCTGAAGTCAATGGCTAAACCGATAAGTACGGTCACGATTTTAGCCACGACCAGCATCACCAGCAAAATCAGGGAAATCCTGGCCAGACGGGCCAGTTTCTCATCTTTTATCGGCTCCATCTCGTGAACCAGCGGCTTACGGTGAAAATGTTTTCGGTAGACAAGTCGTAACAGGACATAGGTCAGGAAGAGATTGACTATGGTCGGTATAAATAGATACCGGAAGAAGGTGATAAAGGGATTTCGGACATTACCATTGATGGCAATCAACAGGTTTTGCGGGTTGCCGATGGGACTCATCACACTACCGATGGTGACGGCAAAAGCCAGGGCAAGCAACAGAACCCTGGCCGGAACGCCATTTTTCCGGGCAAAGAGCAGCACCACTGGAGTGCCGATAATGGCCATGGTATCATTCATCAAAAAGGCCGATAGCAATCCCATCCCCAGGAGAATGAAAATTACCAGATGGTCTAAAGACCGGGTACGTCGAAAGAAGCGGTAAGCTAAATGGGAAAGGTAACCGCTATCTTGCAGGGCCTGCCCGATAACAAAAGTGCCGAACAGGAACAGAATAACGTCCGGATTTATCGCCTTTAACGCCCCGGCTGGAGAGATTTGCCCGGTGAACAGGACGGCTAAAGCACCAAGCAGCATTATCTGCCATATCTGGAGTCTGATATTACCTATCTGCCTGACCGCAATCAGCAAAAAGACAATCAGGAGGACAAGTATCGAAATCATCCCGTGAACCGTTTCAGGTAGCGAATCAAATCCGGGTCAAACGGTGTCGACACCGTGTACTTGGTCCGAACGGGTAGAGGCTCGACCGGGATAGGCAGCGTTACCACTGATTGATTATAGGCAATGTCAGCCAAATATTGAAGATTCACCACATCCTCCAGATTATAGCGAACCAGAGTATGAAGAGCAGCCTGGTTCCCCCGCTCGTATTCACGCCAGAGCAGTACCGCCAGAAAACCATCCACGCCCTGCAAAGCTCCTTCCCGCTCCAGTCCAAGCTGGCGTTCGATTGATTTTAAGCCACCCCGGTAGCCCAATCTCTTGAGGACATAAAGGAGGTCAATATCGGCAATATAGTCGGGCAACTCGCCAAAAGCACGGCGCAGAAAAGGAAGGTCAAACCGTTTACCATTGAAGGTAACGAGCAGTGAATACTTCTTTATCTCAAGTGGAAATTCCTCCAGATTGATGCCTCTGACAAAGACTTTGGTGCTTTTGCCGTCAAAGAGGCCGATGACCGTAATGACATCAGTACCGTGAAAGAGTCCAGTAGTCTCGATATCAACAAAGGCAACGCTGTCCCTGAACTCAGGGTAGACTCGCCACATCTCACCGGGCGGCAATTTCTCCCCAAAATAGCGAGCGTCCCCACCATGAAGAGCCTTTACCGATGCCTCCAGATGCGGTACCAGTGTACCACGAATGTACCCTGACAGTGGCCTGGCTTCAGCGTGACCAAGACAATCCTCCCATGACAACAAACCCTCAGCCCATAACCGGCGCTCGGTGATATAGCCAACACCGGGCACATGCAAAAAAGTGTGCCTTAACATTACTCTTCTTACCGTTCCTTCCCCACCCGTTTGACCGGCCTAATCTTTCTATTTCAAGCCAGATGTTAACTTCGAACTGGTAGGAAAACCCTCTTTTTATCAAGTATAGCAAAAATAAGATTGGCATTGTTTTATAAGGTCATTGAGCAAATTATCACGGAGAAGAGCCGAAGAGAGTGGTGGGGTCAGCAAACAATCTTTACATTCATTCATTGTCACTGTTGCTGATAGGCATCGACAATGGAGCCGAAGAAGCGAGACTGGTTTATTTGACAGTGGCTAGGACTTGTATTACAATAAAACAGGTAGTTATTTATTGGATATATAGGCTATTTTTTAGATATATCCAGGTCTTTATAATGATGCCAGCAGGAGGATGGAAATGAGAAATGCTCAGTTAGCTAAAGTGGTGGCTACAGCCGGCCTAGTCACCCTACTCGTTCTCGTTGGGTGTGGCCGAGCGGCGCCCATGCCCACACCGACACCAACACCCACTCCGACGCCTACCCCTACACCGACACCTACCCCTACACCGACACCAACACCAACACCAACACCAAGCGGACCTTATGGCGAATTAAGAATGGCATTAGGCGTAATTGGTCTGGAAAGACTCGACCCGGGACAAGGCACAAGGACGACGGTCGGCTCACAGGTAGTCCCCTTTATGGATGCGTTCTTCTGGATGGACAGCCCGGGCAAGCCGATGAAGCCGGGGATAATCGTGAAATGGGAGATGGCGGCGGACGCCCTCTCGTGGACTTACTCCGTGCGCCAGGGGGTTAAGTTTCATAATGGCGAGGACCTGAAAGCGGATGACGTCAAGTTCAGTATCGAGCACTATATGGCCAGGGATTCCTATAGCGCCGAAATGAGAGATTATGTGGAGCGTATCGAGTTAGTCGACGATTATACGCTACGCATCTACACCAAGGGCAAACAACTCTACCTCCCGTACGTAAGTACTCAAGCGCAAACGCAGGGGATAGTGTCGCCCAAGGATTACGTTGAAAAAAATGGCTGGTCATACTTCGAGCGTTACCCCATCGGCAGTGGTTCCTTCCGCTTTGTGCGCACGGTTGCGGGCGATCTCCTTGAGTACGAAGCACTGGCTCAGCACTGGCGGCAGGTACCTGATTTCAAGAAACTGGTCACGATAGTGATGCCCGATGAGACGACCCGGGTGGCATCGCTAAAGACGGGAGCCGTCGATGTCGTTGACGTCGGCCTGGAGGTTGGCGTGGACCTGGAGAAGAACGGCTACAAGACCTTTGCTGCCGAAACAGTGTATCCCCTGGTTAACCTTTTTGGTGCTTACGACCCGAGGGTGGCCGGCAAGCCGATTACCGATATCAGGGTACGGCAGGCACTTAGCCTGGCGATCAATCGGGATGAGATGATGAAAACCTTCTTCATGGGCAAGGCTACCCCGGCTATGCCTCCCTTTACTTATGCAGGCACGATGGATATTGATGTCCCTTATTGGCAAGAGTACATGGCCAAGATTAACCGCTATGACCTGGCGGAGGCGAAGCGACTGCTCAAGGAAGCGGGCTATCCCGATGGCTTCAGCATCAAGTTCTATACTTTCGCCGCCGCAGGGATTCCCTGGCTACCCAAGATGGCGGAGATAATCGAGAGCTACTGGCGACCGCTAGGGGTGAAAGCCGAGATAACCCCCATTGAGCTTGCCTCCTTTACCGCCTGGCGCAAGGGACCGGCTGAACTATTCCTTGGGCAAGCAAGCACTTTTCGCTTACAGACCAACCTGTATGACGTTGCCCCACGAGGCCTGAGAGGCTGGCACAGTGGTTTGGCCAGCGCCACCGTGATCGCACCCGGGGCCATGCCTGAGTTGGATAAGCTAATCACTGATGCCCTGGGTGAGAGGGACGAGGCCAAGAGGCGGGAGATGATCGCCACGATAATCAAGACAGGGACCGATACTTATACGACCCTTCAGATTGCCGAAGTCCCATCGATGGCCGCTCTAGGACCTCGTGTCGATATCAGTTTCCCCACCCCGCTAGCGTCGTCTTATCTGCCGAGCTACGCTGCCGGATTCATCCACCGGAAATAGTGCTAGAGAAGCTAGTGCATAACAAAGGAGGCGGCCAAATAAGGCCGCCTCCTTTTTGTCTTCGCCAGTCCCGTTAGAGCTATATCCTCTCCACGACCACACAGATGCCCAGGCCACCACCACCACAGATGGTCAGCAGCCCGTATCTGGCATTGCGCCGGGCCATCTCATTGATTAGTGTAACCAGCCTCATTGTCCCGGTCGCCCCGATAGGATGCCCCAGGGAAATCCCGGAGCCGTTAACATTTACCTTGTTATCACGCTCTTCCGGGCTGAGACCCATTAGCTTGGCATCGGCCAGAGCTTGGGCGGCAAAGGCTTCCTGTATTTCAATAAGCTCAATTTTATCTATGGTCAGCCCGGCTTTCTTCAGTGCCTTATTCACCGCCGCGGGGACGGCCGGGTAGGTAAGGGTTGGGTCAGCGCCAGCGGCAGCGAAAGCCCTGATGTAAGCCATTGGCTTAATATTACGCTCCCTGGCTTTCTCCGGGGTCATCAAGACTATGGCCGCCGCCCCATCATTCTCACTTGAAGAGTTACCGGCGGTACACACCCCCCCGGGATAGACGGTACGCAACTTTGCCAACTGCTCTAAAGAGGTATCGCGGCGAGGCCCCTCATCGACATCACGCCTGACCTCCTTGCCCCCTTCCAGGACCGTGACCGGGATAATCTCCTGCTTAAACTTGCCCGAATCGGTAGCGGCCACCGCTCGCTGGTGAGAGCGCAAAGACCACTTATCGGCTTCCTCACGGCTGATGCCTTCCTGTTTGGCAGCGGCTTCGGCCCAACTCATCATCGAATTAAGCTCACCAAACCGGTGTATCGGCTGGCTCATCGGCCGGGCACGCTGTATCCTGTCGTAGAGGGGTATCCCCCACATGGATAAGCTGCCGTGGCCCCTGGGGAAAAAGCCCCATTTGGGGTCAGTCTTTCCACCCAGTCCCCACTTCATCTGCTCGCCGGGGATGAAAAGCTCGGCACGGCTCATGCTCTCGGCGCCACCGACAACCACAATCCCGGCGTCACCGGTCTGGATTTCCAGCGCTCCGCTCCAGATGGCTTGCACACCAGAGCAGCAGCGCATATCAAGGGTAAAGCCAGGCACTTCCACCGGCCAGCCTGCCTCAAGAAGAGCCATACGAGCCAGATTAGCCGCCTCGCCATTCATATAGGATTGCCCCAGAACAACCTTCTCCACATCCTCCGGCTTCACGTTGGCTCTCTTTATGGCCTCATTGAGAGCTAAGGCAGCCAGCTTCTCCACCGGAATCTCGCGCAGCATGCCGCAATAAGACCCGATGGGGGAACGGACGCCACTGGCAACAACAACCTCGTTCATCTTACCTTCCTCCTTAATTTTATTGGTTCTCCAACCCGAAATAGGTATAGTAGCCACCCTTGCTACCCGGTTTCTTCCCCAGGTAACCGGACACGACCAGTTGTTTTAGTAACAACGGTGGTGCCCATTTAGGGTCACCCGTAGCCTGAAATAAAGCCCTTAAGTTATTCAGACGGACATCTAAACCAACGAGGTCACAGGTCTCAAAGGGACCCATCCTGTGCCCATAGAATAGTTTAGCGCCGGTATCAATATCCTTGACTGAAGCCACTCCTTCTTCCAGCATTTTGCTGGCTTCAACATAAAGGGCGGCACCAAGCCGGGTGCTGGCAAAACCGGGCGAATCCTTGACCACAACCGGGGTTTTCCCCAGTTTGCCGGCCAGGCCCTTGACCAGTTCCACCGTATCATCGGAGGTTAAGACTCCCTTCACAATTTCAAGGGGAAGCATCAGTGCCACCGGATTCGAGAAATGGGCACCAACAACCCTATCCGGTCTATCCGTCGCTGAAGCTATCTCGGTAATGCTCAATGTTGACGTATTGGAAGCTAAGACCGCCTCCTTCTTGGCAAGACCGGCGACCTCTTTGAAAAGCACCTTTTTTAGCTCCATACTTTCGAAAACAGCCTCGATGACAAGGTCGGCCTGGCTGACGGCAGCGGCGATGTTAGCCGTCGTTTTGATTCGGCCAAGGATGGCCTCCAGTTCTTTGGCTGTCATCTTCCCTTTATCGACAAAGTACTTCTGCAGATTATTCCGCTGGATTTCCAGCCCTCTGCGGGCAAGCTCTTCCGTGGTATCGGTCATTATCACCTGATAACCACCCAGCCGCGATAGCAGGTCAGCTATCCCATTCCCCATCGTCCCGGCGCCAAGCACCGCCACCGTCTTTACATCCTCAATCTTCATCGTCACTCCTCCGATTTCCCCTATATTAGACCCGAAAGAGATTTGATAATCCGGTCTTCAAGAAGCATCCCTGGGGCGATTCGAACGCCCGACCAACTGCTTAGAAGGCAGGCCAATACGCTCAAATTGCTTAACAAAATGAGTGTATCACAGCTTGCCGAGTTAAGCAATCTAAGTAAAGCCTACATATCACAGGTTAAACATGGCAGGCGTCCACCTTCTCAAAGACTACTGGATGCCCTTGCTGCTGAGACGGCTAGAAAAGGCTACTGGCTTGCCATGTAATGCCCACACCTTCCGTAGAACCTTTGCTTGCCTGTTGCGTAAAGCTGGCGTGGACAGCATGACCATCGAAGACCTGGGCAGGTGGGAATCCCTTGAGATGGTGCAGAGATATACGAGGTCGGTTAGCTTTCAGGATAGCTTGAAATTCTACAAGGCACCGTTAGGTCAGTGAAGCTTAAGGATAGCTCGAGAATAATTGGTACAGTGCAATCAATGTGATAAGATAAGACAAGGGAATTAAACAGTAAAAGAACTAATGTAAGACGATACGATACTATACTTGGGACGGAGAAATATATGGAAACGACAGGAATCACTGATTGTATAGTTAGTTACGAGACACTGGCAAGGACATTAGTCAAATCTGTTTTTTATCGGGTCTTGTCACTAATTGGCACAGTCATTCTAAGTTGGATTATCACCAAAGACCTTAACGAGACGATTTCAATTACAATCGCAATCCAAGTGTTTTTGATAATCCTCTATTTTGTATATGAAAGGTTATGGAACAGAATCAAATGGGGAAAAGGGTTTGATACTGTAAAAGGAGACGCTAAGTTAGCCAAGGTTAGGATAGAATATTATATATAAGAACATGGGCTAACCTATCATACCCGTCTTAACTGACCTGGCTCCCAGTGCTCCCTACGAAGCACTATCCGCAGTTGCTAGATATCCGACTTTTTTCGAATGTTAAATAGGGCAACGACATACCAGGAGTGTTAGCTTTCAGGATAGCCTGAAGTTTTATAAAGCACCGCTATCTTGAACTCATGGCAGTTAGTTTTTGGTGGTATGACTAGGCAAACTAGGGGAAGTTTTGAGCCTGAAAAAAGCGTCCCTGGGGCGATTCGAACGCCCGACCAACTGCTTAGAAGGCAGATGCTCTATCCAACTGAGCTACAGGGACACGAAGCTAAATGTTGGGTAGAACCATAGCATCACTTTGCATCCTCTCAATTATATGGCTGTAAACATCCATTGTAAAGGCTACGCTGGAGTGCCCCATGGTTTTCACAAGAAGGAAAGTAAAGAAAAGGGGCAAGGTTACCACCTTTATGCCGGGCTGTTTAGCCATTAGCTCTCCTCGTATTTGTTTTGGCCCGTATGAAAAAGGTACTGGCGATAACTCCGATGACACTGGCACCAATGGCGGCTAAGAAAGCCAGATTGTAGTTGCCCGTAACATCGAATATACGGCCTGCCATCACCGGACCAATAGCACCACCGAGGGTAGTGAGGAAGACGATAATCCCCAGCATGACGCCATGCGAACTCATCCCGAATAGGTCGGCCACTAAAGGTGATTGTATGGCAACAATGCCACCGTAGACGAGACCATAAACACTGGCAAACAAATAAAGCATCCATACCTCCCTGGCGACTAAAAGCCAGACCAGAGCCAATGTGGCCACAATAAGGCAGCCAGCAAGCGCCAGACGGTAGCCAATTCTGTCCGAGATAGCGCCCAACCCGATACGACCGAAAATGCTCGCCCCACCCAGAGCAATAAAAAAGCTGGCCGCCACCACCGCTGGAATTCCCAGTTCACTGGCATAAGGCACAAGGTAGACGACAACCACCTGGTGGAACAGAGCGAAGAAAAAATAGGCCAGGGAAAATAGCCCAAATTGCCGGGTGCGGATAACCTCCCATAAAGAAAACCCGCCACTCTCCAAATTTTTCGCCTTACGACGCACCTCATCAAGACTAT
Source organism: Dehalococcoidales bacterium (assembly GCA_016844285.1). The sequence continues at coordinate 8,758 of JAENIS010000052.1, forward strand.
TTGCTGATGGCTGCCCTTGACCCGGGGGACTCTTTAGAAACTGGGCGGCCACGATGATAACCACGAAAGCAATCGCGCCAACCATCGCATAGGCTGTCCGCCAGCCATAGTTAAGAATGAGCCGGCTCGCCAAGGGGGGCATAATCATTGTACCCGCTCCAATACCAGAAACGGCAATGCCGCTCATCAGCCCTCTCCTCGTCGCAAACCAGCGGGTTACCGTGGAGGTTAACGGCACAAAGCCGCCACTCATCCCAATGGCAAGTACCAGCCCGTAGGATAGATAAAGATGCCCGATGGTAGCCGTTCGCGACATCAGCACATAGCCCAACCCGATGAGAGCGCCACAGACTGACATCACCACTCTTGGACCTAAGCGGTCGTTTAATTTCCCGGTGACGATGAAAAGGAAACCGTGTAGAGCCATGTAGAGGGAGAACGCCCCGGAGGTTGCCGCCACCGACCAGCCGAACTCACGTAATAAGGACTTTAGAAAAACGCCGAAGGCATATTGTATCCCCATCATTATGGCCATGAGAAGGAAGGCAATCGCCACTATCACATAGCCATAGAAAAAATGCTTCCGGGGACTGTGGGAGCGTGGAACTTCAAGAGTCGCCATGACCAACCTTTACCGTGCGAATTATACCATGACCGCAGCCCGTTTGAAACACGCCCTTGGAACTGGCTACAATTGGCGCTATAATCTCTCTAATATAAGGAGAACAGATTGGCAATGGATATCGCAGATATACACAAGAATAGCAAGATTCTCATTGATGGCACCCCTTATAACGTGGACGAGGCTGATTTTATGAAGCCGGGCAAAGGCCGTGCCATCTACCGACTTAAGCTACGAAACCTGATTGACAACAGCGTCGTTGACCATACCTACCACTCCGGAGAAAGGGTTGAAGAGGCTCACATCACTGCCCAGGAAAAGCAATACCTCTACAAAGAAGGCGAGCATTATGTCTTTATGAGCACGGATACCTTCGAACAGCTTTTTGTTACCGAGAAACAGCTCGGCGATAAAAAGGACTTTCTCAAGGAAGGAACTGTGGTTAGTATGGTGATGCTGGACGAGACACCGGTTGATATCACTCTACCCACCTTTGTTGAACTTAAGGTGATGAAAAGTGACATCGCCACCAAATCAGCCACCATCACGCCGCAGAACAAACCGGCTCTCCTGGAGACGGGCTGCACCATCGAAGTCCCTCAATTCGTCAAAGAGGGCGATATCATCAAGGTTGATACCCGCACCGGAATATACGTCGAACGGATTAACACCAGGAAGTAAAGATGGTGGAGGATGAGCGGCAGCGGCTGCTCCGTATCCAGCCGAATCTGGCCCGCCGGGCACTCATCTTCCAGTTCGTCCGCGACTTTTTTGCCGGGCAGGGCTTCCTCGAAGTTGAAACACCGATTCGTGTGCCCGTCGTCGCCCCGTCGTCGCCCCGGAAGCAAACATCGTTCCCTTTGCCAGTGAAGGCTGGTTCCTCTCCACCTCACCCGAACTCTACATGAAACGGCTGCTGGCAGCAGGCTACGAGCGACTCTTCCAGCTCAGCCATTGTTTTCGCCAGGGCGAGCGGGGACGGCATCACAACCCCGAATTCACCCTGCTGGAATGGTACCGTGCCGGCAGCGACTACCGGCAAATGATAAGTGACACCGAAGCACTGGTCATGTCACTGGTTACCAGGCTCGAACTCAAACCCGTTATCCAGTACCACCATCAGAGTATTGACCTCACCCCGCCCTGGCCGAGAACTACTGTCCGTGACGCTTTTCTGAGCGCCGCCGGTTGGGACCCCATCACCCAACCTGACCCGCTCCGCTTCGATATCGACCTGGTCACCAGGGTGATTCCCGCCTTTCCTTCAGGCCGGCCGCTTGTCCTCCTTGACTACCCGGCGGAAATGGCAGCACTGGCTCGCCTTAAACCGGACCAACCAGAGGTGGCGGAACGAACCGAGGTCT
>JAENIS010000053.1 GCA_016844285.1 Dehalococcoidales bacterium
TATTCGACTTAGGCCAGAAATAGTGGGCGTAAGCCCGTGATGGTTCGAGTCCCTTCTTCCCCACCACTCGTAACAGCTCCCGAACCATTAGCCCGGGCTATGATGGCAAAGGGGGCATTGTATTCCGGCCTGGTTATCTTCCCCTTCTCCACATAAAGCCGTTTCAGAACAGTCTCACACAGCAGTCGCCTCTGGTCAAAATTACCGTTCTCATACATAAAATCAAACTGGGTAGCCAGTTGAAGGGCCACCTCGAAATCAGCCTTTATCAGATGCTGGCGTTGCCTGATGCCATCCACCGTAGTCCTTAGTCTTGATCTCTCAGCCTCAATCTGCGCTCGGTTCTCCTTGAAATCCGCAAGCGAGATTTCCTCTTCCACATACAGTCTCTGAAGGTTCTTCTGCATTCGCTCAAGCTTGATAAGCCGTGCCTCAGCTACTTTCAGTTGTCCGTCCCCTTCCACCTCTTCATTAAAGAAACGGGAGAGTTCCTCTCTTAGCATCGCTCTTTTGCCCTCGGTGATTGTAAGGCTCCTGAAGAGAGCGGGGAGCTGGTCCTCAATGCTCTTGCTGTTGTAGAAGACCTGGCTTCCGTTTACCTTCTGGCGACTGCGATAGTAGCTTATCTTCTTCTTGTTGTTTGTCTCCGCCCAGCAGGGGCTACCGGCATCCACCGAGTGAAGAATGCCGCGGAGCAGATACTTGTGCCGCCGGGTACGCTGCTTGTTTTTATCATGCTGCTTCAAAACCTGCTGGACCTGGGTAAAGGTATCTTCGTCTACCAGCGATTCATGAGTTCCTTTGGTAGGGATATCGCCCAGTTTCATCCAGGTCTCACCCAAGTAGAAGCGGTGATGGAATATATCGCTCCACTTCGCCCGCCCTATCCGGTTTCCCAACCGGCTGCGGTACCCGAGCGAATAGGCATGCTCTGCCCAGGATTCCAGGGTCCATTTGCCGCTGCCAAACTCCTTGAAAGCCTCGGTAATCAGTGGGCCATTATTGGGGTCAGTCTCAATCCAGGCGGAGGTATTATCATGCTTGTTGACGTAGCCAAAGGGAGCCATCTTGGGCCAGCCGCCGGTTTCCACCTTTCTCAGTAGCCCTTTCTTGACCTCGACGGCCAGGTTCTTGGAGTACCAGGAACTTATTACCTGCATCATGCGACGGCTGATGTAGCCCGCCGGGGTCGACGCATCGCCGGGCTCGCTCATGCTCTCCACGATGATGCCCAGGTCCTCAAGCTCCTTTTCGTATGTTATGAAGTCGTAGTCGTTACGGGCGAACCGGTCAAACTTGTGAATCAGTATTACATTGAATTGCTTCGCCCTGGCCGAGGCAATCATCTTCTGAAACTCGGGGCGCTTGTCTGTCCGGGCGCTCTCGCCGGCATCGACAAACTCCTTGACCACCTCCCAGCCCTTGCCCTGGGCGTGATAGCGGCACCTCTCCAGTTGAAAGGGGATAGACAGGTCCCTTTCAGCCTGCTCTTCGGTGGATACCCTGGCGTAAATCGCTACTTTCTTAGACTCCACGCTCATAATAACCTCCTGTTGATTTCCAGATGCAATGATCGGATATTCGACACCTTTTCTGTGAAGGGCATGAAATGTCCCCGTTAACCGGCACCGGTTCGATTCTCTCCACCTGGGAAGAGATCATACCAAACTCTTCGTTGGGTATGGCCAGGAGTATCACCCGGTAAGGCTCCAGACCGATAGAAAGGAGAGGACGGACCAGCACCGCAGGCGAATCTGCGATGTGGGTGCTCCGCCATAGCACCGGACTACCGCCGGTTACGGCTGCGCATACTAGAGATCCGGTCTGCGGGTGGCTGTTACGGACCGGCACCGTCTGCAGCCCGCAGAGGTCCTTTATCCGCCTGGCTCGCGGTGTTTTTACCACCACGGTAGCCACAAAGTCTTTGATTTCGGCATTTGCAGCCTTCGCACCATCCTGGCGATATTCATAGAGTACGCCGATAAACGGAATATCAGCAAAATGCTGTCCGACCGCAATGAGGAGACACTGGTGAGATAACTCAAGGTCTCCGCTGAGTTTCACCAGGTCGCAGCCGGTCGCACTGACCTTACCGAAAAAGAAACGAGGGGGGATCAAAGTAGCAGCTGCGAAGCGGTCGGCACACCGGCTTAGTTGTGGCTCCTTCAGCAGACTATAGCCGGAATCCAGGGCGCCAATATTCTTGTGAATAATCTCAAAAAGCTCGTGGAAGATGGTGAATTTCTGAGTTGCCGGCCTGTCTTTAGCGGAATAATGGATATACCAGTACCCTTTGGCCATCATATTGATGCCGCCGGTATTCAAATAGGGAACCGCCTCGATCTTGATGCCAAGTGAGCGTACCAGATTGATTGTTCTGGCCAGACTCGGAGTGCGTTGAAGTCCGGCATATTCTCTGAAGATGGCTCCCAGGTGCACGGGGTCATCGGCGTAACGCCCTTCTTCATAATCCAAAACGTAACGGCAGAGGTCCCCCAGGCTACCTGGTGAAGACATCGCATCTCCTCAGTCTAATCAGCGTAGATAGACAGTAATTTTTTACCGGTCAGCGTCTCGTAGGTGATAACAACCCCTCTTTTACCTTTAATATCGAGGTCCTCGCCTCTGATGCGGGTACCCAGCTTGTAATCCGGATCAGCCAGGACATATTGGAAAGCGGCTTCGATTCGCTCTTCCTCGGTGGCAGTAACCTCAGGATCGTCAAAATAGCCGGCCCTCATAAGAAGCTCTCGCACTGTGACCTTGTAGGCCCGGGCTAGCTTTTTCAGGACATCCGGCCGTGGTGGCGGCCGGCCACCCTTCTCTATCTGGGCGATATAGGCATTGGAGACACCGCATTCCTTCTCGACATCGCGCAAAGACATCCGCTGTCTTTCCCGCAGGCTCTTCAGGAACTGACCGAAATTGGATTCCTCCATTTTACTCCTCTTTCCCCGTGTTGTAGAGATTATAGCACACCCTTGCTAACTGTTGCAAGCACTATTATTATAATATGCCATTTAGCGCTTGACAACAGCCGAATTCCTGTCTTATAATTGCACCATGCCACCCGTTGAGACAACCCTGGAAGAACTTTTCAGGCATAACGCCGAGTTTCTGAAGGCGTGCCAGCAATTTGGGTGGGGCAAGATTGAAATCGCCGTGAAGGACGGCAAACCGGTTATGGTTACGGTAAAGCGGGATATCAAGCTAAGCTAAAGTAACACACGCCAAATCGAAAACGATAGGCGCTTTGGGCTTCGTGGCCCAGAGCGCCTTTATTTTTTCCTGGCAACTTCTAACCGGGAGAGCGCTATGACGATAAGAGTCAAAATGAATCAAGCCGCCGTACTGCATGCCATCGCCAGGCGGAATATGTCGCAGAACATGCTGGCCATCAGGGCCGGCATCAGCAGCGGTTACATCTCCCAGATCATGTGCGGGACGAGAAACCCCTCACCGGCGGTGCGACAAAAGCTGCAAGAAGTGCTTCAACCGTTGAGCTTCGACGACATATTCATCATCGAGGAAAGCGAAAATGGATCGAAAAACGGATAAACACCAGGAAAGCCGGCGCAGGCAAGCCGCCGTAAGAGACGATACGCCGGTGGAAGAGTCCCTGCTGATCCGGCAGAGGTTGCGCAACCTGTGTGAGCTTGCCATTGCCATAGGTCAAAAAAAGGGTCTGCTGGGTAATCACGGGGAAGTCAACAAAATAGATTCAGAAGGAGGTCAAGATGTCGCCGATAAAGGGAATATCCGAGATTGTAAGGCTGCCCAGGCTGGGCAAGATAAGGCTGGGCATCAAAAAGGAGAGTGAGGACGGGGTCTCCTATCCGTCACCCACCGACCACTTTGTCTGCCCCGACGAGGTGAAAAAGGTATTTGGTGAGAAGCCCAAGAAGCTTCGCATCATGTTTCCTACGGAAGATAGGGAGCAATGGGCAAGCCAGTACTTCCGCCGTTACTCCTCATTGCGAAGGCTCATTTGCCGCGGCGATGGAGAGATGGCCATGGTCAGGGCAGATAACGTTGTGGGGCAAGTCCTGAACAGAGAACCTTCCTTATTGGACTTGAAGGAGATTGTATGTAACCCTCGCAGCTGTCCTCACTACCGTTGCGGTGATTGCCGCCGGGTGATGAACCTTCAGTTCCTCTTACCTGACTGCCCGGGCTTTGGCGTCTATCAGCTGGATACCAGTTCCTACCATTCCATGCTCAGTGTCAACTCGATGCTGGACTTCACCCGTAGCATTTGCGGCCGGGTTTCGATGATACCCCTGTCGCTGCAGATGGTCGAGATGGAGGTAGAGCCAGAGGGATGGCTTACCACGGTCTATGTCTTGAACATGACCTGCCCTCACTCTCTGGCTGATATCCAGCGATATGCCCGGATACCGCCGGGGCAGGCCCTGTTGCTGCCACCGCCCGACAGTGAAGCTCCTGACGACCTCTTTCCGGAAGGACTGACCGGAGCCAAAGAGACGCCACAGCCAGTCGTTGGCCCCAGTGAGAAGCTCATCGACCTCTGGACCAAAGCCAAGAGCAAGATATGGCATTTTGAAATCCAGGACTCCCAGATAGCCAACTGGTTTGAAAAGAACTACCGTCTCACGGTAAGCCTGGTGGATTTCGATCCCCCGGCGCCGCCAGCGAAGTTTACCGCCGAAATTCTGTACGCCTTTTGCCAGTCAGTTGACCGGTTCACCAGACGTTAGGGAGTTCATTCTAAGGAAGAGAATGCAAAGCAAGAATGGTTCTACCGCCGTTTTCTCCGAGGCGCTTCCCGAGCTGCTGGCCGACCATTTTTGTCACCTTCACGAAGAAAGCGGAGTCAGCCCCGAGGTAATCAAAGAAAGGGGCTACCGGAGCCTTCTGGGCACGAGTGAGCTTGAGAAGCTCGGCTTCTCTTCCTCACAGCAGCGGGCGCCGGGCATTCTTATTCCTCTGTGGGGTGTTGATGGCAAGGAAGCCGGTTACCAATACCGGCCCGATAATCCCAGGGTCGATGCCAGGGGTAGGCCGGTGAAGTACGAGACACCCAGGGGCTCGTCCAATCGCCTGGACTGTCCGCGCCGTTGTCAGAAGATGCTGGGTGACCCGCAGGTCCCGCTGTGGATAACCGAAGGCTGTAAGAAAGCCGACTCCCTGGCCTCTCGCGGCGCCTGTGCCATCTCGCTCACCGGTGTCTGGGGTTTCAAAGGGAAGAACGAGTTTGGCGGTATCACCATCCTTGCCGACTGGGACTACATCGCCTTACGAGGCAGAAAGGTATACCTGGCATTTGACTCCGACATCGTGAGCAAGGACCTGGTGAAACAGGCGCTGGAACACGTTGCCGAACATCTCCGGAGGAAAGAGGCACATGTACAGGTTGTTTATCTTCCCCAGGCCGGAATCCAGAAGGTCGGTATTGACGACTTCCTCCTGGAGCATTCCATCGGTGATGCCGAGAAGCTGGCAACAGACCTGAGGATGGCAGACAACAAGGACCGGGAGCAGTTTGTGTCCGGCTTTGTTCTCAGAGATGGCACGGTGGGTGAGATGGTAGTAGATGACGATGGCCAGCGTTCCTTTATCGTGGCCGCAAATGGCTCGGTGAGACGGATGTTCCAGTTCCAGACACCGAAAGCTACCTACATCCCCACCCCGGACCGGCTGGTTGGCGAGGTGGTTCACTTTGCCAGCACCGCCACTCCCTACGATTCCCAGGCACGCCTGTTCAGTGAAATCCGGGCCTTCGTTCACCGTTACCTGGAGCTGCCAACAGACTTCGAGGAGATTGCTGCCCTCTATGTGCTCCTGTCCTGGGTCTTCGAGTTCGCACCGTCGGTTCCCTACCTCCGGGTAATCGGCGACTGGGGTACGGGCAAGACCAGGTTTTTGCAGGTAGTGGGCGCCGTCTGCTTCCGCCCCATCTTCGCTTCGGGGGCAACCACTCCGGCGCCGATCTTCCGCATCCTGGAGCAGTTCCGGGGTACGCTGGTCCTGGACGAAGCTGACTTCAAGGACTCGTCGGCCTGGGTGGAAATGGTGAAGCTGCTGAATAACGGCTACCGTCCGGGCATGCCCGTCTTAAGGGCCGATAAAGAGAATGGCAAATGGTATCCCCGGAGCTACCAGGTATTCGGCCCCAAGCTTATTGCAACGCGTTTCCCTTTCAATGACGAGGCCCTGGAGAGCCGCTGCCTTACCGCCGAAATGATGCCGCTAACCAGGAGCGATATTCCCCGGGTGCTGCCACCTTCATTTGATATAGAGACAAAGGACTTACGGGCTAAACTCCTGACCTTCAGGTTAACGAACCTGTTGCGGCTCAAGGGAAAAACCTTCGGTAACGAACTGGTCGAGCCCAACTTGCAACCCCGGCTGCAGGAGATACTTATCCCGCTAAAGGCGATGCTCAATGGCGACCGCTCGATGGTTGAAGCCCTGGCCGATTTCGTTCACCGGCTCCAGGAGAACCTGTTTACCCGGCGCCGTGACAGCCCCGCCGGCCGGGTGCTGGCAGCCGTCATCGAACTCCACGCGGAAGGAGGTGACCTCACCTCCCAGAACATCGCCGACCGCATCACTCAAGGAGACGATGAGATAAAGGATTTGACCGCCGACAAGATAGGGAGGGTTACCCGGAAGCTGGGTTTCCTAAAAGACCGGATGGGCAAAGAGCGACAGCGTATCATACGCTGGGACGATGAGCGGGTACGGAAGCTGGCATCCATCTATGGGTTGATTGTCCAGCCGTCCACATCCCCGCCAGAAGTGTCCAAAGTGTCCTTAGTGTCCGCCCCAGATACGAAACAGGCGGACACTATTCAGTCCGGCCCAGGGAAGTGTCCGCCGAAGTGTCCGCCAGATTCTGAAGCTGGCACAGACGTGACGGCGGACACTAAGGACGGAGCGGACACTATTTTGGGGAAGAAGAGCCGCGACACCGATTTGCCGGGGCTGGGTATGACTGTTGAGCAAGTCCTTAGCATATGGGCGGCTAATGGCAGGCCGGTGATTAATCTCGGCCCGGGGGAAAACTGTGTCGACCTGGAGAAACTGCTCGGCCATAAGGGTATCAACGAGAGGCACATTGCGGCTGTCAAAAACTGGCTGGAAGAGAGGAAAGGCACGCATGAAGAAAAAACGGACCCTCTATGAATGTTCACATGCGCGGGTACAGGGCAGGCGAATCTGCTGTGATAAGGGATACCAGCTATCGCCGCAGCCGGGCGACGGCAGCCTGGATATCCGTCAGATGTCAGAGGGTAAGCCGCTGGCTCAGAAAACCTGCCGGCAATGCGGCGATTTCGACAGAATGGGACCGCCGGTCCCCGAAGAAGAACGGGGCTGGCTGAGGGTAAAGGAGATAGCGACACATGGCAGAACGTATCGGGAGACTCTTCTTACCGTGGATCGGAATACTGGCTGCCAGGTTAGCGGGCCTCAACAAGACAGTGACGGTGGTGGACTGCCTGGCGGAAAAAGCCGGGATTAAAGCGTCAGCCAACAGGGAGGGGAAGTCCACGGGGTTTAATAGCCAGCAGCTTTCTGGCCAGGCATTGTCGTACAGGCGAGAGGAGATGCTATGACAGAGGAGACCCGTCGGTATCAGCCCTGTGACTCCAGGGGGCTTGAGGAGGGTTTGGAAGCCCTCAGGGCCTATGCAGCCAAAGTGAAGCCAAAGGCCGTCCAGCGCCTCAACGAGATAAAGGCCCTGATTGGCCGGTTAGAGGCAGAGCGCCAGGGGGAGAGAAAAGAACTCGATGAGTTAGTATCCCGTTACTTCTCCGGTGAAGAGACCGTGCCGGAACGCATTGACAGGTGCATCGCCATACTCGACGAAATCCAGCGGAACCCGGCGCTGTCCGGCGGGCATTGGGATACCAGCCAGTGCATCCAGGGATCAGGCCCGTGTCCACCGCAGGTCGAAAGTCCTGAGGAAGAACAGCCAAGCGGTTCTCCGGGGTTAACACGCCGCTACCGGCCCAGGGGCTACTACGATAAGCGCCGGGAAGAGATCCTGGCCGACCTGAAGGCAATGGGCTATAAGCAGACCCTGGAGAAATGGAACCTGACCAGCGCCAACCTGGTGACCCTCAGAAAACGGTGGCAGGTAAGGGCAGCCGGCAAAGCCAAGACCGGAACGAAACCAGGTAATGGAAACCGGGTAACAGATGGCAAAGCCAGAGGATAGATTCAACCGCCTGATGGGAGAGCTTTACCGGGCCGTGGCGGAAGACCTGGAAGACCTGTTTAAGAAATCAGAGGTCCCCCTGAGGGGGTTTGGCTGCACGCCAGGGGCAACCAATCCCTACCAGGCGCTGGGACTGGATCCATCGGCGCCGGATGATTTGGTGAAGCTAGCCTACAAACTCCTGAGCCACAAGCTCCATCCCGACCATGGCGGCAGCGCCGAAGCCATGGCCCGGCTCAACCGGGCCTACCAGGAGATAGCCCAAATGAGGGCGTGGAAATAACTCTGGATAGTTTTCGAAGGAGGATGACAGTGCCTAGATCGTATCCGTTTGAAGTCCGCATCTCCGTTATGCAAAGCAGGAAAGAGGGTCGTTCCTGGAAAGAGGTTAAGGAACTGGTCCGCCAGCGCTTCGAACTGGCTAATATTCCAAGCCAGCACCAGATGAGAAAATGGGTGAAAAGCAGTGACCCGGGGTCTCTTCCTTGCCTGGCAGAGGAGGAATTAAAACGTAGAGCGGAACACGAAGCTTTCAAGGATATGTTCGACATGATACCCAGCGTTTTTCTGGCTTCTGTGAAGGGCGTTGACGTTGGTGTCATGCTGGCTAAATGTCTTCTCTCCCGGCTAGAAAAGTCGTTAGGCAGTGAACGCTATCAAAAAGTATTGAGGGAATATGAGGCCGAAAGCTATTCCCATAGAGGGGGTGGAAATGAAAGCAACAGACCTGGAAATCCTGGGGCACATAGCAGAGTTTGAAGTCTCCACCAATCGGGAGCACGACTGGCCCAATGGCTGGTGCTGGCGTCAGGTGCAGGTATGGCCAGGCACGTTGAACAGGCTTTGTCTTGAAGGCTACCTGAGGACAGAGTTCCGTTCCAATAGCTACACCGGCTACATCCTTACTGAAAAGGCCAGGGCTGTTCTACAGGGTGCGGCCCAGCAGGATGCGGAGCCCTTAGAGCCTATAGCGCTGCCCGACGACCTGTTTCATGACATCATAGGCCATGATGACGTCAAAGAGTTGCTGCGAGCCTGTATGTCAGCCGCCAGGCCGGTGCATGTTCTTCTGGCCGGCCCCCCGGCGCTGGCCAAGAGCCTGTTCCTGTGGGAACTGGAGAGGGTGGCAGGGGACAGGGCATCGTGGGTGCTGGGGTCCTCCGCATCTAAAGCCGGGCTGCTGGATGTGCTACTGGGGCGACGGCCGTGGCTGGCGCTTATAGACGAGGTGGAGAAACTGGCCCGGGAGGACCAGGCCGTGTTGCTCTCGGCCATGGAGGGAGGCCGTCTTACCCGCACCAAGGTGGGCAAGATAGCCGATGTGGTATTAGATATCCGGGTAGTGGCAGCCTGCAACCGCCAGGACAAGTTAGCCCCGGAGCTGCTATCGCGGTTCGCCGTAAGGAGGCTTCATATCTACTCCACCCGGGAATACCTTGAGGTTGTAACCGGGGTGCTTACCAAACGGGAGGGCTGCTCCGCAGAGGCAGCCGGCGAGATAGCCCAGAGACTGACAGGGAGGAGCCAGGATGTTAGAGATGCCATCAGGGTAGCCCGGCTGGCCCCAAGTTTGGGAGTAGAGAAGGCGATCAGGTTATTGCTGGGATAAGGAGAGCAGCATGAATAGTCACAAGCGTCAGGGCCTGGTGGAGAGGCAATTTCCCGGCCTGATCGGTGTGAGGGTTAAGAAGGGGCTCTACACGATAGCCTCCCGTAAGGTAGTCTCGTATCCGGGGGAGAGGGGCCCACCCCTCCCCCGCAGAGGCCTGTATATATATATGCTGGTGCGTATCTACTGCCTGCGTATCTACAGGCCCGTATCTGCTGGCTGAATCTACTGGTAGATAGAAATAGTGGACATGCGAATGGGA
>JAENIS010000008.1 GCA_016844285.1 Dehalococcoidales bacterium
ACTGAGGCGGCTCACCTCACCGGGAGGGAAGTCGATGTGCTCAGGCTCATGGGGAACGGAGACTCGAACAAGATAATCGCCGAAACCCTGGGTATCACCTTGGACACCACCAAGAAACACGTCCGGAATGTCATCGACAAGATGCAGGCACGCAGCCGCACCCACGCGGCTATTATCGCGGCCCAGGCGGGCATCGTGGGCAAGCCTGTCGCTGCTATCGTTGAAGCCCAATCTGAGCCGGAGTCAGTTGCCTGAGGGTCAGTCGAGTTAATTTCTTATCCAGGTTAATATTCAATAGATTCTCAAACTCATTCGGTGGTAGGTAACCAAGCGCCGAAGTGTTCATCACATAAAATAGTAAAAATTACCCAACATTCTGACGGAATGTTACCTTCCAACCCTAAGCTTCAATTCTCAGTTGGTTGGCTTTCTACCCCGGCTGCTTGTCTTCCTGTCATCACCCCCTTCTCTGATTCATTCAAGACCATTACCCTTCTTTGCTCTTTCTTGTTCAATATCACCATTCCTTCCATGGTGACATTTTCCCTTAACAGTTAACCGGTGACATAATCGTATAACATCAACACACGTTTCCAGCGCCATCTTGACAACCTAATGAGTCTATGCTAGACTAGCTTTTTAGCACTCGGCGCTTCAGTAACGATTGATAGGTTGAAACACGGTCTTCAATCTGTCCCTTTGTTAAATGGATGAGCTCAGGCTCATCCATTTAAATTGTGTGACGCATGGAGGAGATAGTTGCCGACAGTTAACCAGCTTGTACGCAAAGGGCGTCGGAAGACGGGTAAAAGAAACAAGACGCCCGCCTTACGGTTTGTGTTTAACGCCTTAAAGAACCGGACGAAGCAGATTGACGGCTCTCCGCAAAAGCGCGGGGTTTGTCTTCAGGTTAAGACGATGACCCCGAAAAAGCCTAACTCGGCGCTGCGTAAGATAGCCAGGGTGAGGCTGAGCAACGGGATAGAGGTGACGGCTTATATTCCGGGCGAGGGTCATGAGTTGCAGGAACACTCGGTGGTGCTGATTCGTGGAGGGCGGGTGAAGGATTTACCTGGAGTTCGTTATCATATTATCCGTGGGGCATTGGACGCCACCGGTGTGGTCGATCGTAAACAGGGTCGTAGTAAGTACGGCACTAAAAGAGCCAAGGCCACCGGAGTGACGGCTTAGGAGGTAGCATGCCGAGACGCAGTCGAGGGATGGAAAGAGTGGTAGCTCCGGATGCGAAATACCGTAGCGTTGTCCTGGCCAGATTAATTAATCGGATGATGCACGGCGGTAAAAAGAGCACGGCCGAGAAGATTATCTATGGTGCACTGGATATTATTGAAAAGCAGGAGTCTAAAGCTCCGGTGACGGTATTAGAGCAGGCGGTAGCGAATGCTACCCCACAGCTTGAAGTAAAAGGTCGCCGAATCGGTGGGGCTACCTATCAGGTGCCCGTGGAGGTTCGTGCCAGCCGGGGTCTGTCACTATCGTTACGCTGGCTGGTAGCATCAGCCCGAGCCCGTTCCGGTAGATCGATGGCGGAGAAACTGGCGGGTGAATTGAGTGATGCGGCCAAAGGACAGGGAGTAACGATTAAGAAACGTGATGACACCCATAGGATGGCTGAGGCTAACCGTGCCTTTGCCCATTATCGCTGGTGAATCACGGCCGGTTATTGAAGGTAATGTCATGGTAAGAGGTATGGTGCTTAAGGCGGAGAGCGGGGAGAAGGTTATGCCCAGGAGTTTCCCTTTAGAGGATATACGTAATATTGGTATTATCGCCCATATTGACGCTGGTAAAACCACCGTCACGGAGAGGATACTATTTTATACCGGTACTACTTATAAGGTAGGCGCGGTGGATGAGGGCACGGCGGTGATGGATTGGATGGAGCAGGAGAGGGAGCGGGGTATTACCATTACCGCGGCAGCCACCACCTGCCATTGGCGGGACCACCGCATTAATATCATTGATACCCCCGGACACGTGGATTTTACGGCTGAGGTTGAGCGTAGCCTTAGAGTGCTGGATGGTGGCGTAGTGGTATTTGACGCCGTGGCCGGGGTGGAAGCTCAATCTGAGACAGTCTGGCGCCAGGCCGATAGATATTGTGTCCCCCGGATTTGCCTCATCAATAAGATGGACCGGGTGGGTGCCGATTTTCACCGCACTATCGCCATGATTGAAGAGAGACTGCGGGCCAAGCCGCTACCGATTCAATTGCCCATAGGCAGCGAAGCCTCGTTTCAGGGTGTCATCGACCTGCTGGAGATGAAGGCCTGGAGCTTTGATGGTACTCCCGGTTCGGAGCCGGTGGAAATGGCCATTCCGGATGCGGAACAAGAAAAGTCTGTCGAATTCCGTCAGGCGCTGGTGGAGAAGCTGGCCGAGGTGGATGACCAGGTAATGTTAGCCTATCTTGATGGCATCACGATTCCGGCCGATGATTTGAAGCAGGCCTTACGCCGGGTGACACTGGCTAATAAAGGAGTCCCTATCCTCTGCGGGAGTGCACTGAGAAATAAGGGAGTCCAGTTTCTGCTTGATGCCGTGATTGACTATCTGCCCTCACCTCTGGACATGCCACCGATGCGGGCGACTGATGCCAACACCAGCGTTGAGGTTCAGCGGCCGGCCAGTGATGAAACCCCCTTTACCGCCCTCGCCTTTAAGGTCGTTTCCGACCCCTTTGTGGGCCGTCTGGTCTACTTTAGAGTTTATTCAGGACGGGTAGAGGCAGGGCAACAAGTCTATAATTCGACCTGTGGTAAGAAAGAGCGCATTGGGCGCTTGCTCTTAATGCATGCCAATCGCCGGGAAGAGATTACCGAGGCTGACACCGGAACGATTGTGGCTACCCTGGGTCTGAAGAATACCTTCACCGGTGATACCCTGTGTGATTCCTCTCAGCCGGTGCTGCTTGAATCGATTCGTTTTCCCGAGCCGGTACTGGCGGTATCTATCGAGCCGAGAAGCAAGGCGGATGATGACCGGATGGGCGAAGCCCTGCAGAAATTAACCGAGGAGGACCCCACCTTTAAAGCGGCCTATAACAAGGAAACGGGACAGACCATTATCTCAGGTATGGGCGAGCTTCACCTGGAGGTTATCGTCAGCCGTTTGCTCCGTGAGTTCAGGGTCGGCGCCAAGGTGGGTCAGCCACGGGTGGCCTATAAGGAGACGATTACCCAATCGGTGAAGGTAGAAGGCCGATTCATCCGCCAGAGCGGTGGGCATGGTCAGTATGGTCATGTCTGCCTTGAGTTGGAGCCTGGTGAATCGGGCACCGGTTTGCAGTTTACCGACCGTATCAAGGGTACGGCTATACCCAAGAATTATATACCGGGCATCGAGGCAGGTATTAAGGAAGCCATGGAGGCCGGGGTAGTGGCGGGTTACCCGGTGGTTGATATTAAAGCCACTCTTTATGATGGTAGTTACCACGAAGTTGACTCTTCTGAGTTAGCCTTTAAAATAGCGGCCTCGATGGCGCTTAAGGATGGTGTCAGAAAAGCCAAACCTGTCCTGCTTGAGCCTATCATGAAGCTGGAAGTAGTCACACCGGAACAGTATCTTGGTGATGTTATCAGCGACCTTAATTCAAGAAGAGCTCATATTGAGTCTATTGAGACTTATGCTGAGATATCCACGGTCCATGTTCTCATCCCCCTGGCGGAGAGTTTCGGCTATACTACCAGTCTAAGGTCGCAGAGTCAGGGGAGAGCCACCCATTCCCTGGAGTTCAATTGTTATCGAGTGCTCTCGAAAGAGCAGGCAGCGCAGATTATCGAAAAAGTAGGGGCAACAAAAGATGCCTAAACAGAAAATTCGTATCAGACTAAAGGGTTTTGACCATAAACTACTTGACCAGGCAGCAAGGCAGATTGTCGAGGCCATCGAACGTACCGGAGCGGTTGTTTCCGGGCCGTTACCGCTGCCCACCCGTATTAAGAAGTTTAGCGTGATACGCTCCTCCTTTATTGATAAGGATTCACAGGAACAGTTTGAAATGCGAACCCATAAGCGCCTTATTGATATTGTGGAGACAACCTCCAAAACGGTCGATGCTTTGACCAGCTTGAACGTGCCGGCTGGCGTTGAGATAGATATTAAGTTATAGTGATAAGGTTAGGGTAGTCAGGGATATGCTGCAAGGAATTATTGGCCGAAAACTGGGGATGACCCAGGTGTTTAAAGAGAATGGCGAAATCGAGGCAGTGACGGCGATTGAGGCTGGCCCGTGTATCGTGATACAGCTTAAGACTGTCGCTAAAGAAGGCTATAACGCCGTTCAGCTTGGCTTCAGTGAAGCAAAGCGGCTGAAGCCTGCGGAGCAAGGTCAACTCAAGGGACCGGGAGATTTCCGCTACCTTCGTGAGTTCAGGTTAGATGATATTGCTGACATCAAAGTGGGTGATAAAGTCGATGTTGGCCTGTTCAAAGAGGGTGACCGGATTGATGTTAGCGGGGTATCGAAGGGTAAAGGCTTTGCCGGCGTTGTCAAGCGCCATCACTTTGCCGGTGGGCCGAAAACACACGGGCAGTCTGACCGGGAGCGTCATGCGGGGGCAATCGGGTCGACAACCTACCCGGGGAGAGTATGGAAGGGGACGCGTATGGCCGGGCGGATGGGTGGTGAACGTGTGACGGTACCAAACTTAGTGGTGTTCAAGGCTGATGCCGAGCATAATCTATTGCTGGTGAAGGGTGCGGTGGCAGGAAGTAAAAATGGGTTGCTGCTGATAAGCAAAGCAAACAAGAGGAAGTAAGTAAGTGCAAGTTCCAGTCTATAATAATTCCGGGGAAGTGGTCGAGCAAATTGAGGTTAGCGACTACGTTTTCGCTGAGCCTTTTAATGAGGCGGTGGTGCATCAGGTGATGGTCGGACAGCAGGCTAATTCCCATCAGGGGACTGCCAGCACGAAGACTCGCGGTGAAGTTTCCGGTAGCACCCGTAAGCTGTATGCCCAGAAGCATACCGGTCACGCCCGGGCGGGTAGCATCAAGTCGCCACTGCGCCGGGGTGGGGGTATCATTTTTGGCCCCAAGCCCAGAAGTTATCGACAGGCCACGCCCAAGAAAATGCGCCGGCTGGCGGTAAGGTGTATCCTGTCAGCGAAGTTTAGAGATGAAGAGCTGGTTATTCTGGAGCAGTTCGGGCTGGCTGAGGCGAAGACCAAGGAGATGGTACGAATCCTGGCGGCACTGGGGCTGGATGCGTCGACGCTGATAGTTATGGCTGATGCGGAAGAGAATGTGATTAAATCAGCTCGTAACCTGCCCGGGGTTAAGACGATGCCAGTGAGATTGCTTAGCGTGGTGGACCTCCTTTCTTATCAGAGGCTTTTGATGACGGTATCGGCCGTGCGTAAAGCTGAGGAGTTGTGGGGGGAAGAATCACCGCAGGGAGGGAGCGATGCACCTTTATCAGGTGTTACGGCGTCCGTTAATAACTGAGAAATATACCGTCCTTCAGGCTCAGGGCAAATACGCCTTTGAGGTCGCCGGGGAAGCTAATAAGCCCCAGATTAAAGAGGCGGTGGAGAAGGCATTCAAGGTAGAGGTAACGGCGGTTAATGTGATGACCGTCGCCGGCAGGCGGCGCAGAATGGGCCGGCGCAGTAAGGTGGCAGGCTCGCCATGGAAGAAAGCCGTGGTGACTCTTAAACCAGGGGATAGTATTGGGATATTCCAGAGTACTTAGGTAACTTTGAAGAATATTAAGAGGTTTATTTAGCTAATGGCACTAAAGACATATCGTCCAACCTCTCCCGGCCGGCGGGGGAAGATAGGGGCTACGTTTGAGGAGATAACCAAGGATAAACCGGAGAAATCCCTGGTTCTGCCCCTCAAGAAGAAGGCCGGTCGTAACAATCAAGGGAGACTGACTGTCCGTCACCATGGTGGTGGGGCGAAGCAGAGGCTGCGTACGCTTGACTTCAAGCGGGATAAGATTGGTGTTCCGGGTAGAGTGGCTGCCATTGAATATGACCCGAACCGTTCGGCACGCATTGCCCTCATTTTCTATGTCGATGGGGAAAAGCGCTATATCCTGGCTCCAGTGGGACTCAATGTTAATGATATGGTTAAATCGGGTGAGGATGCTGAGGTAAAGCCGGGCAATACCCTGCCCCTGAAGCTAATCCCAACCGGTACTCAAATTCATAATATTGAGATGGAGAAGGGAAGGGGTGGACAGATGGTGCGGAGTGCCGGGATGGCCGCCCAGATAATGGCCAAGGAAAATGAGTATGTCCTGATTCGGTTACCCTCTGGTGAGGTGAGACGCATTCATGCTGAGTGTTCGGCTACCATCGGACAGGTGGGAAATGTTGAGCACCAGGGTATCAAATTGGGTAAAGCCGGCGCCCGGCGGTGGCGGGGCTGGCGGCCAACGGTGCGAGGTTCGGCAATGAGCCCGCGTGACCATCCCCATGGTGGGGGTGAAGGTAGAAGCCCGATAGGTTTACCCGGGCCAAAAACGCCGTGGGGTAAGCCGGCTTTGGGCTATAAGACGCGCCGGCGTAAGACTTCGGATAGGATGATTGTCAAGCGCCGCGGTAGTAAATAATAGATGACTTTGGGGTAAGGTAAATGTCGAGGTCAACGAAAAAGGGCCCAGCAATTGATGCGAAACTAATGAAGAAGGTGGATGCTCTCATCCGCTCCGGTCAGAAGGCGGTCATCAAAACCTGGGCGCGCTGGTCTACCATCGTGCCGGAGATGGTCGGGTTGACGATTGGTGTCCACGATGGTCGGAGGCATGTACCCATTTTTATT
Organism: Dehalococcoidales bacterium; assembly: GCA_016844285.1. The sequence continues at coordinate 6,793 of JAENIS010000008.1, forward strand.
ACGGAAAACATGGTCGGCCATAAGTTAGGTGAGTTCGCTTCAACCCGGACCTTCCGCGGACACACGGCCAAGGCGGAGAAGGCCGAGAAGGCGGAGAGAGCGGCGGCGAAGACCGAGACTACCACCGAGACAGTAGCAACTACCTAAGGCTGGTTGGGAACAGGGTGTAAGGCAAAAGAGATAAGATGGAAGTAAGAGCGGTCGTGAAAGATACGGGGGTCGCACCTCGTAAAATGCGCTTATTGGTAGACATGGTACGGGGTAAGAAGGTGGATGAAGCCCTGAACCTGCTCAGGTTCACATCTTCGCCCTCGGCCAAGTTTGTGGCCAAGGTAATAAAATCAGCCGCAGCTAACGCCGAGAACAATTTTCAGGTGTCTACTGCGGACTTAAAGATTGTCCGTATCTTCGCTGACCAATCACGCACTTTGAAAAGGTTTCGGGCGAGGTCGCGAGGTCGGGCCAGCCCTGTCCTCAGGCGGTCCAGTCATATTACGGTTATTGTTGCCGAGCAGGAGAGTTGATGGGACATAAGGTGCATCCGGTAGGTTTTCGTATTGGTGTCATCCGTAATTGGCAGGCAAAGTGGTATGCCGATAAGCACTATGCTGAGTTCTTACGGGAAGACCTGAAGATTCGGAAGGCTATCGAGTTGAGGTATGCTGAGGCGTCGGTTTCCCTGGTGGAGATTGAGCGTCAGGCAAATCAAGTGTCGGTGACGGTTCATACCGCCCGGCCGGGCATTGTCATCGGGCGTGGTGGCCAGCGGGTTGATGAGACGCGGGTCTTCCTCGAGAAGATGCTGGGCAAGAAGGTGCAACTGAATATCCAGGAGATTCGGCAAGCCGAGCTTGATGCTTGCCTGGTGGCTAAATCGATTGCTGAGCAGATGGAGCGCCGTGTTGCTTATCGCCGGGCGATGAAGCAGTCGATAATGCGTACCTTGCAGGCGGGCGCCAAGGGGATAAGGATTAGCTGTGCTGGTAGGTTGGGTGGGGCGGAGATAGCCCGTACCCTGGTACTGCATGAAGGTAGAGTGCCCTTACACACATTAAGGGCTGATATTGATTATGGCTTTATTGAGGCAAAGACCACCATGGGACGGGTCGGGGTGAAGGTCTGGATATACAAGGGCGACATTCTGGCCGAAGCTAAAGTTGAGGAGGCTGAGGAGACCGTGGCCGCACCAGAGAGCGGTGATAGTAGTAAAGCCACACTAGTGGTGCCGACGGAGTCTTCAGTCGAGGCCGAGAAGTCACCGGCGAAGACGGTAGCCAGTGTTGGTGCTGAAGCCAGGTCATCTGTGGAGCCGAAGGAGAGCAATGTTACAGCCTAAGCGGGTGAAGTTCCGCAAGATGCAAAAAGGACGTAACCGTGGCAAAGCCCGCTCCGGTAATACCGTTGCTTTTGGGGATTATGGTTTACAGGCGCTGGAACCAGCCCGGCTGACCGCCCGTCAGATTGAGGCGGCCCGGCGTGCCATTACGCACCATGTTAGCCGTGGTGGTAATATTTGGGTTCGTATTTTCCCGGATAGACCGGTGACGAAGAAGGCGGCGGAGACACGCATGGGCTCAGGCAAGGGTGCTCCTGACCACTGGGTGGCTCTGGTCAAGCCAGGGAGAATCCTCTTTGAAATGGCTGGTGTTAGCGAAGCGCTAGCCAAGGAAGCGATGCGTCTGGCTTCGCATAAACTTCCGATTGATACCAAATTTATCGTTAAAGAGGCCGCCATCGTCAGCAGCGAAACTAAAGAAGGAGTGAGCTTAAGTTGAAGGTCGCCGAAATACGGGCTCTTAGCTCGGAAGAATTGGCCAAACAACTGGAAGAAGCTCACAAGGAGCTTCTTGACCTGCGCTTTCGTCTGACCATGAAGCAACTGGTAAACCATCGTGAAATCAGGCGTCTGAAGAAGGATGTTGCCCGGTTTGAGACAATAATCAGTGAGAGAGAGCTAGGGCTAAGGTAGGCTGGAATAGATGGAGACGAAAAGGAAAAGCAGGGTTGGTCGTGTTGTCAGTAACAAGATGAACAAGACGGTGATTGTGGCTGTGGAGACAGCCCGGCATCACGAGCTGTACGGGAAGACAATCAAGAAGTTAGTCAAAAACAAGGTTCATGATGTTAACAATGAGTGCGGTGAAGGGGATATCGTCAAGATTGTGGAAACGCGCCCGCTCTCCAGGGAGAAACGGTGGCGAGTAGCTGAAGTATTAATCAAGAAGGCCGTCGTCACAGTTAAACCCGCAGAGATCGGACAATAGCTGGAGTGGATTAGGATGATTCAACCGTATTCCCGACTTAAAGTGGCTGATAATACCGGTGCGCGCCAGATTATGTGTATTGGCGTACTGGGCGGCACCGGCCGGAGATATGCCCGCATTGGTGATACCATCGTGGCTTCGGTAAAGCGTGCCATCCCCGGAGGTACGGTCAAGAAGGGAGAGGTGGTGCGGGCAGTGGTAGTGCGCACCAGCCAAGCCTACCGGCGTCTTGATGGTTCCTATATCAGGTTTGATGAGAATGCGGCCGTAATTCTTACCGACCGGAATAATCCCAAGGGGACGCGTATCTTTGGGCCGGTAGCCAGGGAGCTGAGGGAGAAAGATTTCGGAAAGATTATTTCCCTGGCCCCGGAAGTCCTCTGAAGGAAGCAGTATGAAGATAAGAAAGGATGATACGGTACTGGTTATTGCCGGCAAGGACCGGGGTAAAAAAGGCAAGGTGCGCTTTGCTCACCCCAAGGACCAGCGGGTACTGGTGGAGGGCGTTAACTTTATTAAAAAGCATACCCGGGCAGTACATCAGGTCAGGCAGGCCGGTATCATCGAACGGGAGGCACCAATTAGTGTGTCCGATGTAATGCTGGTATGTAACAAATGTAATCATCCCACCCGTGTTGGCTTCCGTTCTCTCGAGGCGGAGAAGAGGGTCAGGGTTTGCCGTGTTTGTCACGAGGTGATTGATTAATGGCACAGTTAAAAGAAAAGTATCAAAAAGAGGTTGTCCCGGCGCTGATGGAGCGTTACGGTTACAAAAACGTCATGCAGGTACCGCGCTTGGAGAAAGTGTCCCTCAATATCGGCCTGGGAGAGGCCACCCAGAATGTCAAGGTACTGGAGGCAGCGGAGAAAGACCTGGCGGCGATTTCCGGACAGCATCCAGTGACGACCCGTTCCCGAAAGTCGATTGCCGCCTTCAAGCTGAGAGCCGGGATGCCTATCGGGTTAAAGGTAACGCTGCGCGGGCAGCGCATGTATGATTTTATGGATAAGCTGATGAATGCCGTCTTGACCCGTCTCCGTGAGTTTGAAGGGGTGCCGAGGAACTCTTTTGACGGCCGCGGTAGCTACACTCTGGGCTTTAAGGAGCAAACCGCTTTCCCGGAAATAGACTATGATAAGATAGATAAGGCGCGGGGCCTGGAGGTGACCATCGTCACCACCGCCAAGACGGCTGATGAAGCCAGAGAGCTTTTGCAACAGTTAGGCATGCCCTTCGCAAAGGATTGAGTGAGTCATAATGGCTAAGAAATCTGAGATTGCTAAATGGTTGCGTCCGGCTAAGTATAAAGTACAACAGCATCACCGCTGTCATCTGTGCGGTCGGCCGCGGGGCTACATACGTAAGTTCGGCTTGTGTCGTATCTGCTTTCGCCAATTCGCTCTACTCGGGCAAATTCCCGGGGTGCGAAAATCAAGCTGGTAAATTAGCGGTAGCTCGAGGGAGGAGTTGTGACTGTTTCTGACCCAATCGCTGATATGTTAACTCGAATACGCAATGCGATGATGGTGCGTCATGATGTGGTGTTGATACCCAATTCAAAAGTGAAGCTATCTATCGCCCGAATCCTCAAGGAGGAGGGTTTCATAAGTGACTATGAGGTGCTTCGTGGTAAGCCGCACCGGCAAATCAGTATTCGCCTCAAGTATGGCGAGCGGAACCAGCCGATCCTTTCCGGGCTGGAGCGAGCCAGTAAGCCGGGGCTAAGAGTGTATGTGGCTCGGGAAGAAGTGCCTCGTGTCAGGGGTGGTTTGGGTATCGCGATTGTTTCGACATCGAAGGGCGTGATGACCGGGCAACATGCCTGGCGCCAGAGGATTGGTGGTGAGCTATTATGCTTTGTGTGGTAGCTAATCCGGGAGTAAGGTATGTCTAGAATCGGGCGAATGCCAATTGCTTTGCCGCCGGGTGTGGTGGTGAACATTAAAGATAACGAGGTCGCTATCCGCGGCCCAAAGGGTGAGCTTCATCGCCATTTGCGTCCGGAGGTATCGGTGACACTGGATAATAGTAGCCTGGTGGTGTCACGACCAAGCGATGGCAGGTTAGAAAGGTCATTACACGGGCTAACACGAACCCTTCTGGCCAATATGGTGGAAGGGGTGACTAAGGGTTTTGACAAATATCTGGAAATAACCGGAGTGGGCTATCGGGCAGAAAAGGCGGGAGATAAGCTGTTACTACGCCTTGGATTCTCCCACCCAGTTGAAGTCGCTCCTCTTGCCGGTGTGTCTCTGGCGGTGGAAGCAAATAATCGTATCAAGGTTAGTGGTATTGATAAGGAAATGGTTGGCCAGATGGCAGCCAGTATTCGGGCGATTCGGCCTCCGGATACTTATAAGAGTAAGGGTATCAAGTATGCCGGCGAGCTAACCCGCCTCAAACCGGGTAAAGCCGGTAAAGCGATAGGGAGTAAGCAGTAGATGGTAAAGGATACAAGGCTGGCCCGGCAGAGGAGACACCGGCGGGTTAGAGCCAAGGTGAATGGTACTGAGGCTCGACCTCGGTTAAGTGTTTTCCGTAGCCTGAGTCATATTTATGCCCAGGTCATTGATGATGTCCAGGGGCACACTCTGGCCTCGGCATCAACCCTTGACCCGGAGTTGCAGGGTGCCGTTGATGGTAAGGCGAAGGCAGCCCGTTCGGAGCTGGTTGGTTCCCTGGTTGCCCGGCGGGCACTGAGTCAAGGTATCAGCCAGGTGGTTTTCGACCGTGGTGGCTATAAGTATTACGGTCGAGTCAAGGCGCTGGCGGAAGCTGCCCGTAAAGAAGGATTGAAATTCTAGAGGGGACGGTCGGAAACTAAATGAAGGCACCAATAATCAAGATAGACCCTACCGAGTTGAGGCTGAATGAAAAGCTGATGAACATCAACCGGGTGGCTAAGGTGATGAAGGGTGGGAAGCGCCTCCGTTTTAGCGCCCTGGTGGTCAGCGGCGATGGTAACGGCCATGTCGGTATCGGGTTGGGTAAGGCTAATGAGGTGCCGGTCGCCATTAACAAAGCGACCGCCGCTGCCAGAAAGAGCTTGATTAAGGTGTCTTTGGTGGGGTCGTCGATTCCTTTTACGGTGACGGGTAAGCTGGGTGCCGCGGAGGTCTTGCTTAAACCAGCCGCTCCCGGTGCCGGCATTATTGCCGGCGGTAGCATTCGGGCGGTGGTTGAAGCCGCCGGAATCAGGGATATTCTGAGTAAATCTCTGGGTAGTTCGAACCGTATTAATGTGGCCAAAGCAACGATGCTGGCTCTAGGTCAGCTTAGAGACCCCAAGGAGGAGCTAGCCCGGCGTAAGGGAGTGGCTAAGGTTGAGGAGGCAGTATAAGTGGTCAAGCTTTGTGTCACCTGGGTCAAGAGTGGTATCGGCTATAGCGAAGACCAGAAGAGGACGCTGAAAGCTCTCGGTTTTCGTCGGCTGAATCAGGTGGTTATCCATGATGATTCGGGGGCAATGCGCGGTATGATTAACAAGGTCAGGCATCTGGTCAAGGTGGAGGCAAAAAGTGAGGCAGAATGAACTGTCCCCGGCTCTTGGCGCGAAGAAGGGGAGAAAGCGGGTAGGGCGTGGGAACGGTAGCGGGCATGGTAGCTACTCAGGGCGAGGCTGTAAAGGGCAGAAGTCTCGTGCCGGTAACATCGTGCGTCCGGGCTTTGAGGGCGGGCAGTTACCCTTAATCAAGCGCCTGCCTCAGATGCGTGGTTTTACTAATATCTTCCGGATAGAGTACAACCTGGTTAATATTGAGGAGCTGAATATCTTTGAGCCGGGCAGTGAAGTTACTCCGCAGAAGTTGGTCGCTGCCGGGTTGGCGAAATCAATGCGGAAACCGGTCAAGATTCTGGCTGAGGGTGAAATTAGTCATCCCCTCATGGTGAAAGCGCACAAATTTTCGACTGCTGCTAAAGACAAGATTGAGGCGGCAGGGGGTAGCGTGGAGGAGATCGGGTATGCGTCCGAGACCAACTAGGCCGCGGCTGCTTCAGGCGATGCTTGATGCCTTCCACCTGCCTGACTTAAGGCGCCGTATTCTGATGACCCTGGCTATCCTGGTAGTGTTTCGCTTCATCGCCCACGTCAGTCTGCCTGGAGTTGACCCTGAGGCGCTCAAACGGATATTTGACCCTATGTCGGAAGGGGGAGTGAGCGGTTTACTGCGTATGCTTGATATGTTTAGCGGTGGGATGATGAGATACTTCAGCATTGCCGCCCTCGGTGTTTACCCTTATATCACCGCTTCGATTATCATGCAGCTGATGGTGCCGGTTATCCCGCGATTGCAAGCTCTGGCCCAGGAAGGAGAAGCCGGGCGGCACAAGGTTGACCGTATTACCCACTGGCTGACAGTACCGATGGCCGGTGTTGCCGGCTGGGGGCAGTTAGCCTTGTTCCAGCGTGAGGGTATTTTCCGCACCGGTGTGAACGAACCGCTGCAGACGGCCACCATGATTTTGGCCCTCATTGCCGGTAGTATGTTCCTGGTCTGGCTGGGTGAGCTGATTACGGAATACGGTATCGGCAATGGCATATCAATCATCATCTTTGCCGGTATTGTTGCTGGCTACGTGGACTTGTTTCCCGGAATGACACTGGCGGCTCAGCAGGGGCAGTGGGGTGGCCTGGTTGCTTACCTTATTCTTGGTATTGCCACTATTGCCTTCATCGTTATCTTTACTGAGGCACACCGCCGTATTCCGGTGCAGTATGCCCGCATGGTTATGCGCGGCGGCCGCAGCTACCGGCAGTCAGGAGCCACCCATATCCCGATACGGGTAAATACCGCCGGGATGATTCCGCTTATCTTTGCCATGTCGGTGGTTATTTTTCCGGCGACGGTTGCCAGCTATTTTGCTAATGCCAGTAATGCCGACCCGAATCTGGCTAATCGTATTCTTGAGCTGTTTAATCCTAATGCCCCGATGCCGATGGGACTGTTTTACTGGGGTATCTACTTCTTCCTGGTGATTGCCTTTGCCTTCTTTTACACGGTGGTGATTTTCCAGCAACAGGATTTGGCGGGCAACTTGCAGAAGCAGGGCGGGTTTATCCCGGGGATTCGGCCGGGGAAAAATACGGCTACCTACCTGAATGGGGTAGTCAACCGCATTACCTGGGCCGGTGCCCTGTTTCTGGCACTGGTGGCCGTGCTCCCCTTCCTGGCCAGGGAGATTACCAGCGTCCAGGTAATCCAACTATCCACGATGGGTTTGCTGATTGTGGTTGGTGTTGTTCTGGACACGATGAAGCAGATGGAGGCGCAACTGGTGATGCGGCGCTACGAAGGCTTCATCAAGTAAGGCTCCGAAGATACCACCCTTTCGGCAAAAGGCTAAGATTTAAAGAGGGATTGGCGTGTATATTGTATTTCTGGGTGCCCCCGGCGCCGGTAAAGGAACACAGGCGGCTCAAGTGGCCAGGGAGTTGAAGCTGGCTCATGTCGCTACCGGTGACCTGTTCCGCCAGGTGCTGGCGCAGGGGACGGAACTAGCCATGAAGGCTAAGTCTTATATGGAGAAGGGAAAGCTCGTGCCTGACGAGATAACGATAAGAATGGTTTTGGAGCGTATCGTTGCCTCGGATTGTGCAGCGGGAGTGATTTTTGATGGCTTTCCCCGCAATCTGAAGCAGGCTGAGGCTCTGGATGAGGCCCTGACTGAGCAGGGTAAAGCTATCGATAAAGTGGTCTATATCAGAGTCACGGAGAATGAGTTGCTGGAGCGGCTGGGCGGGCGCTGGATTTGCCGCCAGTGTCAGACCCCCTATCATATCAAGAATTCGCCACCGCGGGTACGGGGTAAATGTGACCGGTGTGGTGCTGAGCTTTATCAGCGTGCTGACGATACTGCCGAGACAGTGAAGCAACGGCTTGTGGTCTATTTTGCGGAGACTGCTCCTCTTATTGACTACTATACCAGGTCGGGTAAACTGGTCGAGGTGGATGGTGAAGGGAGTGTCACTGAAATCGAGAGCCGGATAATCAAAGGTCTGCGACGGAAGGTTGCCTAGCCGGTGGGTAGATGGGTATAATCATTAAGTCAGAGCAGGAAATTGCCTCAATGCGGCAAGCTGGTCGGATTGTCGCCAAAATACTGGAGACGCTCAAGTTAGAGATTAAGGTGGGGATGAAGACCGAGGAATTGGATGTGATTGCTACCCGGGAGTTGGAAAGACTGGGAGCCAAATCCTCTTTTAAGGGGTATCGAGGCTACCCGGCGACTCTCTGTGTCTCGGTCAATGATGAAATCGTGCATGGTATCCCCGGGAAGCGAGTCTTGCAGGAAGGCGATATTGTCTCGCTTGACTTTGGGGCAATTTTTATGGGCTTTCATGGTGATGCGGCACTAACAGTAGGTGTGGGTAAGGTCAAGCCGCCGGCCAGGCAGCTTATCGAAACTACTGATGGTGCTCTGAGGGCTGGTATCACGGCGGCACGTCCTGGAGCCAGGCTGGGGGATATTTCGGCGGTCATCCAGCAGTATGCTGAATCGAGGGGATACTCGGTGGTACGTGAGTATACCGGGCATGGCATTGGCCGTCAAATGCATGAGGACCCCCAGGTGCCGAACTTTGGTACTGCCGGCCAGGGGCCGGTATTGAAAAAAGGCATGGCCCTGGCTCTTGAGCCGATGGTGAACATCGGTGACTGGCGTACCCAGGTTGGCGATAACCACTGGACGGTGTTAACCAGTGATGGTAGCCTTTCGGCCCATTTTGAACATACCATCGCTATCACTGATGGTGAACCGGCAGTGCTGACGGCTTTATAGACAGGGATTGATGCCGAAAAAAGAGACTATTGAAGTTGAGGGAGTAGTTGTTGAGCCATTACCTAATGCGATGTTTCGTGTCGAGCTAGCGAACGGGCATAAAGTGTTGGCTCATATCTCGGGGAAGATAAGATTGCATTATATCCGAATCTTACCCGGCGACAGGGTACTGGTGGAGCTTTCTCCCTACGACCTGAGCCGGGGTCGGATTACCTACCGGTTCAGGTAATCGGCAACATTATGAGAGGCGGTCACAGGTATTATGAAAGTCAGAGCTTCAGTTAAAGCTAGATGCGAAAAGTGCAAGGTAATCAAGCGACATGGTGTCGTCAGGGTCATTTGTGCTAACCCTAAACATAAGCAACGGCAGGGTTAATAGTTAAGATTGCCTGGCATTAGTGAATGCCGCCGGGCAAGGAGGATAGAGATGGCACGGATAGCTGGTGTCGATATACCCCGTAATAAGCATGTCTGGGTGGCGTTACAGTACATCTATGGTATTGGTCCGGTGCTGAGCCGGAAGATTCTGGCTCAGGCTAGAGTTGATGCCGAGGTCAAGTCCGATAGTCTTAGCGAAGAAGAGGTTAATCGTATTCGGGAAATTATTGACCGCGAGCACCGGGTTGAAGGGGATCTGAGAAAAGAGATCACCATCAATATTAAGCGCCTCATTGAAATTGGCAGCTATCGTGGTAGCCGTCACAGCCGTAATCTGCCGGCCAGAGGGCAGCGGACACGTACTAATGCTCGTACCCAGCGTGGCCCGCGCCGGACGGTTGCCGGTCGTGGTAAGAAGCGCGGCTCAACCAAGAAGTAGCCAGAGGTAATCTGAAGGATATGTTCGGAAGAGGAAGTCTCTTCCGAATCGTTCTCCTCCTCTCATGAGAAAGGAGAGGAGAGACAAAGGAGGTGAGGATAGCATGCCAGAGAAAGAGAAAGAGAAAGAGAAGAAGCGACCCAGAGCCAGAAAGCGAGAGCGTAAGGCAATTCCAGCAGGGAAAGCCTATGTACAGTCTACTTTTAATAACACGGTAGTCACTCTTACTGACCCGCAGGGGAATGTTATCGCCTGGGGGAGTTCCGGCACTGCCGGGTTTACTGGCTCACGTAAAGGCACTCCCTACGCGGCGCAACTGGCGGCGCGCGATGCCGCCAAAAAAGCGATGGAGCAAGGACTGCGCCAGGTAGAGGTTTTTGTGAAAGGTCCGGGTAGTGGACGCGAGGCGGCGATTCGCTCTCTGCAGAGTGCCGGCCTTTATATTACCAGTATTGTCGATGTCACCCCCGTTCCCCATAATGGCTGTCGTCCTCCCAAAAGAAGGCGAGTGTGAGGTAGAGAAGTGGCAAGATATCTCGAATCAGTTTGCAAACGATGTTTCCGTTGTAGTGATAAGTTAATGCTCAAAGGCAGCCGTTGCCTCTCGCCGAAGTGCGCCATCGACAGACGAAGAAGAAATACCGGCCGGCGGCGCCGAATCTCCGACCGCGGCCTGCAATTGATTGAGAAGCAGAAAGCCCGTTTCACCTATGGCATGATGGAACAACAGTTCCGGCGGTTTTTTGGGCAAGCGCAGAGGCAGCCAGGTATCACCGGAGAAAACCTGATGGTGTTACTGGAGAGGCGGCTTGACAGTATTGTCTATCGTCTGGGATTAGCGGACTCCCGTTCTCAAGCTCGGCAGCTAGTTCAACACGGGCATATCGTCCTTAACGGGCAGAAGACTGATATTCCCTCCTGTCTGGTTAAGGAAGGTGATACCATCAGTTGGAGGGAGAGTACTACCAAGACTGAGTATTATAAACAACTGGTGGAGAGCATCAAAGGAAAGTCAGTGGCGGGTTGGTTAAGCCTGGATAGAGAAAAGATTGTTGGGAAAGTTCTATATCTGCCCACGCCTGATGAGATTGGTGCCAAGTTTAACTCAAAGACTATAGTTGAGTATTACTCCCGATAAGGAGGTAACATTTTGTCTCATCTGGTAGTAGCCAAGATTCAATGTGTCGAAAGTAGAGATAACTTTGGCCGTTTTGTCATCGAACCGCTGGAAAAAGGGTTTGGTGTTACGCTGGGGAATGCGCTGCGGCGGGTGTTGCTGGCTCATCTGCAGGGAGCGGCCGTCACCCGGATTAAAATTGAGGGCACGCAACATGAGTTCTCGACCATTCCTCATGTCAAGGAGGATGTCATTGAGCTTCTACTCAATATTAAGGCAATAAGAATAAAACCTGTTGCCGGACGGCCGGGTAAGCTGATTTTGGACGTAACCGGGGAGGGGCCAATCACGGCGGCTGATATTAAGCCATCGGTTGAATTTGAAATCGCCAACCCTGGGCTCTATCTGGCGACGCTGGATTCACCGGAAGCCAAACTTTATGCTGAGCTTGATGTTGAACTGGCCACAGGCTATAAAGAGGCTGAATCGAGCACTAACCTGCCGATAGGCGTCATCCCGGTGGATGCTATCTTTACGCCGGCGCGCCAGGTTAATTATACCGTTGAGCCAATTCATGTTGGCCAGGAGACCAGTCGTGAACGGCTCAACCTGGAGATATGGACGGACAGTACGGTATCTCCGGCCGATGCCGTCAGCCGTAGTGCTGAAATCCTGAAGGAGCAGCTATCGCCTTTTGCCTTATATAGCGGGGTCTCTCCCGTGGAGGAAAAGGTGGCCAGCCGCCTGCCTATCCCGGAAGAGAAATTCAATATGCCGATGGAAGAATTGAATTTATCGGCTCGTACGCTGAATTGTTTACGGCGTGGCGGTATCGGCACCGTGGGTGAGGTCATCACCAAGGGTGAGAAAGAGCTGCTTAATCTACGTAATTTTGGACAGAGGTCTCTGGAGGAGCTTGAGGAACGCCTTAACGGGCTGGGACTCTCTCTCCATCCTGAGGGCAAAGAAGGTGAGGCGGAGAAACCCATCGAGCCGGAAGAAGTGCCCATCGGGCAACAGGCGGCAGGTGAAACTGGCGACACGCCATAATCTGGTTACTTACTGAGGGGGGAGCGAGATGACTCGTCGAATTGCACTTAGAACAACTGGTAAGGGCTTCAGTTTTAAAAGGGCGATGTACCGTAACCTGGTAACTGACCTTTTGGGTTACGAAAAGATTATCACCACTGAGGCCAAAGGCAAGCAAATCAGTGGCCTGGCGGAAAAAATGATAACACTGGGTAAGGCGGGTGACCTCCATGCCCGTCGTCAGGCATTATCCTTTCTTTTTGATAAAACGGTCGCCGACAAGGTGTTTAGCGAGCTGGCCCAAAGGTATGCTCAGACCAATGGCGGTTATACCCGCATCACGAAACTGGGACGCCGGCGCGGGGATGGGGCACCGACGGTTCAAGTGGAGCTGGTGAAGCAAGAGAGCTAAAAAACGGCACTCTTTGCCGTTGCCTGCTTTGAGGATGTTGGAGGAATAGTTGGTACTTACTGAAACGAACCTGGAGGTAAAGCCACTGCCAGGTGTAGCCACGACGACCAAGGTGGTGCTAACCCTGGAATATGATGGCACGCGCTATCATGGCTTTCAGTGGCAAGCCGGTCCACCCACGATTCAAGAAGAAGTGGAAAGGGCAATTGAGAAGCTTACCGGTGAAAATCTAAGGCTGATGGCAGCCAGCCGGACTGATGCCGGAGTGCATGCCCGGGAACAGGTCATCAGCTTTCGGACTGAGTGCTCCCACTCTCTGGCGACCTTTATCAGCGGGTTGAACTACTATCTACCGGATGATATTGCCGTGAAGACCGCCCACCGGGTGAGAGATTCCTTCAGTGTCCGGAGTGGTGCCATTAGCCGTGAGTACAACTACTATATCTGGAATAGCTCGGTACGGTCTCCATTGCAGGCCGGTTTTAGCTACCTTGTTGATGGCCATTTGAATATTGATACCATGAATCAGGCGTGCCAGGCTCTTCTTGGTGAGCATGACTTTGCCTCTTTTACCAGCGGCATCGGTGCCGACGTCAAGAAGACAGTGCGCCGGGTGTACCGGGCGGAAGTGAGCCGGGATGGGAATCTGGTTATTTTCAACATGGCGGCCAGCTCTTTCCTGGCTCATCAGGTACGCAACACGGTGGGATTGCTGATTAGAATTGGACAGGGCAAGATGACTATTGCCGAGCTTTCTAGTATAATTAGTGCCAGAAAGCACGGCATGGCGGGCCCGACGGCTCCGGCCTGCGGGCTATGTCTCATGCGGGTAAATTATCCCCGTCCTTTTGAGGAAGAAAGATGATAAAAACCTATAGCACGAAAGCCTCTGATATTAAACGGGAGTGGCATCTTATTGATGCTTCGGATAAAGTTTTAGGCAGATTAGCCACTCAGATAGCGACCTTGCTGATGGGTAAGCATAAGCCTATCTTTGCCCGCAATATGGATACCGGCGACTTTGTGGTTGTTATCAATGCGGAGAAGGTTGTTGTTACCGGAGATAAGGCGAAACAGAAACTCTACTACCGGCACTCCGGCTATCCGGGAGGGCTGAAGAGCATTAGCCTGGAGAAAATGCTTCAGACTCATCCTACTGGCGTCATCGAGCATGCCGTCAAAGGCATGTTACCGCAAAATCGGCTGAGAGCGACGATGATGAAAAGGCTGAAGCTCTATGCTGGTGAGGCTCAACCTCACCAATCTCAGATAAAAGCCAGCCTGGTCAAGCCGGTAGAGAAAGAGGTTCCAGCTTAACCTTTGGTCATAAAAGGGGGTTCTTTGGAAAAGCAAACTTACGTACAGAAGACAGGCAGGCGCAAGACCGCCGTCGCCCAGGTGAGGCTGATTCCCGGTGATGGCGCTATCATCGTCAATGGTGCTCCTTACGAGCAGGTGTTCCCACGCCTGGCGCACCGTGAAGCAATATTGAAGCCCTTTGTCATCACTGAAACTATGGGCAAGTATAATGTGACGGTCAAGGTAAATGGTGGTGGCATATCCGGGCAAGCCACGGCTATCTCCCATGGTCTTTCTCGTGCCTTGGTCGAGACGGAGGAAAGCCTTAAACCAGCCCTGCGCCAGAACGGCTTGCTCACTCGAGACTCGCGGGCTAAAGAGAGAAAGAAGGTTGGCCTGAAGCGCGCCCGTAAGGCGGCTCAATCACCAAAGAGGTAAAGTTTAGGCTAATTTGCAAATCTCACCCCCTTTATCCCCCTCTCCTTGTCAGGGAGAGGGGGATTAGAGTTTTAGAGAGGGGGCTTCGCCCCCTCTCTATATTTTTGCCCCTTTTGTTGCCAAGGGAAGGGGGTCAGTGGGACAGGTTACGGAGTATGAAGTTCTTCTCCGAAAATGGTATTATAATATCAGCCCGCAGGTGTGAGAATGACCAGGGAATTGCCCGAAATGGTCTTGAAACCAATCGGTTTTGTCCGCAATGCGGTTAAGGAACCGGGTAGGCGAGAGTGGGCAGAAATCGTTTCTGAGATAGTGATTGATAGTCATCTCACCGAAGCGCTCGATGGACTGGAGGGGTTCTCTCACCTTATTGTTCTTTGCTGGATGCACCGGGTCACCGATGCTGAAATGCCACTCAAGGTTCACCCCGGACGGCGGCCGGAAGCACCTCTCGTCGGGCTTTTCGCCAGCCGTTCACCGAATCGGCCGAATCGATTGGCCAAAGCGACGGTCAGGTTACTTGAGCTCCGAGATAATATCTTAAAAGTTCAGGGTCTTGATGCCATTGACGGCACACCGGTGATAGATATCAAGCCATTTATTCCGGGATATGACAGCGTGGCTGAGGCTAGAGTCCCCCAGTGGATAACACATCGGTAGCTGAAAAGCTGCAGGATATTTATCACCGCCTGATGGTGTGCTACGGCCATCAGCAGTGGTGGCCGGCTGAATCGCCATTCGAGGTGATGGTCGGCGCCATACTCACCCAATCCGCCGCCTGGCGGAATGTGGAGAAGGCGATTGCCAATCTCAAATCTGCCGGGGCGCTGACGCCGGGAGCGCTACGCCAGTTGAGCCTGTCAGAACTGGCGGCTCTTGTCCACCCCTGTGGCTATTATAATGCCAAGGCACGCAAGCTCAAATCCCTGGTTGACTGGCTGGGAGAAAGTTATAGCGACGACCTTGGCCGGCTCTTTGCCGGGGATATTGCCCAGCTTCGCCGGGAGCTTCTTGCCGTCCATGGTATCGGGCCGGAGACCGCCGATTCGATAATACTCTATGCGGCCAATAAGCCGAGTTTTGTTATCGACGCTTATACGCGGCGTATCATTGAACGTATCGGTCTGGCGCCGGATGGTGATAGCTATGCTGCCTATCAGTTTCTCTTTATGAACAATCTGCCGGCGGATACCGGGCTATTCAATGAATATCATGCCCTGCTTGTCCGCCTCGGTAAGGATGTTTGCCGTAAACAGCCTCTTTGCCGTCAATGTTGCCTCGCTGGTCTTTGCCAGTTTATGCTGGATGGTTGACAGAATGGCTCGTATTGTCTATAGTAATACCAATGCTGATTGGATTGCTTTCCGATACTCATGTTCCTGACCACGCCAAGGGGTTACCGGACCGGCTAAGAGAGGTATTTCACGGCGTTGACCTGATATTGCACGCCGGGGATATCTATATTCCCAGGGTTCTTAATGACCTGGAAACTATCGCCCCGGTAAAGGCGGCGTGGGGTGATGATGACCTGATGTCAGATTTGGGGACTGACCCGCGGATGGTGAAGGAACGCACTCTGCAACTCGATGGTATTACCCTTTGGCTTACCCACGTGAGGCCACCCTACTCGGTGCTTACTCCGAGGGAAACGTCCTCTGCGGTAAAGCTTAATTACGAAGGCCCTAAAGACCTGCCGAATGTGGTTGTCTATGGTCATACTCACAAATCCAATATGGAGTACTATAACGATATTCTTTTCGTCAACCCGGGTAGTGCCACCTTCCCCAACTATGTGGCTAAGCCGGGCAGTGTCGCCCTGCTCACGATTGACTCGGGCAAAGCGGAGGCACGTATTATCCAGCTCTAAAGAGCGCGATGCCTGAAACGAGCCTGAATATCCTTCGGAAGTTGTGCGGTTGGTGCCAAGAGAAGAACTAAGTTTATGGACTACTCGACTATCATCTATAGTCATAACGAGCACATTGCCGATATAACCCTCAACCGACCTGAGGTAGATAATGTCATCAGCGCAGAGTTGGCCCTGGAGCTGGCCGAAGTTTGCCAGAGAATCAACCAGGATGATAATATTTATGTTGTCGTCATTACTGGAGCCGGAGATAAGGCTTTCTGCGCCGGTAGTGAGGCTGGGCTTTTAGCATCCTCTGTGGCCACAGTGGTCGCTGGTATCGACCGTCCGGTTATCGCTGCCATCAATGGCGATGCCCTGGGGCAGGGGCTGGAGTTGGCTTTAAGCTGTGATATCAGAATTGCCGCTGTGCAGGCACGGTTGGGGTTACCACAGGTGGCTTCCGGGCTTATCCCCGGGGATGGCGGAACACAACGGTTGCCCCGCATCGTGGGGAAGGGTAAAGCTCTGGAGCTAATTCTTACCGCGCAAATCATTAGCGCTGAAGAGGCACGGGAAATGGGGCTGGTCAGTAAAGTAGTGCCCCGGCAAAATCTGCTGGCCGAAGCCGAGGCTCTGGCCGGAATGATTGCCAGCAAAGCACCCATTGCCCTGAGATATAGCAAAGAAGCCGTCAACAAGGGTATGGATTTGACCTTGGAGCAGGGTCTTCATCTTGAAGCCGACCTCTATTTTCTGCTGCACACTACCGCCGATAGGACAGAAGGTATTAGAGCCTTCCTTGAGAAAAAGCCACCGCACTTTAAGCAGCAATAGTTGATATTATTTCTCAATCTCACCGGGGTTCCCCTTCATGGTGTTAAGGTGAAGGGGATAAGGGGATAGGGTTGATGAGAGAACAGAGGGAATTGAGTGTAATTTCGGTAAACAGGGATGGCTAATTTAGGGGTAGTTATCTACGAAAAGCGGGATGATATCGCCTATGTTACCCTGAACCGGCCCCATGCCCTGAATGCTTACAATATGCAGATGAGAGATGAGCTTTACCAGGTACTGGCGGTGATTGAGGATGACCCCGATGTAAGGGTAGCTATCTTTAAGGGGGCTGGCGATAGAGCCTTTTGTGCGGGGGCTGACCTGACCGAGTTTCTCACTGCGCCCTCTCCCGTCATTGCCCGGCAGGTACGCTGGGAGCGGGATGTCTGGGGACGATTCCTAAATATCACCAAGCCGCTGATTGCTGCCCTGCATGGCTATGTTCTTGGCTCAGGCATCGAAATAGCCTTATGCTGTGATATCAGGATAGCTGCCGAGGATGCCCAGTTTGGTGTGCCCGAGGTGGGACTGGGCATAATTCCAGCCGCCGGTGGCAGCCAGACGCTACCGCGGGTGGCCGGTAGAGCCAACGCCCTGGAGCTATTGCTCACCGGCCGATGGCTCAAGGCTGAGGAAGCCCGCCGGCTGAAGCTGGTGAACCAGGTAGTGCCTCGCCACGACCTGTTGCCGGCTGCTGAGAGACTGGCCAATAAAATCAAGGTTTATGACCCGATGGTGGTAAACTCCGCCAAGCAAGCGGTGACGCGGGGGCTGGACCTGACCCTGGAGCAAGGGCTTGAGCTTGAGGCTCAGCTTGGAGCACGTTTATCGCCTTAATGAGTGAATAATTTTAGTTAAACTAAAGCAATAAGGAGGTAAGATGAATACTACAGAGTTTCTGACCATCGCCGCAGCAATCTGCCCGGACAAGGTTGCCATCTCCTTTGAGGGTAAAAGGTATACCTTCAGCCAGCTCAACGAAAGGGCGAACCGGCTCGGCAACGCCCTGTCAAAGCTGGGTGTCAAAAAGGGTGACCGCGTAGCTTCGTTTCAGGTGAACACCAACCAGTGTGTCGAGATGTATTTTGCCGTGGCCAAGCTGGGTGCTATCCATGTGCCCATCAACTTTCGTGCCAGAGGTAATGAGCTTGCCTATATGCTCAATACCGCCGACGCCAATACCTTGTTTACCGGTGACCGCTATCTTAGTCTGGTAGACTCCGTAAAATCCACGCTGACTACGGTCAAGAACTACATCTCTCTGGATTGTCCTCACCAGGGCATGTTGTATTACGAGGATGTGATTGCCAAATCAATCCCGGATGAGATATACACGGAGATTGATGAGAATGATACCACGATATTGATGTATACCGCCGGCACTACCGGCTTCCCCAAGGGAGTGATGCTATCGCACAATAGCTTCTCCATCTACGTACTGCAGAATGTCAGTCCGGCTGACCCGGAGACGGAAGAGAAGAACATCCTCACCGTGCCTCTCTACCATGTCGCCGGGATTCAGGCAATGATGGCCGCTATCTATGGCGGTCGTACCCTGGTCATGGAGCGGCAGTTTGAGCCTAAGGAATGGATGGGGCTTGTGCAAAACGAGAAGGTCTCCCGGGCGATGATGGTGCCTACGATGCTGAAGCAACTGCTGGACAACCCTGACTTTAGCAAATACAATCTGAAGAGTCTAAAAGTCATCACCTATGGTGCTGCCCCGATGCCCCTTGAGGTTATCAAGAAAGCACTGGATTGTTTCCCCGGCGTTAACTTCATCAATGCCTTCGGGCAAACCGAGACCGCCTCAACCGTTACCATGCTTGGCCCCGAAGACCATGTTATTACCGGAACCCCTGAGGAAAAAGAGCGGAAACTGAAGCGGCTGTCCTCTATCGGCAAGCCAATGCCGGATGTTGAAATGAGGGTGCTCGATGAGAACGGCAACGAGCTTCCGACCGGAGAGACCGGGGAGATTGTAGCCCGTGGTCCCAGAGTCATGACCGGCTACTGGAAAGATAAGGAAAAGACCGACAAGACCATTGATAAGGATGGCTGGGTTCATACCGGGGATATGGGTTATAAGGATGAAGAGGGCTATTTCTTTTTGGCCGGCAGGTCAACCGATATGATTAAAAGAGGTGGGGAGTTCATTTCTCCCGAGGAAGTGGAGATAGTGATGCATTCCCACCCCAAGATTGAAGAGGCAGCCTTAATTGGTATCCCTGATGTGGAGTGGGGTGAAGTGCCGATGTGTGTAGTCGTTCTCAAGAAAGGGATGACCGCCACCCCTGAGGAGTTAATGGAGTTTTGCCGTAACGAGCTGGCCAGTTTTAAGAGACCGAGGTCAGTAGTCTTCGTTGACGAGCTGCCGCGTAATCCTATGGGCAAGGTGCTCAAGCGGGTACTGCGTGAGCAATACGGCAAGAAACCGGCGAGCTAACCATCGTCATAGGAAGAGATTGCCAATCAGAGTGATGGCAAGGAGCGAAGCTCCTTAAGTCCTTATTGAACTTGCATACAAGGGAAGGATGAAGGGACAGACACCCCTTCATCCTTCCCTTGCGTCTCTCTCATCTGGTAGTAACTCACCAGTGTCCCTACCTCTTGGTGGACAGTATCGGTTATCATAATAGATACTTTAATATGAGGTGTGATGGTTGTGATGTCTAGTCCGGATAGCAGCGGGAAATACCCGCCTTTGATAGAGTACAGAAATGTGACCGTGGTACGGAATCGTCGTAAAGTCCTCGACGATATCAGTCTTTCGATAGATGTCGGTGAGCACGTCGCGATTATTGGTCCTAATGGCGCGGGCAAATCCTCGCTGATTAAGACTATTACCAGGGAGCTTTATCCCGTTGCGGACAATCCTGGCTCATATCTGCGGATACTTGGCAAAGAACGGTGGGACGTTACTGAGCTGAGAAACCAGATGGGTATCGTTAGCTCGGATGTCGTCAAGAGTAGTTTTAGCGATTCTTCCTGCCAGGAGATTGTTCTGTCCGGCTTTTTCAGTAGCGCTGGTCTCTGGGCTCACCATAAAGTCACGGCTGAGATGAAAGAGAAGGCCAGAGAAGTGATGAAGCTCATGGGAATCTCCCGGCTTGGGGAAACCAGCATAGGTGAAATCTCAACCGGGGAATCACGCCTGGTGATGATGGGTAGAGCGCTGGTCAGGGACCCGCTGACGATGCTGGTGGACGAACCGACTTCCAACCTGGACCTGCAGGCGGCGCGTAAAGTGCGTCGCACGCTGCGTCGAATTGCCGGCAGGGGTAAGAATATCGTTATGATAACCCATAACCTGTCCGATATTATTCCGGAGATTCAACGTGTTGTGCTCATCCGTCACGGGAAGGTCGTGCAAGACGGGGAGAAAGACCGGATTCTGACCGATGGCTCCTTATCCGCCCTTTTCGGAGTGAAACTGGAAGTAGTAAGGCGGGATGGTTATTACTACTGCTGGTAGGAGGTCAGGTGAATGACTGAGCAAGTTTGTGTATACGGCACTAATTGGTGTCCCGATACCGTGCGGTCTAAGCAATGTCTAACCAGGCTGGGTATTAAATTCGTTTGGCGTGACATTGAGAAGGATAAAGATGCCTGTGCTTTCGTAGAGCGCACCAATCGGGGAAATCGGAGCGTCCCGACCATCGTATTTCCGGATGGCTCAATCCTGGTGGAGCCTAGCAACGCCGAATTAGAAAAGAAATGTCGGGAACAAAAAAGTGACCGACATTAGAATTGGATAATGACCTCATCGGATGGTCTGTTGCGAAGGAAGCTGAGAGGTAAAGATGGAGCTGGTAAATAAGGTATTAGCCGGCGATATGCTGGCCGCCGCCAGGCTGATGAGAGGCATCGAGGATGAGCTACCCGATGCCCTTGAGGCATTGGAGCAGGTTTATCTTCATACCGGACGTGCTCATATCGTTGGGGTGAGCGGTGCCCCCGGCGCCGGCAAAAGCACCTTGCTTGGCTGTCTGATTGCTATCTTCAGGCAGAAAGAAATGAAGGTGGGTGTGGTGGCCGTCGACCCGACCAGTCCCTTTACCGGCGGAGCTATCTTAGGTGACCGGATAAGGATGCAGGGTCTTGGTGTGGACAAAGATGTCTTTATCCGTAGCCTGGCGACCAGAGGCTGGAAGGGAGGCTTATCCAAAGCCACGGTCAATACCATCCATGTGATGGATGCCATGGGGAAAGACATCATCTTTGTCGAGGCGGTCGGTTCCGGGCAGGGGGAAATTGATATTGCCCGGGTGGCCGATACGTCTATCGTGGCGCTGGTGCCGGGGATGGGGGATGAGGTGCAGATAATGAAAGCCGGTATCCTGGAAGCAGCCGATATCTTTGTCATCAACAAGGCGGACAGAGAAGGTGCGGAGAATTTGAAGGTGAGCCTGGAGGTGATGCTTGAGACCAGAGCCAGGCCTGCCGGCGGGTGGCAGCCGGGTATTATCCTGACCGAGGCTATTTCCGGCAAATGCACTGACCAGCTAGCCGAGGAAATCATCAGACACAAAGCCTTCCTCGATGCCAGCGGTGAGCTGGCGAAGCGCCGTCAAGAAAGGGCACGCCTGGAGCTAATCTGGGCTATCGAAAGCTCGCTGTGGAAGTATATTGAGGCAACTGATAAAGACTACGTTGATAAGCTGGTGGATGACCTGGCGCAGCGCAAAACCAATCCTCAATCGGCAGCCGCCAAAATCATTCGCCAGTCAAAGCACGGCTGAGGCTGGTTGGAAATCCAACCCCCTGACCCCCTTCCTTCATTAAAGGGGTCAGGGAGGGCGAAGTCTTTGGGGGAAATCCCCCTTATTCCCCTTT
>JAENIS010000009.1 GCA_016844285.1 Dehalococcoidales bacterium
CCGCAATCCTCCGCTCTTGACAATTCTCTCGAACAATGACATACTTTCTCACACTGCCAGTCTATTGAGCGAGGTAGGTTTTGTCTCTAAAAAACATTCACCAACTAGATGAGCTTTTTCACCCGAAGTCGGTAGCCGTTGTCGGTGCTTCCGCCAGTGAGCCAGGAACAGGGTGGGTCGCCCGGCAACTTCAGTTCGGTTATAAGGGCACCGTCTACCCGGTCAATCCGCGGGCAACCGAGGTCAACGGGCTGAAGTGCTACCCTACGCTCAGAGACATCCCCGGGCCTGTCGACTACGTTATTTTCAATGTTCCACTCCGACTGGCTCCGCAGATTATGGAGGACTGTGTTGCCAAGAAAGTAAAGGTAGCCCATATCTTTACCGCCGGTTTCAGCGAGACCGGGACCGCCGAGGGGAAGGAACTGGAGGCACGCATCGCCACTATCGCCAAAACGGGCAGGGTGCGTGTTATCGGGCCGAATTGCATGGGGCTTCACTACCCGGCGGAAGGTCTCACCTTCAACTCGTCCCACGCTAAACAGCCGGGCAACGTGGCCTTTATTTCTCAATCAGGAGCCGGGGCGAATCGCTTTATCTCACTGGCGAACTGCAGGGGAATTTATTTCAGCAAAGCCATTAGCTATGGCAATGCCATCGACCTCAATGCCTCTGATTTCATCGAATACCTGACCAGCGATGACGAAACCAGGATTATCGCCTGCTATACTGAGGGAGTCCGGGAGGGTCACCGCTTCTTCAATGCAGTAAAGAACTGTATCAAGACCAAGCCGGTAGTCATGTTGAAGGCCGGACTAACCGAGGGCGGCGCCGGCGCCGCCGCTTCACACACCGCTTCTTTAGCCGGGTCAGTATCAACCTGGAACGCCTTCTTCAAACAAACCGGGACCATCCAGGTAAACAGCCTCGAGGAGATTGCCGACGTGGTACTTGCCCTGTCACACATGACCTGCCCGGGAGGCCGGAGGGTTGGTATTGTCGGGCGGGGTGGCGGACTGGGGGTAATGGCCACTGATGCCTGCGAGCGGGCTGGCCTCAAAGTACCTCCTTTCCTGCCCGAAACGAGGCAACGCCTGATGGACATCATCCCTGAGGTTGGTGCCGGCGTCCGTAATCCGGTGGAGACCGATTCCCGCTTTAGCGGCATTGCCGATTTCTATACCAACGGACTGAAGATAGTCGCCGCCGACCCGCAGATAGATTTCATTCTCACTCATATTGGCGTGGACGTTTACGGCGGACGCGTTGCCGACCTGCAAGGGGAGATGGCCAAGACCGCGGAGGTTCTGGCCCGTATCGCACCGACTTTACCCAAGCCGTTAGCTATTGTCCTCTACCCTGGTGAGCATCTCAAAGCGATTGGTGCCGTCCTGGAGACACGTGAGCGTCTGGTGAAGGCCGGGATAGCAGTTTACCCTACTATCGATGCCGCCGCCCGGGCGGTGAACCGGCTTATCGACTACCACGAGTTCTTGAAAGCAATCAACCCCATTTAAGATATGGTTTCTTAGACCTCACCCCCTTAATCCCCCTCTCCTATATGAGGAGTCTTGTATCAAATGTCATTCTGAGGAACGAAGTGACGAAGAATCTGGGTGTGGGGCTAGTGGTAATCTAATAGTCCCCATCACCCCGAGACCCTTCGCTACGCTCAGGGTGACATGGAGGAAATCACTTTTGATACAAAGCTCCTAAGAGGAGAGGGGGAAATAGAAAAAGAGGGGCTTCGCCCCTCTTAAGTAAGCTAACACCCTTTTATGGATTACCAAAGTGGTCTCAAAGTGGTCTTTATGAAGGCTTCTCCCTTTGAGAAAGGGAGAATGAGAGGGATTTATTCTCAACCCATATTCGGAAAGTCGCAGGTCAGCTAAATGACCGAAATTATCCTCGCCCGACACGGGGAAACTGAGTGGAACGTCGAGGAAATATTCCGGGGTAGGATTGACGTTGCCCTGAATGAAACCGGAGTCAAGCAAGCTCAGCTTCTCGCCCAATATCTCGCCACACTCAAGGTAGAGACAATCTACTCCAGCCCGCTGAAACGAGCTTTGCAGACCGCACAAGCCGTTGCCCGCCACCACCGGCTTGAGGTAAAAATTACCCCCGCTCTCATCGATTTCAACTTCGGGCAGTGGCAGGGTCTATCTGTCCCGGAAGTAAAGCGTCAGTACCCGGAGCTTTTTGCGGAGTGGGCTAACCATCCTGACCTGGTGAGCATACCGGATGGTGAGAGCCTGAGTTATGTCAAGGAGAGGGCGCTAGCACTGGTGAATGAAGTGGTCACCAAATATACGCACACCGTTGTCCTGGTATCTCACCGGGTGGTCAACAAGGTCTTAACCTGTGCCATGCTGGGGCTGGATAACTCCCATTTCTGGAACATCAAGCAGGATACCTGTGCGATAACCACCTTCAGCTACGAAAACGGACGCTTCATCCTCACCAGGCATAACGACACCTCTTTTCTGAGACCCCTGGAAAAAGCCCCGCTAAGAGATTTTTAAGCTAACCGGTTTGTTCCCACCATTTGATACTACTCAAAGTATTTTGCCACTGTTTTCAAGAATTCCTTAATGTCAATCGGTTTTGAGATATACGTGTTACAACCTGCCTCAAGTATTAGCTCTTTATCTCCTTTCATCGCTAAAGATGTCAGCGCGATGATAGGAACATTTCCTGTAGTCGCGTCTCCTCTGATGGCTTTGGTAGCCTCAAGGCCATTCATTACTGGCATCATGATATCCATGAGAATCATATCTGGTTTCATTACCCTGCATAATTCAACCGCTTGTTTACCGTCAGTCGCCTCAACGACCCTATAGCCCTTTATCCTAAGCAAGTCACCAATTAGCTTGGCATTCTTGGGTTCATCCTCAGCTATCAATATCAGTTTGTCCATCTTTCTCATACCTCTGGATAACAGTCAGATTTAAGATGTCGGCAGGAACTGGCTGAGCACTTTTTGTAATGCCGGTAAACTAATTGGTTTGGTGATATACCCAACCCCTCCCACCATGTTACCGAGGCGCTTGTTTAGTGCATAATCCACCGCAGTAAGAAAGACGATAGGAATATTCCTGGTTTCCTGGTCGCTCTTAATCACCGTGCAGGCAGTATATCCATCCATTCGTGGCATCATAATATCCATCAGGATAAGATCTGGTTTGTTATCTTTTGCCAATCTAACACCTTGCTCACCATCGGTTGCTTCAATAGTTTCGTATCCGGATACCTGGAGTATGTCTATGACCAGTTTCATGCTTGAGGGGTCATCCTCAACGACCAGTATGACTTTGGGCATGTTTATCCCTCCTCGTTCAAATTTCTCTATATATGCTGAGAAGACTCTTGGATGGGCAAAGTAAATGTGAAACAACTGCCTTTACCGGGCCCGTCGCTCTTGACTGATATGCTCCCACCGTGCATTTCCAGGATGCGCTTCGTAATAACCAGGCCCAAGCCTGTTCCGGGGGATTTGTTTACCAGGCTATTGCCAAGCTGGGAAAATTTTTGAAATAGCTTATCCATATCCGTGGCAGCAATACCTACACCGGTATCTGAAACACTGACAACGAGCTCGTTGTCATGCCGTCTTCCCTCAACCGTAATAGCACCACCATCGGGTGTAAACTTGACCGCATTGGAAAGAAGGTTGAACATAACCTGCTTTAGTCGTCGCTCATCAGCCACGATTCCCAGTTCGTCCAGGTCTTTGGTGATAAACATGTGAAGGCTGATGGCATGGGTGAAGGCTCTTTCCTTGACCATGATTAAGCTATTTTGTAACAGGTCTCTTAAGTTAATCTCAGATGGTTCAAGTTCCCCTTTGCCTGATTCTATCTTGGCAAGGTCCAATATGTCGTTAATCAGCGACAGCAGATGCTGGCTGCTGGTGAGAACATCCCCAACATATTCCATCTGCTTCTCGTTGAGTGTGCCAAAGTACTGTTCCTGCAGAACCTGCGAAAACCCCATTATCGCGTTCATTGGTGTTCGCAGTTCGTGGGACATATTAGCCAAGAAGTCTGACTTTGCACGGTCGGCCATTTCAGCGGTTTCCTTGGCCGATTCCAGTTCTCTTGTCCTGTCTCTGACTTTTGCCTCCAAATCCTGGTTAAGAACATTAAGCTCTCTGTTTAGATTCCTTATCTCATCTTCTGCCCGCTTGCGCTCGGTAGTATCTATCCCCAGACCAACAAGGTATGGCTTCCCATCAATATGTATCAGCGCCCCCGTTAAGAAATAGGGTATCATATCACCACTTTTCGTTAGAAAGCGTCCCTCAGCGGTCGAAACACCTTTCACGAAGACCTCCTGAATACGCTCAGCGACAGCCTGCTTATCCTCCGGGACGAAGAAATCAATCGCGTTCATTTCGGCAATCTCTTTTGGTGAATAGCCAGCAATATTTACTAAGTTGTCGTTCCATCGCAACATTCTCCCGGTGCTATCAAAGCAATAAAAGAGGCCAGGTAAACTATTAATTACTGTATCAATAAACCCCTTCTCCTCTAAGAGTTTTTCCTGCACATGCTTACGCTCGGTAATATCTATGCCCACACCGCTACAATACCGCTTTCCGCTAATCGGTGTGATTGCCCCCGTGATGAAATGGGGTATTATGTCACCACTTTTCGTTAGCATGCGCCCCTCAGCAGAAGAAGCACCCTTAACGAAGACCTCTTGAATAGCCTCAGCGATAGTCTTCTTATCCTCCGGGACGAAGAAATCAAGCGCGTTTATTTCAGACATCTCCTTTGGTGTATAGCCAAAAGTTTTCTCCACGTAATTATTCCATCGTAAAAATCTCCCGGTGCTGTCAATACAATAGAACAGTCCAGGTAAGCTATTGATGACTGTGTCGGTAAAACTCTTCTCCTCTAGAAGCTTATCCTCAATCAGTTTGTGCTCGGCGGTGTAACCCTTAAGACGATTAGCCATATTGTTGAACGTGTTGGCAAGCTCTTGTAGCTCATCCCCTGAATTCATCTTGACCTGGTAATCCAGGTTACCGTTACCGATGGCTTCGGAACCTCTGACAAGTACCTTTATCGGCTTGGTAATGATTCTTGAAAGTATGAAGACGGCAAAACAAATTATCAGCAGAATGCCTGCGGAAGAGAGAATGAGCAGGCTTCTGGCGTCAGCGATGTCTTTGTGAATGGAGTCGGTAATCAGTGCCACCGCCGTGCTGATGTCTCTATTCATCTCGATGACCGGCCTGGAAAACTCGTCGATATAGGTAGTTGCGGCAATCATGTAGTTTGTTTCCTGGACCGGGGCCATAACCATGAACTTCTGGCGGATTTTGCCATCGATGTCCTGCCAGTCATAATAGCCGCTGGTCATCAGACCGTTGAGGCTGCTCCCGTATATTGACCACATCGCCGGCAATTTCTCCGCCCAGCCGTGCAAGTCATAGTTGATTAGCTCGGCATTGGGATGTATTCTCATTATTCCAGAAGGCTTCTCATAGAGGGCAGTGTAGCCCGTTTCACCAACCGCTTGTACGGCAATTCGGACGAGTTCGGAGTCTTTATTAAGGTCATCCGGGTTCTTGGCGGGATGGCTCGCCAGATATATCTTGACCTGGTTAGCCACATCAATCGCTTTCTGCTTGATGGTGGCCTCGCCTAACTTCTCCAGTGCCTTGGTGCTAGCGCCGGCGGCGCTGGCACCAAGGGCGGCATTGCTGGCCGCGGTACGCCTCTCTATCTCGTTCATCTTAAGCAGAGATATTGAGCTAGTGATGGCGAAGAAAATGACCATCAATGGTAGGAGGGTAATTAACAGTTTGTTGGTAATCCCGAATTTGATGTGGTGCGTCTCACCGGCTACACCCGGAGCTAGTTTCGTACTCATTTCCCCCTCCTTCCAGGGTTCTGGAGCTTCGTGAGGTTTAACTCAGCAGTGGGTCAGATTTAACGTATTTACCTGGCAGCATCCCATCACTGGTGGAGAATTGGTCTAGCCATATCCTACCCTTGTGTGCCATCCAAGTCAATCCCTTTAAGCAAGCTGCACTTCTCGTATCCTTCCTGAAGGAAGGGACAGGTTGATTATCTCCTGCTCAAGCGCCTTTAATGCCTCCTCTCTCCAGGCAATATCCGTACGAATCTACTGACAAACACTTCGCAAGACAGGTTTCCTCGGTGGGAATTGCTCGGCCAGCTTACGTGCCATGACGGTTGACATCATGGACTCACAAGAGTAGACTGTGGGTTATCGGTTAATGTATTGAGGCAGACGCAGTTCACCAGGGATGATACACATGTAAAAAAGGAGGTGGGAGCAAAGGCTTTTGTTTGGCTAAAACGGTGATATTCGTAATGATGACAGGCAGGAGAAGGAAGATGCTAGTTTCACAGCGAATAAAGATAATCGTAACACTTGGCTTGGTAATGCTGATGGTTCTCTCTGGTTGTGCCCAGGCGGCACCAACACCAGCTCCAGTACCAACACCCAACCCGGCACCGGCACCTACGCCGACACCAGCACCAGCCCCAAAACCCATTCCGGCACCGACGCCAACCGGACCCTACGGGGAATTAAGGATAGCACTATCTACCCTTCATGAGGAGACGTCTGACCCGGTAAAAGCCACCGCCGGGAACAACATGAATCTACTATCACCCATGTTCGATTATCTCATCCAGAAGGGCATGGATGGTAAGCCCGCCCCGGACATTCTAGATAAATGGGGGATGGATACCGATGGTTTATCATGGACTCTATACGTCCGCAAAGGGATTAAGTTCCAAAACGGTGATGACCTAACCGCAAAAGACGTGAAGTATTCACTGGAGCAATTCGCTCTTAGGAAGGATGCTCAGTACGTCTATGTCAAGAACGCCCTTGACCGTGTCGAGCTAGTCGATGACTATACCGTGCGGGCTTATACCAAAGGTCTGCAGGTTTTCTTTGATGAGGTTATCAGCATATTCAATACAACTAACCTTTTGGTGCTGCCGAAGGATTACATCGAGCGCTACGGTCTGGAATACTTCGAGCGCCGGCCGATAGGTAGTGGCTCCTTCAAGTTTGCCCGCCATGTCCCCGGCGATATGAGGGAGTACGAGGCGGTGGACAAGCACTGGCGACAGGTGCCTGCTTTCAAGAAGCTAATCCTGATGCTCATGCCGGAGGAGACTACCCGGGTGGCATCGGTCAAGACAGGGGCAGTAGACCTTACTGACCTCGGTCTGGAAGCAGCCGTTGATATGGAGCGGGCTGGCTTCAGGCTAGCCAAAGGGGGGGACTTCGGCCCCAACGTTTGTTTGCATGGCGCCTATCAGACGGGCGCCGGCCCGATTGGCGATCTCAAGGTACGGCAAGCCCTTTCGCTGGCTCTCAACCGGGACGAAATCAGTAAGACCCTGTTCTACGACAAAGGCGGCCCGGCGACAATGGCCGCTATTGGCGAGCTGGCTGATGTCGATGTCCCCTTCTGGAAAGAGTATAACGCCAAGCTCTGGCGCTACGACCTTGATGAGGCGAAACGGCTGCTTAAGGAGGCCGGCTATCCGAATGGGTTCAACATCCAGCTCTGGAGTTGTGCTATCCGAGGGGCTCCTTATTTACCCAAGCTCGCTGAAGTGGTACAGGCCTACTGGCAAAAAATAGGGGTCAAAGCGGAGATAGTTAACACAGATGTCGGTGTCTATAATACCTTCCGTAACACCACCAAGTCGCCCAGACTAATCGGAGCAGCGTCCATGGGCCGCTTGACTGGCTGGAGTGAGGGCACAACGAATACCGGATACAATCTCGCTCAGCGCTTCCGCAGTACGGATGCCTTCGGTCTCCTTGGTCCGAATACTGAAATTGACAAGCTGCTCGATGCTACCCAGAGCGAGCCAGATGCCAAGAAGAGACGGGAAATAGTTGAGAAAGTCGCCAAGATTGCCGCTGATTCCTATACCTATATCCCGATTGCCAGCGCCCCGGCGATGTGGATTATTGGACCCCAGGTTGATATTAACTTTCCCAAGGGCGCTGCCTCGTTGAGCGGTTATGCCGACATTGCCAAGCACCGGAAATGATAGAGGAAAAGTAACGTTTTAGGCAGGCAAGGAGACGAAATTCAGAGTTCCTCGCTGGCCGTCACCTTTTCGAAGGCTAGAATTGTGATGTAAATTGCGTTAACCCTTTAACCAATGTATAAGGAGGAAGATAAGTCACCTAGAAGCAGACGGAATCGCTTACCACGGTTGCCGTTGGAGATATTAGCCCCAATCGTGATGACCCGCTTTCCATCTTCCGTCATTATGGTGATGTCTTTCGTAATGCGGACATCGTGTTCGGGCAGATGGCAGCGCCGTCATCCGATAGGGGAGCTTTTTCGTGGGCAAGGCTCCTTTATTTACACTGCTCTCTCGATTGCCGATATCCCGCCGATGGCTGGGTTGGGACCACGCGCGGATGTCACTCTGCCCAAGAATACTTACGGGCTGGCCTTTACGTTTGATATTGCCAGGCACCGAAAACAACAGAGAAGTAATCGCGGAAAGGAGAGGAAATATGACGATGTATAAGGGGCAAGCCCCCCTTTTATAGCCCGGGCGATTTCGCTATGGAAGGTGGTGGTGTCGGCCTAACATCTCACTTCGATTGGGAGACAGTAATGGTACCATAGAAATAAGTACTAGCTAGTCCTTACACTGGATAGCAGAGGACAGAAGAAATGTGCATTTAGGTGAGACATAACCAAAATTAAGAGCAAGGAGGAAAGGAAGATTGGACGCAAGAGCTCTCGAAGTGCGGTTAAGCGCCCTGGTAAGAGGGAATAGTCCTGAACGTAGGAAAGAGCACGCTTTGAAGGCGAAGAGTCAAGGAAAGAAGATTATCGGCTCATTATGTCCCTGCATGCCAGAAGAAGTCATTTACGCCGCCGGGATGCTACCCTGGCGTATCACTGGCACCTGGGACTCAGACGTCTCGCGAGCTGCCGCTTATCTTGACCTGGATTCTTGTCAATATTGCCTCCACTCCCTGGAGGCGCTATTAAGGGGTGACCTGGACTTTATCGATGGGATGGTAGGCTCGGATTGGGACGATGACCAGAGACGTTTATACGATACATGGAAGCGCGCCAGTAAGCTGGCATTTTATGAAACTTACTCGGCATCTCTCAATAAAAGTAGTATTGTCGTAAAGTATCGTGCTAGCGAACTTGCTGAATTAGCTTCGGCTCTGGAACGTTTCAGCGGACAGAAAATTACCGATGATGGTCTAAGACAGGCAATAATAGTCTATAACCAGACAAGGCGTCTTCTCCAGCAGCTTTATGAGTTGCGAAAGCGGCCAGCACCTCTCATTTCCGGCCCGGAGGTTCTGGGCATAACCACTGCCTCCAGGGTAATGGATAAAGCCGAATTTAATGCCGAACTGCAGGATTTACTTCCCTATTTGGAAGGGCGGCAGGTTAATCATAAGTCCGGTCAACCCAGGATACTGGTATCTTCTGACCATCTCGATAATCCCCGCTTTCTGGAGATAATCGAAGGCGAGGGATGCCAGGTAGTCATGGATGACCTTGATACCGGTAGTCGGTATTTCAGTAAACTCGTTGATGAGTATGCTGATGATTTGTATTTGGCTTTGGCCTGGCGGGCTGCGGACCGACCGGGTGACGCCGCCATGTTCGGTTGGAAGGAACAAGCCAAGCAAACCATGCAATGGGCGAAAGATTTCAGGGCAGACGGTATTATCGAACTTTTCGATGAATTTTCGGCGGCACGGCAATGGCGGTCGCCGATAGTAACCCGGGAAATGGCACGTGAAAATATGCCATTCATACGGATAAGTCGGGGGTATGAGGTGACCAATGTCGAGCAATTGCGCACCAGGGTAGGAGCCTTCCTGGAAATGCTATTAGAGGCAAAGAGTGTTCCCGGCTAAAGTATCAGCAAAAAATGGGTGTGGTTAAGATTCTATCGGAACAACTAAACAAAACTAAAAAAGGGGGAAAGAGATGGCTAACACCGAGTATTTTGAGAAGGAAATCGCCAACCTGAAAAGAAGAATCAAGAATATCGAAGAACGTCCTGACCCCAGGTATATGAAGACCACCAAGCTCAGATATGAACTGGAGGTGGAACATCTGGTTGACATGGTGGAGGCCATGCAAGACAATAAGCCTTTTGGCGAGTTTTATGAAATTGGGCAACTACAATCAGCGTTGGGATTTCGCCATGGTGTCGGGGGGGACCGTGTGCGTGACCCTTACCACTACAAAAATATTGCGGTCAACACATTTGGCTTCCCGGAACACACCTGCGACCGTACGATGATGGCCATGGCCTTGCTTGTTAGTGGCGAGCTGCCAATACCCAGAGTGATGACCACCCACCGTACGCCATGTGACCCGCACCGGTTGTCCTATCTAGCCGCAGCTGAATTTCTGGGGGTACTCCTTTTTGAGCTGGTTAAGCCAAATAGCTCCGGTGAAGCGGCAATTCGATGCTTTGGTGAACAACTCGGTGAGTTGGTTGAGTTCTGCGAAAAGAGCGTGGCTGGCATCAAGTATGATGAAGACAAACTTATCGAAATCCTGGAAACGAACCACATTGCCCGGGGTTATCAAATTGAGACCTACGAGTTAAGGAAGCGGGTACCTTGCCCAATCTCTCCCCAGGATGTTTTCCGGATAGCGCTAAGCCCGGGCGGACATGTTAACCCTGCTAAAGCCTTGGAGTACTGCCGGCTTTACCGTGATGAGTTGTTCGAACGGGCGGAAAAAGGGATAACGGGCGTGCCTGATGAGAAGCTGCGCATTGCCTGGACAGCTTCAGCTCCTTTTGGGAGACAAACTTTCGACCTGCTGACTAGAAAAGGGGTCAGCATGCCGTGGTACCACTTTGGCGTTTCCCCTGCGATGTATGGCGTGATTCCAGCCACCTACGGTGACGATTCCGCCTATGGTCGGAAGCTCACACCACTGGAAGAAGTGGCAAGAGGTGGTATATTTGCCAACGTTTGGGGAACGACCGCAGAGCCATGGGTCGACTCCTTGATTAAGGCGTGTCGAGAGCTAAAGATTGACGCGGTGGTCGATTACTTGATGCCAGGGTGCATCACGACCAAAAGCCTGAAAAGAATCACCTCGGAAAGGTTAATGGAAGAACTTGGCATTCCCACACTCGACCTGGAGGGAAGGGAATTCTTCATGACGGAGGGTGAAATATTTAATATGAACAAGAAGCTCGAAGAATTTATTGATATGTGTATTGCCAATAAGAAATAAGATTGCACGGACATCCCGTTGGAGGATAGCTATGGAAAAAGAGCGAGCGCCGCTGGCACCCTATCGGGTTCTTGACTTGACTGATGAGAGTGGCGTCTTCTGTACCAAGATTCTGGCCGCTCTGGGAGCTGATGTTATCAGAATAGAACCACCGGAGGGACATCCCACCCGGCGCATCGGGCCCTTCTACCATAACGAGCCTGACCCGGAAAAAAGCTTGCACTGGTTTACCTACAATCTCAATAAGAGAAGTGTCACGCTCAATATTGAATGTGCCACCGGGCAGGAACTCTTCAAGCGGATGGTGAAAACGGCTGATTTCATGGTGGAGTGTTTTCGACCGGGCTACCTTGATAAATTGGGACTCGGCTATGCTATTCTCAGTGCGCTCAATCCGCGGCTAGTCCAAACTTCGATTACACCCTTTGGCGCTACCGGACCTTACAACCAGTTTAAAGGCTCTAACCTGGTGATGTCAGCCGCCAGTGGTTATCTCTATCTCTGCGGTGATGCCGAGCGGCCTCCTGTGCAGTGTGCGACGCCACTAGCCTGGTACCACACCGGTTTAGAGGCGACCACCTTCACTATGATGGCTCACTGGTACCGGCAACGGACAGGACAAGGCCAGCAAATCGATGTCTCGGCACAAGAAAGCTTTATGTCGCAGGCGTTACCGGATTTATTGTTCTGGAAAAGCCATGGTTGGCTCACCCAACGGTCAGCCGATGGACGAAATGTAGCCGCTACACCGGCTCAAGCTGCTACTCTGGCTCACGCCGCTCGACCGGCTCAAGCGGCTAGACCGGCTCACCGCACGATAGTTAAGTGCCAGGATGGGTATGTACTTTTCTCCATCAGGCCTTATTTAAAGGAGATTAGAGAGTGGATGGCCAGCGAGGGCATGGCGGAGGGACCTTTTCAGAAAGAGTGGGATGACCTTATCCTGAAGAAACTGACTCCTTCCCCCGGGCAACAACACCACATCTATGACCTGGTGGAGGCTTTTGCCCTGAAGCATACCGGGGATGAGCTTATGTGGGGAGCCCAGAAAAGGGGAATCGAGGTGGCTAAAGTACAAAACGTGCGAGACGTAATGGAAGACACCCATCTTAAGGAAAGAGGCTACTTTGTGCAGGTAGCGCATCCTGAGCTTAAGGATACGATTACCTATGGCGGCTCTCCATTCAAGTCGGATGAGATGTCCTGGGGATACCAGCGGCGAGCCCCCTTTATTGGGGAACACAACCAGGCAATCTATGCCGGCGAACTAGGGCTAAGTAAGCAGGAATTGGCGATTCTGAAAGAAGGAGGTGTCATCTGATGACCAAGGTTTCAGGTATCGAGACGGCTCTCAGTGGCATCAGGGTGATTGATTTTGGCGCCGGTGGCATCGACCCGATAACGACAAGCACACTGGCTGATTTCGGGGCGGAGGTTATCAAGGTCGAAAGCTACAGCAAGATAGACTTTATCCGTCTCTCCGGCAGGACGATTGACGGTACGGATGACCCCAATAAGGATGTGCACTTTGCCCGCTATAACCAGAATAAGTATGGTGTGCTCATCAACCTGAAATACCCTAAGGGTGTGGCCCTGGCCAAAAGACTGGTTAGCATTGCCGATGTGGTCACGGAGAATTTTACGGTAGGTGTCCTGAAGCGGCTCGGCCTGGGCTACGATGAGCTTCGTAAAGTAAAACCAGACATTATTTATATGAGCTCCTCCTTTGGTGGACAGGAGGGGCCGTACCGTGATTTTAGAGGCCACGGTACTCACCTTGCCTGCATGGCTGGCCTGTATGACCTTACCGGATGGCCGGACGATTCAGTGCCTCTGGCTCTGGCCGCCTTTGCTGACCATAGTTCACCTTTTTTGTGGGCGACTGTCATCGTAGCCGCTCTGGAACATCGCCGCCAGACAGGCAGAGGGCAGTTCATCGATGCCTCAAGCCTGGAGGGTTGTATCGATATCCTGGATACTGCCATTGCCGACTACAGTGCGAATAAGCGAATCCTGACTCGCCAAGGCAACCGCCATTCGGCAGCAGCCCCTCATGGTGTTTATCGCTGTCAGGGGGAAGACAGGTGGTGCGCCATCTCCATATTCACTGATGAGGAGTGGCAGAGCTTCGGTCAGGTGATGGGCAATCCGGCGTGGGCAGGGGAGGAAAGGTTCGCCACTCTACCCGGGAGGCTGGCCAACGCTGATGAGCTTGACCAACTTGTGGAAGGTTGGACGCATGAGCAGGAAGCGGAGAAGGTGATGCTGAAACTCCAGCAAGCGGGTGTAGCGGCAGCGGTAGTGGAAACCGCCCGGGACTTATATCAAGACCCGCAGCTAGCTCAGCGTGGGCACTTCTGGGAATTGCCGGAACAGGGCATGAAGGGTTATACCTTTGAGGCTCCTGCGGGCCGCTTGAGCAAGACTCCTGCGTCCTTGCAGAGGAGCTTCCCTCTTCTGGGCGAGCACAATGAATATGTATTTCTGGAGCTTCTTGGCCTTGACCCCGAAGAGTACAAGACGCTGATTAAAGAGGGAGTTATCGCGTAGCCAGCTACCCAATGGTTGCAGGAGGAGCTTGGTATGCCCACTCTCGACCTGTGTATCGCCAATAAAAAATAGGATTGCACGTGTATCCGCTCGGAGGATAAAGATGGGAAAAGAGCAAACTCCACTGGCACCCTATCGGGTGCTTGACCTGGTCGGTGAGATTGGTGATTTCTGCCCTAAGGTGCTGGCGGCTCTGGGTGCTGATGTTATCAAAATAGAGCCGCCCGGCGGCCATCCCACCCGGCGCATTGGGCCCTTCTATCACGATGAGCCTGACCTGGAAAAAAGCCTGCACTGGTTTCACTACAACCTTAATAAAAGAAGCATTACGCTCAATATTGAATGTGCCACCGGTCAGGACTTTTTCAAGCGACTGGTAAAGACGGCCGATTTCCTGGTCGAGTCTTTCCGCCCCGGTTACCTGGATAAACTGGGGCTTGGCTATTCCCAACTTCGCGCCCTCAATCCCCGGCTGATTCACATTTCGATTACTCCCTTTGGCTCTACCGGTCCCTACAGCCAGTTTAAGGGGTCCAACCTGGTGGCTTCCGCCATGAGCGGTTTCCTGCTACTCTGTGGCGATCCTGACCGCCCTCCGGTGCAGGTAACCGTACCGGTATCCTATGTGGAAACCGGGCTACAGGCCGTCGCCGCCGGCATGGTCGCCTTCTGGTACCAGCAGAGAACCGGAGAAGGGCAGCATGTTGATGTTTCGGCGCAAGAGGTTCTGACCGACCAGATTTTACCCTATTCCCTGGTCTGGAAAAACATGGTCGCATTGCCTTATCGAGATAAGGCCGGTGCCCACGTACCGGGGCGGACGGTTGGTCCGGCGATAATGAAGTGTAAGGATGAAAAGTACGTGGTTTGCTTCAGCACCATTGACCGCGGACGGCAGCCACTGCGGGAATGGCTCGCCAGTGAAGGAATGGCTGGAAACCTTCTTGACAAGGAATGGGACCCGGTTATCCTGCAGGGGGCACAACCCACGGAAGGGCAAAAAAACCACCTCGATAAGCTTTTTCAGGCTTTCGCCAGCAAATATACGAGCGACGAGCTAATGTGGGAGGCACAGAAGAGAGATATCCAGGTTGCCAAAGTATTCAGTGTGCGGGATGTAGTGGAGAACCCGCACTCCAAACATAGCGGCTATTTTGTCAGGGTGGAACACCCTGAACTTGGCCAGTCCATCCTCTATCCCGGCTCTCCCATCAAGTCGGATGGGATATCATGGAGCTACGAGCGGCGGGCACCTTTTATCGGGGAACATAATGAGGAAATCTATGGGAAGGAACTGGGGCTAAGTCGAGAAGAGATGGCTGTCCTTAAACAAGGAGGCGTGATATGACCAGCGGGACTGAAGATAGAGAGATGGCCCTGAGCGGTATCAGGATTGTTGATTTTGGCCAGGGGGCAATTGACCCGATGACGACATCTTTCCTCGCTGGTTTCGGTGCTGAGGTTATTAAGGTGGAAAGCTACCGCCGTCTCGATTTTATTCGCCGGGATAACATGTACGCTGACGGCGTACGCGATCCCGACCGTAACTACCATTTTAGCCGCTATAACCAGAACAAGCTCAGCGTGCTCATCGACCTCACCCAACCCAAAGGCGTAGCTCTTGCCAAAAAGATAGTCAGTATTGCCGATGTCGTTACCGAAAACTTCACCGTGGATGTTATTCACCGTCTTGGTCTGGACTACGAGGTGCTGAGCAAGGTCAACCCGAATATCATCATGCTCAGTGCTTGCTTCGGCGGGCAGACCGGACCATACCGCGAGTTCCGTGGTCAGGGCAGTCTTATCCATGCTTTGCAGGGGCTTAACGACCTTACCGGATGGCCTGACCGTTCGCCAGCCGCACCGGCGGCCGCCTTTGGCGACCATTATCTACCTTACCTGTGGGCCACCATCATCATCGCGGCCTTAGAGCGCCGTCGTCGCACCGGCCGGGGTATGTTTATCGATGGCTCAAGCTTCGAGGGTTGTCTTGATGTCTTGGATACGGCAGTTGCCGACCTTGATGTTAACGGGCGCGTCCTGACACGGCGGGGCAACCGTCATCCCGCTGCCGCCCCCCACGGAGTTTACCGCTGCCAGGGCGAAGAACGGTGGTGTGCGATTACGGTGTTTACCGACGAAGAGTGGCAGAGCTTCTGCCGGGTTCTGGGTAATCCTCCCTGGACATTGGCAGAAAGGTTCTCCACGTTGACAGGAAGGGTGGGAAACGCTGACGAGCTTGACCGACTGGTAGAGGAATGGACTCGGCAGCAAAAGGCGGAGGACGTCATGCTTAAGCTCCAAGAGGCAGGGGTAGCCGCCGGGGTAGCCAGAAACGTGAAGGATTTGCATCAAGACCCGCAGCTAATCCACCGTGGACATTTCTGGGAAACCACCGACCCGGCAATGGAGGCGTTCACCTTTGAATCTCCTTCATCCCGGCTGAGCAGAACTCCGGCCCGTTTCATGAGACCGGGCCCCCTTCTGGGAGAACATAACGGTTATGTCTTTTTGGAGCTTTTGAAACTCACCCCTGAGGAGTATGAGCAGCTATTGCAGGAGAAGGTAATCTACTAGCTGAGACCGTGGTAATTTTCCATTTCCCCCGGGTATGGCATCGTAGAAACTTTATAGATTATAAATAGCGTAAAACTGGAGCTGAGGGGATTCGAACCCCTTACCTCTTCAATGCCATTGAAGCGTTCTCCCAACTGAACTACAGCCCCGTGCCTCTAATTTAGCACAAAATGAGCAAGTTAGCAACGGCAGCTTCTATTGGCAGCTTCTATTGGTTCTGTTTGCATTTGGTTAATTCTACTATCATTGCGAGAAGCGTAGCGACGAAGCAATCTCAAAGATTCATACGGATTGCTTCGCCTTCGGCTCGCAATGACGTCACCAACCAAAACCGAATAGTATTCCTCTATTTTTCGCCGGTCGTTGCCTTCCTGGCAGTGAAGACCAAAGCATCATCAGCCAGGTCGACGATGACCGTGTCACCTTCTTTGAACTCGCCGCGCAATATCTGGCTTGATAGCGGATTCTCCACATAGCGTTCCACGGCCCGTCTTAACGGCCGCGCCCCATAGACCGGGTCAAAGCCGACCTTGGCCAGCCAGGACTTGGCTGCCTCGCTTATCTCCAGCCCAAGTTTCCGCTCCGTCAAGCGCTTCGCCAAATCCTTTGCCATTAAATCAACTATCTTCCTCAGTTGCTCCCCGGTCAGCTCATGGAAGACGATAATCTCATCGAGCCGGTTGATGAATTCGGGGCGGAAGGTCTTTTTTACTTCGACCATCACCTTGTCCTTCATACTCTCATAGCTCTGCTGCTCAGCTTTAGTGCCACCCTTCTGAGGGGTAAAGCCAAGGGTCGTCTCACGTTTGATAAGCTCCACCCCGGCATTACTGGTCATGATAACCACGGTATTCTTAAAGTCGACCGTCCGTCCGTGGCCATCGGTTAAACGCCCGTCATCGAGCACCTGGAGTAAGCTATTAAATACCTCGGGGTGTGCCTTCTCAATCTCATCGAGGAGGATGACACGGTAGGGACGGCGCCTCACTGCCTCGGTAAGCTGCCCGCCCTCATCATAGCCAACATAACCCGGTGGAGCACCAATCAGACGGGACACGGTGTGCCTCTCCTGATATTCTGACATATCAAGACGCACCATCGCATTCTCGTCGTCAAAGAGAAACCAGGCTAGAGTGCGGGCCAGCTCTGTCTTGCCAACACCGGTCGGACCGAGGAACATAAAGCTGCCGATAGGGCGCTTCGGGTCCTTAAGCCCGGCACGGTTCCTGCGGACGGCTTCAGCCACTGCCTTAACCGCCTCCTCCTGGTTTACCAGCCGTTCATGAATCCGCTCCTCGGTATGAAGTAGCTTCTCTGCCTCCCCCTCGAGCATTTGCGTCACCGGGATTCCGGTCCACTTGGAGATTAGCTGGGCAATATCCTCAGCATCTACCGTCCCACTAATCTTCTCCCGCTGGAGCCAGTTGCTCTTCGCCTGGTTGTACTCAGTCTCCAGACGCAATCTTTCCGCCTTGAGTTTAGTCGCCATCTCGTAGTCCTGTCGCTGCGAGGTGGCTTCCTCTTCATTGACTAGCTGCTTCAAGCGCTGCTCCAGAGACTTGACCTCAGGCGGAGCACTTTCGGTATCAATACGCAGCTTGCTGGCCGCCTCATCAATAAGGTCGATGGCTTTATCCGGAAGATGCCGGTCCGAAATATAGCGATGGCTAAAGCGAGCCGCCGCTTCCAGAGCCTCATCGCTAATCTTAATCTTATGGTGTGCCTCATACCTCGGGCGCAACCCACGAAGCATCTCGATAGTATTTTCAACACTCGGCTCAGTGATAAACACCGGCTGGAGACGCCGCTCCAGGGCTTTATCTTTTTCAATGAACTTACGGTACTCGTCCAGAGTGGTGGCACCGACGCACTGTAGCTCCCCGTGAGCCAGCGCCGGCTTGAGCATATTGCTGGCATCAATCGCCCCCTCGGCGGCCCCGGCACCAACCACAGTGTGAATCTCATCAATGAATAGTATGACCTCACCTTGAGATTGCCTCACCTCATCCATCACCGCCTTCAGCCGCTCTTCAAACTCACCGCGGAACTTACTGCCGGCCACCAGAGCTCCCATATCCAGGGCGATTACGCGACGGCCTTTAAGAGAATTGGGCACATCATCAGCAGCAATCTTCTGTGCCAGCCCTTCGGCAATGGCAGTTTTGCCAACTCCGGCATCACCGACAATCACCGGGTTGTTTTTGGTGCGCCGGGTGAGTATCTGCATCACCCGTTTAATCTCATCCTCGCGCCCGATAACCGGGTCGAGCTTGCCCTGGCGTGCCATCTCAGTAAAATCACGGCCATACTTTTCCAGAGAGCGGTATTTACTCTCGGCTCTGGCATCGGTCACCCGGTGCCCACCACGGACCTTCTGCAAAGCACGGTATATTTTTTCCTGGTCAATACCAAATTGACGGAGGATGGTAGAGGCTTCGCCTTTCTGTTCGCCGGCAATGGCGATAAGAATGTGCTCGGCTGCCACCAACTCGTCCTTGAGACGGTCAGCCTCAGCCTCGGCGGATTTTAAAAGCTGGGCCACTCTCGGAGTGGCGTAGATTTGTTGCGGTTCGTAGTCTAGCCGGGGAGTTTTCTCCAGAGCCGTCTCTGCCTGCTGTCTGGCGGCGGCCACGTCCACCGCAAGCTCACGCAGTATCTCCGGGACTAACCCTTTTTCCTGCTGGAGCAACGCCAGCAGGATATGCTCGACATCCCACTGGCTGTGTCGATACTGACGCACCAGCTCCTGCGAAGTCGCTAATGCTTCCTGTGCCTGTTCGGTAAACCTCTCCTGCTTCATGATGGCCCCACCTCCAATTTACGTTTAATGCCCAGGTGAATCTTGAGGAACTCACTAATCCGGCGCCGCACCTCAGGATATTCCCAGCTATAGTCATGCCCGGGAGTATTGATGCAGTGGGAGAACTTTTGAGGTCTGCCCTGCAACCGATACTTAACCCACCAAAAGGGAGCCTTGATATATGCCTTAAACCCAACCCACAAATCCCTTTGTGATATCGGGTCGGGCATTATGCCGTTATTATCCATCGCCAGAGTTCGCTCGGTCACTACTCGCCGTGACATGTACGGGAAAATAAGGCCAAGTTCAATGCTGTAAATCTGGTTAACCTCACCCATTTGCCGCATCACGGCATTGCTGAAAGCCGCCCCCTGGCTTATGCCAACCAATATTACCTTAGTGTTGCTGAGATGCCGGGTAATAAACTGCAATTCGGCAGCCATTACCCTCACCTCCCGGTATTCGCCATTGAAAAAGAAACGGACCTGCTCCTTAAAAGTCAGCAGGTGTGCCCACGCACTGCTCCCGCTACGAAAGTATTGCCTCAGTAGCCAGCGATAACCCATCCGTTCGACGGTGGCAGTAACACCATCGACAACACTCTTTTCCCATGCCAGACACTCGTCTAACGGTGTACTTCCCCAGCCGCCGGGGTTATGGATAATGATAAACTCCTTGTCCCGGGCTTCAGCACAAAGCGCCAGGAGCCGGTTAACAAAGATAGCACTCTTTTTGATATTGTGCCCAAAAAGTTGCTGAGCCAGAAGGCGGGCTTCTGTATTCAAGGCTGATTCGTCATTCTCATCACATGGCTCTTTCTTGCCTGATTCAACCACGATGTGCCGACTGGTGTCTTCTGCCCGGCCTCTCTGGCTGAGGTAGGTTAGATTCCCTTTTTGCCAGAGCCAGAGGTGATGGCCGGACGTGACCCAGCCAGCGATAGACTCCCTCGAAGGATAGGCAATAAAAACAGCCTCGGCTACCCGGCTGAGTTCCGACAAAGCCTCTTCGGCATCCTTGATACTGGGCAGGTGCTCCAGCACATGGCTAACGAAAACAGCACCGAAGCTCTTGTCGCCAAACGGCATCTGAACGACCGTGGCCACTACCC
The DNA here is from genome assembly GCA_016844285.1 of Dehalococcoidales bacterium. Next base: position 20,305 of record JAENIS010000009.1, read on the forward strand.
CGTTGGCACAGCCCCCTATCGCCTTCGAGTCGATATCGAGACAAACATCGCCGATAGCATGGGCTGGCATATTCAGTCGACGGCGCCAGGGTTTATTGCCCCAGGGTCCGCCGACGACAAGCAGAGGCTTATTCCTGGCCTGGGCATAAGCCTGAGCCGCCCGGTATTTTTGCCTCTTACTACGGACCTCACCAAGCCAGACAGCTAGCTGCCAGACACTGATGCCGAAGCATATCCCAAGCACGAGAAAGAAGACAATGTGCATGGTGGTACATCCCCTTTATACTCCCAGGAAACGAAACAGCGAAGTCAAGCCGAAGTAGCCACCAAAAGCGAGGAAGAGACTTTTCACCGCATTGCCAAGTAAGGAGAATACCAAAAATTTCCATGGCGGAAAGCGCAGTGCCCCGATAGCAATCGTCATCGGTAGATGCATCGGATTAAACACGGCTGACATGGCAAAGGACGCCCACGAACCATGTTTCTTTGCCCACTCGATGGCTCTATCATAGAAGGGAATATTGATGCGGGTGGTCACTGCCTGAGAAAGCTTGGTGCTCCCATAACCAATCATGAAGGTGGGGAGATGCCCCAGAGTAGCCCCTAATGCAGAGGTCATGCCCACTCCTACCGGCGCCAGTATCCCCCACCGGGGGGCTAAAACACTGGGTAGAGTGAATACCAGTAGCCAATAGGGAACGGGGATGGCCATGAAACTTAGCACGCTGCCGGCTAAAAAGGCAATAATGAGCATACCGAGCAAGCTATAGCCGGGCAGAGAGGCAACACTCATCCACTCATCCTTATAGTAAATGGCAGCAACACAGAGAGCAATCGTGACCACCAGCGATAAAACACCAAACCAAATCTCTCTTTTCAACCAGCGTGGCTTTACTTTTTGCTTCTCGTTTACCTCATCCATTCTACCCATCTACTTGGTCAACCTGAGCAGCTTATCATCTCTCTTGGTAAGCAGGAATAAACCGGTGGTATAGTCCAGCACCCTCTCCCGCATACCGTCGTATATTGCCAGCACACCGTCTTTCTTTAATACCCGGTGCATCTCCGCCATCACCGCCTGTCTTTCAGGAACCTCGTGAAAGACGTCACACATCCAGATGATATCGATGGATTCATCGGGTAAACCAGTCTCAAGATTAGAAAGTATTGTCTGGACATTAGTCAGTCCTTCCTTTCTCAACTTCTGCTCTACCATCTTCAGTTGACGGTGGAAGCAATCCAGAGCGTAAACTTTGCCTTCCCGGCCAACTCTCCTGGCTGCCGGGAGGGTAAAGGAGCCAGCACCACAACCATAATCAAGGAAGGTCTGCCCTTCTCTCACCAGGTTAAACTCCTCCCACTTTCGCAGGATTTTCGGGCCACTATACATTTGCCGCCATAATGGCCACCAGTAAATCCAAACGGCATAATGGGCTTTGTATAATGGGTGCAGTTTTTCCGCAAAAAAACGTTCTATATCCGGCAAATTCCCTCTGTCTCCGTCTGAACAATCACCATCGGCTAAGACTCCGCTGACCCCGGGTTCTTCAGTTCCGATTCCAGCAGGTCAATCTGTTGCTGCAACTCTCGCATCCGTTTTGCCATACGCAGAATAACCTCGGCACCAGCCAGGCTAATGCCCAACTCTTCCATCAAGCTCTTCATCTGTCTAATACGGATAATATCGCTCTCCGAGTAAAGACGAATATTACCTGTGGAGCGAGACGGCTCTATTATGCCAACCTTTTCATAGTAGCGCAAGGTGTGAGTTCGCACCCCCACCATCCTGGCGGCGATACTGATAACATAGCGAGGTTCATCATCCCTTATGACCATCATGCCCTCACTTGCCGGAGCGTAACCGGCTGAGCTGGTCAAATAGTCTCTTCTCTTCGGCCGATAGCCCGGTCGGTAAAACCACATTTACCCTGGCCATGAGGTCACTGCGTGCCGAGTTACCCAGATGGGGCATTCCCTGACCGGCCAGGCGAAAAACGCGTCCGTTCTGGGTCTCCGGGGGAACCCTCATCGCTAGCTTGCCTTTCGGCGTCGTCACTTCAACTTCACCGCCGAGTACGGCTACCGTCAGCGGAACGGCGACATCCACGTATAAATCATCGCCCTTACGCTCAAACAGCTCGTGCGTCTTGACCGATACCAGCAGATACAGGTCGCCGCTACCTCCGCCAGCAGAGCCTGGCTCGCCCTGCCCGGCGATACGCACCCGGGAGCCACCACTAACACCGGGTGGAATCTTAACCTCAAGCCGCTTGAGCCGAGTCACTACCCCTGAGCCCCGGCAGGTGCCGCACACGGCGCTTTGTATCCGCCCGTTGCCCTTACAGGTGGGGCATGGCTCCCCGACTTCTAGGTTGAGGATACGGCTACTGCCGTGATAGGCTTCCTCCAGGGTTACCTCAACCGGGTAATCGATATCCCGGCCACGCCTGGCACGCGCACGCCGCCCGGAAGTACCCGTCCGGAAAGTACCGAACACGTCCTGGAGCAGGCTATCCAAATCCTCTTCAGAGCGGAAGGTTTGGGCATCCCCTGAGCTAAAAGGTGAGGATGACGGCTGTCCTCTACCCCGGGTAAACTGGTCAGCAGACTCCCACTGGTCACCAAACTGGTCATACTTTTTTCGTTTCTCTTTGTTGGAGATGACCTCATAAGCCTCATTTATCTCCTTAAACTTGGCTTCAGCCGACTTGTTACCGGGGTTGACGTCCGGGTGATGCTTACGTGCCAGCCTCCGGTAGGCTTTCTTTATCTCCTCATCAGTGGCTTCCCGCTTTAACCCCAATATACTATAGTAATCTTTACCAGCCATATTTCGCAGTTTAGACTATTTCAGTGATAATGTCAAGAAACTTGATAAACTTTTACTAATGATGACTAACAACTCAGAGATTGGTTGTTGACCTCACCCCCTTAATCCCCCTCTCCTTTCAGGAGAGTGGGAAGAAAAAGAGAGAGGGGCTAACGCCCCTCTTAAACTCTCCTACTTAAATCCCTCTTATCTCCCTGCACAAAAGGGAGAAGTATCCCTACTCTTATCAACACAAAGCTTCTATCTCCCCCTTTGGCAAAAGGGGACTAAGGGGGATTTTCTACTGCCCCTTTTACTCTTACTCCACCTTCCTTTAGTAAGGGAAGGGGGTTAGGGGGATAGGTCACTAACCACCGATATGATGACTCTTTGCTTCCTGCGTCCGGCACCTGTTACTGGTCACCTGATTCAAGCGATGGCATCCACCTGAGCCACCTCGTCAGGCGTCAGTTTCCATTGGCTGGCGGTCACATTGGCTGATACTTGCTCCGTCTTTCGTGCCCCGGCGATGACCGTGTTTACCCATGGTTTGGCCAGCAGCCAGGCGATAGCCAGTTCGCCCACCGTGTGGCCATGGGTAGTAGCGAAGGCTTCCCACTGCTGTAGCTTTTTCCAGTTGGCCTCACTAAGCACCCCTTCGTAAATCTGGCGTGGGCTGGCTCCGGTAAGACGAGCATCGGCGAGAGGCTTCGCCCCCTGGCGGTACTTGCCGGTGAGGAAGCCTCCGGCCAGCGGCCCCCAGGGTATCACCCCAATGCCGTGGGCCTGGCAGCAAGGCACCACCTCAGCCTCAATTTCACGTGTGAGCAGACTATAGCGGGACTGTACGGTCACAAAAGAGTGTAGATTGTTTACCCGTGAAGTCCACAGTGCCTCGCTAAGTTGCCAGGCAGCAAAATTAGAACAGCCAATATAGCGTACTTTGCCGGCCCGCACCAGGTCGTCAAGAGCACGTAGCGTCTCTTCAATGGGAGTCGAGGGATGGGGCGGCCGGTGCATCTGGTAAAGGTCAACATAGTCGGTCTGGAGTCGTTTCAAGCTGGCATCGATTGCTTTCATAATGTAGTAGCGTGAGGCACCCCTCTCGTTCGGGCCATCACCCATCGGGCTGGCAAACTTGGTAGCGATGATAACCTGATGTCGTTTGCCCTTAACGGCTTTACCGACGAATTTCTCGGAATTACCCTGGTCATAGGCATCAGCCGTATCGATAAAGTTGATACCAAGCTCGAGGGCATGGTTGATAACCGGGATGGAATCCTCTTCGTTAGCATACCAGCCAAAATTGTTCCCGCCAAGACCAAGTTCAGATATATTCAGTCCCGAATTGCCCAGTCTACGGTATTTCATCAGTGCCTCCTTCGTATCATCAACTCATCCTAGTTTAAGGGAGCGGATTATTTTCGTCAAGAAACCCGCTGGAAAATTGAGGTTGTTGAAGAACCTATCCCCCTGCCCCCTTCCCTTGATAAAGGAAGGGGGAGTATGGACGAGAGGGGGCTTCGCCCCTCTCTAAAATCTCTTCCCTCATAATGAGAAATAAACTGTAGGGTGTCTAAGAGGGGCGAAGCCCCTCTTTCTCTATTTCCCCCTCTCCTTAAAAGGAGAGGGGGAATAAGGGGGTGAGGTCGATAAACAATCCCATGTTTCTTATCTCCCTACCCTTACCCATAATCTCTCCCCATCCGTGATAAACTCTATTGTCGCATCTTCGTCGGTGCGGTAGATATTCTCCTGACCTGATTTCTGTTGGAGTCTAGCGACAACTTCTTTATTCGGGTGGCCGAAGGGGTTATCCTTACCCACCGAGATAACCGCCAGTCTTGGTTTAACCATCGCCAGGAACTCAGCCGTGGTTGATGTCTCTGAGCCGTGATGAGCTACCTTAAGTACCGTGCTGGTCAGGCTGGCCCGGCGGGAAATAAGCTCGAACTCGGACTCCCACATCATGTCAGCCGTGAAGAGAAAGCTCACCTTGCCCGTGCTCAGGCGTAAGACGATACCATTATTGTCGATATCGGACTCGGTGCCAGTTAGCTGTGACTTGGCTGGATTGAGCACCTCAATCACTACTTCTTTGCCCAGGCTAATTTGCTGACCGGCCTGGGCGAGCGTGTACTTTATCTTCTTTTCACCAATAAGGCTTCGCCATTTATCATAAATGGGGGAGTTATAGGCCAAATCCGGGTAGAGCACCTGTTTTATTTGGTATCTGTTGAGAACGTCCGATAGCCCGGTAATATGGTCGGCGTGGGGATGGGTTGATACCACCAGGTCTATCGTTCTATCCCAGAAGGGCATCTGCTTGCCCAGTTCAAAACCGAGCCTCTCCGGGCTGGGTCCGCCATCAATCAGCACCTGCTGGCTACCTCTTTGAATCAGGATAGCATCACCCTGCCCGACATCCAAAAAACTGATATGCAGGTTGCCATCGGGCATGGTGGCGGCCGTAACCCATAGTAGCGCGGCCAGCACCATCAGGCTGGGGATAACCCACCTCTTCGGTAGTTCTGAGACGAAAGCATTTGCCCTGGGCATCAGGTTTGCCAGAATCTTTCTCTGGCTATTGAGCCAGATGGACAGAGCCAGCACTGAATAGTAAACCCAGATCAGCCTCAGGTCAATCGAGCCTACCGTAATTGGTGGGATAGCGGCGAAGGTCTCGACCACTAGCAGCATATAGGACAGGAAGAGCCAGGCTAACCAGCCGATAGCCTGGGCGACCGGCAGTATAATAAGTCCCAGTGCTCCGGCCAAAGTTCCGCTGATAATAATCGCCGGCAAGGCTGGCAGGGCAATGAGTGTCGCCAGGGGAGCAACCAGGGTGATAATACCAAAATAGTAGGTGATGATAGGCCAGACGGCCAGCAGCGCCGCGCAGGTGACACTGAAGCTATCGGTAACGAAGTTGGCGATGGAGACAGTTGCCCCGTTTTCACCAAGCGTGTCACTAACTGCTTTTCGACCCAGGGATTGTAGTGGCGGGGCGATAATGATTAAACCCACCATCGCCATAAAGCTCATCTGGAAAGAGGCGTCCCAGAGGAGTCTGGGGCTGAGACCGACCATGGTGGCACCGGCGAAAGCAAGGGCAGTGATGCCACTACGCTGCCGGCCCAATAGCTCAGCCGCCAGAAAAAGGCTGGCCATAATCGTCGCTCTGACTACCGGTGGGTTCATACCGGTGAGCAGCGTGTAAAACCAGATGGCAGCCAGCGACAGCCAGACATAAATATGGCCTTTCCGGCCAAAGAGGGCGATACCAAGGCTGACCAGGATACCGACGACGATACTCAGGTTCTGACCGGAGATGGCCAGTATGTGAGCTGTACCCGTGCTGACGAAATCGGCGTTGACTGACGAAGGGATATGGCTGCGAATGCCCAGGATAATACCCTGTGCCAGTGCTGCCTGCGGCTCAGGCAAAACCCTGGCCAGAGACAGTGATAGCTGGTTGCGTAGCGCATAGACCCATGCCAGTAGTTTAGAGCCTTGTCCCCTCTCCAGGACATTTATTCCGGGGTAGGACATCATGGCATAGATTTCCTGGTTAGCCAGATAGCCCCGGTAATCAAAGCTATCAGACTGGGGGGGTGTCTCTATCTTCCCCCTCACCAGCAACAAATCGCCATAGCTATAAGTCAGGTATCCGGGTGTCACTACCAGGGCGTTTCCCGAAATCTGACGCCATCCCTCATCAATTTTTATCTCTCTAGCGGAGAGGTGGAGACGAGTGGCTTGGTCTCCAATCTCCGGGTCCCTATCCACGATGCCTTTGACTTCCAGAATTCCCCGGTCGTTGTAAAACTGGAGGGAATGCTGGTCGAGAATCGGCAGCCGCGATGGGAAATAGACAATGCCGCTAAGGAGAGCAATGAGGCACAGGCTGGTCAGGATAATTACTTTCTTTTGGTGGCGGGCCAGGAAAAGCAGAGGAAGCGGTATCAGCCCGATAAGAAGGGAGGCCAAAGGCAGGTTAACCCTTGACCCGAGCCAGATACCAGCTATCCAGGCAAAGCTCAGATAGATAAGCAGCATATTTCCGTCTCGTTTGCTTTTGGTTGGTATGATGACAGCAATCAGTATGAAGTGTCATTGCGAGGGCACGTCAGTGCCCGTGGCAATCTCAAGGATGCATTGTAGAGATTGCTTCGCTTCCCCTTCGTTATGCTCAGGGCTTCGGCTCACCGCAATGACAGACTCGCCAACCAAATGCAAATAATACCACATTCTTCCGTCTCAAAATCAGTCAGATACCGTAATCAGAGGCTTAATCTTCTCGTAGGTTTTTTCGCCGATGCCGGCTACCCTGGCTATCTCGTCAATGCGGCGGAAAGGGCCGTTTTGCTGGCGATAATCGACAATGCGCTGGGCGAGCTTATCCCCGATTTCAGGCAGAGCGCTGAGTAGCCATACCTCAGCCCGGTTGATGTCAATCTTTTGTGGCTCGTTATCTTCTCCGCCCCTGGGGAGGTAAAGTTTCAGTCCGCTCAGGTTGGCGCTGTCAGCGGCACCGCCAGCCGCCTGGATAAGCGCTTCAATATTGTCTCTGGTGGTAAAGGGATAGACACCGGGGATGGTGACGGCACCATCAATATAAATCTTTCCCTGAAAGTCTTCACCTTGAGGTAAGGAAATCTCTATCGGCTGGGCGGGACGATACCTTAGCCAGGCAACAGTGCCTCCACCAGTAATGATGATGAGTAAGGCAATAATAACGAGTGTCCAGAACCACTCTATCTTATTTTCTTTCATGGGAAACCTCCGTTGA
>JAENIS010000054.1 GCA_016844285.1 Dehalococcoidales bacterium
GTACATTTCGTCGGCAGCTTCTTGGCTTTCAGCAGCATAATAAACAGTACCGACTTCCCAGTTGCATCCGCCACATTTTTCGTCGTCTCCCACTTCGTAAATTCTCATCTCAATGTTCCTCACTCCCTTTCGGACTCTTTTACAACTTCTCGGTCAAGCATGTTTAGACTCCTTTAGGTTATTGTCCTATTTTACTTCGGTTAGTATGAGGTCGTTTTGTTCACTATTCACCCTATACTTTAATAACCTGACTGTTTTCTCCTCTATGAGTCTTCGCTTCTGTACATACTCCAAAACTTTGTCATCGAAATCAAAACCAACCAATATACTTTGAACCATTTCGTTATCCCCACTAGCAAGTTTTCTGACAAGCCAATTCTCGTATTTAATAATCTGATTCAGATTATCTTCTATGCAGATTCCAGTTTTCAACTCAATACAAGTAAAATTATGGAGGATGTCAACGCCATCAATAGCCGTTACGTGAGTGAGAAAAATATCCATCACTGTATTGAAAGAAGTAGGGACGTAATTTAGAAAATCGTAATACTCGCCGATGAGGCTCTTAAGCTTTCCCTGAGCAAAGGAACGCATAAACCAAGCGTTTAGATAACCTTCTATTTTTATTCGTCCCTTGTTATCCGTTTCAAGGCTCAGTGGGAGAGCCTCTTCTCTAGCTAAAAACGGGTTCGTTGTTTGCCTAAGCGAATAGAAAATGGGATTGTTCCTCAGCAGAAGGCGTATTAGTTCCTTTCCCTCTTCCGTGGTTATAGGTTGATGACTCTTCTTGGTAAAAGTCCCCAAGTCAAAAGTCCATATCTTGCCTTTGTCTCGTAGGTCCAAAATATCGCTCAAAGCAATTGGTTTGCGGAACTCCCTTATCGAAGGCTCAAAGCAAACCCTATAAGGGTAAAGCTGGTCTTTTCTCCCCCAAACATCGCGCTCCTGATCAAGAAAGGGCCTGCTTGTTGCTTTCCATAAGCCATATATTCCTATATTTCTAACGTAGAAGAATATGAAGTCTCCTGGTCTTATAGCTTCAAACCCAGATATGATTTCTGAATTAGTCCTTTCGAAGGAATGAGAAATGCCACCATATACTCCATATTCAAGACATTTTTCAAAATTATCTTTGCTGGCAAGAAATATATGATTCCCCATATAGTCTTCTCACTTTCCACAGCAGTGTTTATATTTTCAACTCTTCTTTTCGGCTTCCCCTACCCATCTTATCCGCTTAGCTTTCCCTTTCAGAGAGCTGGCCAGCTTCTTATCGGCTGTCCAGAGTTCACAGTCCGCTAGCTCGGCCACCGCCAGGTACTGCATATCATAGCAGACCGGCAGATTAAACTTCTTGGCCAGCTCCCAGGCTTTACGGTAAATCTGCTGTCCATCAATAATCCTGATGGGAATTTCGAGATAAACTGAAAAGAGTTCTTCGCCTTCCTCAGGCAAGATTCGCTTAAAAAATACCTGTTGTCGCAGAACAGACGTGACCTCGGCGTGGAACATAGGCGGGCCCAAAAGTTCCACACTCTTTTCCGACCATTCCTGGCGTATGGCGTCTGCGTTGTCGTTTTGCTGCGCAACCAACAGCCAGGCCAATGCTAAGCTAGAATCAATGCAAACGCTGTTCGAGTTCATTCATACGCTCCTCTCGCATCTGCCGAATTAGCTCTCCAGCGTTGATTGGCTTGACGCCTCTGGCCTTCATCCGTTTGCGAAGAGCTATCGCCCGCTCCAGAAAATCGGGCTTGCTCTCGGCCTTGTATTCTCGGACGGCGGTCTCCCGGCAAAAGCTGGCGAGGTCGCTCCGCTTGATGAAAAGCTGATTGCCGAGCTTCTCCGCCGGTAGCTTGCCTCCCCAAATCCATCGGCGGATGGTCTCCATGTTCCGCCCGCACTCTTTGGCTGCCTCTCTAACACTGACTAACTCATTTTTTGTTTCCGTTGCCATATCGCCTCCTGATGATGTAGTAGTCTACAACAACATTATAGAGGAGGCTTTATCTATTTGTCAATCTATCCCCCTGTCCCCCTTCCCTTCTATAGGGAAGGGGGAGTGTAAGTAAGAGAGAGGCGAAGCCTCTCTCTAAAACTCTCTTCCCTCTCCCCTTATCAAGGGGAGAGGGATAAAGGGTGAGGGATTCATGCACAATCTTTAAAAGAGTTATTTCCCACAGCAGTGTTTGTATTTTTTACCGCTACCACAGGGGCAGGGGTCGTTGCGGCCAACCTTTCCTTTACCGGCCTTGACCGGCTGCTTCTGGCGGCCAGCGCTGGCTGCCATCTTGGCCATGATTGAGGGTGGTGGTTGTCTCACTTCCTGCCGGACGAGGCCAACATGGTAGATGGTGTGAGCGACATCATGCCGGATGGCATCCATGAGCGCTTGAAACTGCTTATAGCCGGCACTCTTATAGGCGTCTACCGGCCGTATCTGACGCAAACTCTCCCACCCTACCTGGAGGCGCATATTCTCCATCTCGGTGAGGTGCTCCACCCAGAGGCTATCGATGATGCGGAGCATCACCAGGCGCTCCAGCATTCTCATATTCTCGGCGCCCACTTCCTTTTCACGTTGCTCATAAGCAGCCCCGGCTTCTTCAACCAGCCTGTCTTCAATCTGGTCTGGCTTGAGGGGGTCAAGGACTTCCTCGTTTAGCCCCGGTGGCAGTGGGAAGATGGTCGCCACCTCAGCCACTAAGCCCTTGATGTCCCGGCCTTCGCCGTGCTCATCCCCGGTGTGAGTGGTAACCGGCCCCCTTATCTCTTCCTGAACCATAGACAGGATGTTGGCTTTGAGGTTAGCGCCGCTCAGGAGCTTCTTTCTTTCGCTATAGATAAGCTCACGCTGCTTATTAACGACATCGTCATACTCAACCAGGTGTTTACGCATGTCAAAATGGTAGCCTTCTACTTTCACCTGGGCATTTTCGATAGCTCGATTAACCAGCGTATTCTCAATGGGGGTATCCTCGCCGATGCCCGCCCACTTCATTAAGCCCGAAATGCGGTCGCCGCCAAAGCGCTTGACGATATCATCCTCGATAGAAACATAGAAACGGGAGCTACCCGGGTCGCCCTGTCGCCCGGTTCGACCACGAAGCTGGTTGTCAATGCGTCTCGCCTCGTGGCGCTCGGTGCCAAGGATATGGAGTCCGCCCAGGCTGACTACCTTTTCGTGTTCTGCCTGCCACTCATTTTCCTCTCTCTCCGCCGGATTACCGCCGAGGATGATATCAACACCACGTCCAGCCATGTTGGTGGCGACAGTGACGCTGCCGAGCCTGCCGGCCTGGGCAATGATACCAGCCTCTTTCTCATGGTACTTGGCGTTAAGCACATGGTGCGGTATGCCCTTCCTCTTCAGCAATTCGCTGAGTACTTCCGATTTCTCAATAGATACCGTACCAATAAGCACTGGTTGCTTCTGCTTGTAGAGTTCCTCCACCTCACGCACCACGGCGGCGAATTTAGACTTCTCGTCCTTGTAGATGCGGTCGGGAGAATCCTGGCGGAGCATTGGTTTGTTGGTGGGGATAATGACCACCTCAAGCTCATATATCTTGTGAAACTCTTCGGCTTCAGTGGCGGCAGTACCGGTCATACCGGCCAATTTCTGATACATGCGGAAGTAGTTCTGGAAGGTGACAGTGGCAAAGGTCTTGCTTTCCGGTTGCACCTTGACCCCTTCCTTGGCTTCGATGGCCTGGTGCAGACCTTCGGCGTAGCGGCGACCAAACATCAATCGTCCGGTAAACTCATCGACAATAATGACCTCGCCGTCCTTGGAAATATAGTCGCGGTCTCGCTTATAAAGAACGCTGGCTTTAAGGGCGTTCTCCAGGTAGCGAGTCAGCGAGTAGTTGTCCGGGTCATAGAGGTTTGGGGACTTTAATACCCCCCCCTTTCTCAGTTGCTCTTCGACATTGCTCGTGCCAGCCTCAGTCAGGTTAACCGTGCGTAGTTTCTCATCCACGGTGTAGTCCACTTCAGCGCGTAGGCGGGGAACCAGCCTGGCAAAGAGCTGATACTGCTGGGTGGACTCCTCTGCCTGGCCACTGATAATCAGGGGCGTACGGGCTTCGTCAATGAGGATGTTATCGACCTCATCAACAATGGCGTAGTTCAGGGGACGCTGCGCCTGCTGGGGGAGGTCGATAACCATATTGTCCCGTAGATAGTCAAAGCCAAATTCGTTATTGGTGCCATAGGTAATATCGGCTGCGTAGGCTTCGCGGCGGGAGACGGGGCGGAGGAAGCTCCACCGTTTGTCCGCTGATTCGTAGGTTGGGTCATAGATAAAGGAGGGGGACGGGTTATCCGGAGTCTGACCATAAATAGAGGCGATACTGATACCAAGGGCATCAAAGATTGGCCCCATCCAGTGGGCGTCGCGCTTGGCCAAGTAGTCGTTGACCGTAATCAGGTGGCAGCCCTTACCGGCAAGGGCATTTAAGTAGAGAGGGAGAGTAGCCACCAGTGTCTTGCCTTCACCGGTCCTCATCTCGGCGATTTTGCCATGGTGAAGGATAATGCCGCCCATTAGCTGGACGTCGAAGTGGCGCTGACCAATTGTCCGCCGGGCGGCTTCACGAACGGCGGCAAAGGCTTCGGGGAGAAGCTCATCCAGGACTTCGCTGGCAACCTCCCGAAGCTCTTTTTCAAGCTGGCTGATTCGCTTCTCGAACCCCTGGTGCTGGTCATTTAGCTCATCCTTTTCCGGCTCTTCCTGTCTTTCAGCAAGTTTGTGCTCGGTCTCTGCCAAACCATGACGCGCATCGTTAAGCTCCTGTCGGATTTCAGCGGTAGCCTTGGCCAATCTAGCCCTGAAATCTTCCGTCTTCGCCCGAAGCTCAGCATCACTGAGTTTTTCAAACTCCGGCTCAAGCGAGTTTATCTCATCGACGAGCGGCTGTAAGCGCTTTAGTTCTTTCTCATTGGAATCTACAAGACTACCTAACCATTTCAGCATATCTTATCCTGTCTGCTCCTAAATATTTATATTGTTGACCAATCTATCACCCTGTCTCCCTTGCCTTAGTAAGGGAAGAGGGCAGTAAGTAAGAGAGAGGCTCAACCCCTCTCTAAAAATCGTCTTCCCCCTTTGGCAAAGGGGGACACAGGGGGATTTGAAATCCCTCTCATTCTCCCTTTCTCAAAAGGAGAAGACCTGATAAAGACCGTTTTGGTAATCCATAAAAGGGTGTTTAAGAGGGGGGTTAACTCCTCTTTTAATATTCTTCCCCCTCTCCTTCAGGAAGGAGAGGGGGATTAAGGGGGTGAGGTTTAAGAAACAATCTCTTCAGTCAGGATTTTTAGGTTTAGGCGAACATCGCCCCAATCGACTGCCCGGTATGAATACGCTGGATAGCTTCACCGAGCAGGGGGGCGATGGATAGAACGGTAATTTTATCCAGTTTCTTGCTACCGGTGACGGGGAGGCTATCGGTCACAACTACCTCTTTTACCGAAGAGCCGGCTATCCTCCTGATTGCCGGACCAGAGAGCACCGGGTGGGTACAGCAAGAGTATACCTCCTTTGCCCCTCGTTCCATTAAGGCCGCAACCGCATTGACCAGAGAGCCGGCCGTGTCTATTTCATCGTCAACAGTAAGGGCTACCCTGCCATCGACTTCACCAATAACATTAAGTGTCTCGGTTTGGTCATGGTTGCCCAGCCGTCTTTTTTCGATGATAGCCAGCGGGGCATTAAGTTTAGCGGCCAGGTCGCGGGCTCGCCCGGAGATGCCAATATCGGTGGCGACCACAACCATGTCATCAAGATGCTGCTTCTTGAAATAGTCACTTAACAGATAAAGGGCAGTAAGCTCGTCAACCGGTATGTTGAAAAAGCCTTGTATCTGGGCAGCGTGCAAATCTACCGTCAGCAAACGATTCGCCCCGGCAACGGTGAGCAGGTCAGCAATCAGCCGGGCGGTGATGGGCACACGAGGCTGGTCTTTCTTGTCGGTGCGACCATAGGCATAGTAGGGGATGACGGCGGTGATACGTCCGGCGGAGGCTCGCTTCAAGGCGTCAATCATAATCAAAAGCTCGACCAGATTTTTATTGACGGGGGAGGAGAAGGGTTGAATAACAAAGGTATCTCGGGAGCGGACATTTTCCATAAGACGCACAAATATATTCTCGTTACTGAACTCAAAGACCTCGCATTGCCCTAAGGGTATGCCCAGATATTCAACCACAGCCCGGGCTAAGGCCGGATGGGCATTACCGGTAAACACTTTTAGTTCATCCATTAAAAATTTACCCCCCTAAAGAAACAGCTTCAGTTTGCTCAAAACATTATAGCACTATTATGTGCTAACCTCACCCCCTTTATCCCCCTCTCCTGAAAGGAGAGGGGGAAGGAGATTTATAAGAGAGGCTTCGCCTCTCTTTGACTCTCATGCTTAAATACCTCTTGTTCTCCATTGAAGAAAGGGAGAAGCCTACCCCTTTGGCAAAGGGGACTAAGGGTGATTTCACTCCGGGCTTAGCCCCCTCTCTTGTTTTTACCCCCTCTCCCTTACTAAGAGTCTTGTATCAAATGTCATTCTGAGGAGCGAAGCGACGAAGAATCTGGGTGTGGGGCTAGTGGTAAAACAATAATACCCACCACCCCGAGACCCTTCGCTACGCTCAGGGTGACAATGAGGAAATCACTTTTGATACAAAGCCTTTACTAAGGGGGAAGGAAGCAGGGGGATAGGTTCCCTAAACAATATCAGGCTGCAATTGGATAGCTGATGGTTTTCGGGTTATAATTAAGTATAATTGCGACGGGTGAGATGGTCTATTCCTCAAGAATAGGAGGGCAGATAAGTGGCCAGGCAGGTGATTGTCAAGCGGGAAACTAAGGAAACGAAGATTAGCTTAGAGCTTAACCTCGATGGAAGTGGGCGGTGGGAGATTAATACCGGGATTAAGATGTTCGACCATCTGTTGTCGCAAGTGATGCAGCACGGCCGATTTGACCTCCAACTTACCGCCAGCGGTGATGACCAGCATCACCTCATCGAAGATGTAGCGATTTGCCTGGGTAGAGCTTTGTCCCAGGCGTTAGGGGAGAAGCGGGGCATCGTCCGCATGGCTGATGCCTCGGTGCCGATGGATGATGCCCTGGCGACGGTCGTAGTTGACATAAGTGGTCGAGGATATGCAGTTTTAGAGCTATCCTTCAGCAAGAATGATATGGCTGGCTTTCCTACCGACCTTATCCGCCACTTCCTAGAGTCTTTCGCTCTTGAAGCCAAGCTCAATCTTCATGCCCGGATTCTTTACGGTCAGAACGACCACCATAAAGCCGAGGCACTTTTCAAAGCCCTGGGCCGGGCTTTAGACCTGGCCACCAGAATTGACTTTCGGATTGCCGGTGAGATGCCCAGCACTAAAGAGGTTTTGGAGGGATAAGCTTCTTCCCGGTCAGTCGCTCATAAGCCTCCCGGTATCTTCTGGCGGTGGCTGCGATGACATCGGTGGGGAGCATCGGGGCGGGTGGCTCTTTGTTCCAGCCCGCTTGCACCAGCAGGGTTACCTCAAATCCGGGGGTGAAACGAGACTTGTTCAGAACCAGTTCACCCTCGCGCAACGCGTCGAAGTGGCCGCTAACTTTAACAGCGGACTGGATTCTTTGAGCGCCTTCAACCACATTTTGTGCAGTCTTGGCAAATTTGTTAAGCCATTCGCTTTCGGGCTTATTAAAACGTTCTACGTTTATCTGCTTCAAAAAGATTTGCTCCACGTCATCCCATTTTGGCGCCCAATCATACATATTGCCTTCGTCATCTAAGAGCCAGACCAGCATCAAAGCTCCCCGACGTTCTACTGCCTGTATCTTTTGAAATTTCAAATGCTTAATCATCGCTTACTCCTATCCCAATTTCTTCCCCGTCAACCGCTCATAAGCCTCCCGGTATCTTCTGGCGGTGGCTGCGATGACATCGGTGGGGAGCATCGGGGCGGGTGGCTCTTTGTTCCAGCCCGCTTGCACCAGCATACTCTCTGGTATCCCAGAAACGGGATGAGTCCGGGGTCAGCAGTTCATCAATGAGGATAAGCCGGCCATCATCCAGCCCGAACTCCATCTTGGTATCAGCGATGATGATGCCCCTGGCACGAGCATACTCCCGGGCGTAGTGATAAAGGGCGAGGCTTTTCCTCCTTAGTTCCTCTGCCAGAGCCTTGCCCACCAGCTTGTTCAGTTCAGCTATCGTCAACGGCAGGTCGTGCCCGGTGTCGGCTTTGGTAGTCGGCGTAAACACCGGCCCGGGTAGCTCCTCGCTCTCCTTTAAGCCTGCGGGCAAAGGCAGCCAAGAAATGACCCCGGACTGCTGGTATTCGGCCCAGGCCGACCCGGCAAGGTAGCCACGCACGACGCACTCTACGGGAACCCGCTCCACCTTCTTGACAATCATCGAGCGTCCGGCCAGATAAGCAGGGTAGGCGAAATGGCTCTCTTTGGGGAGATACTGGTTCAAGCATTGAACATCGTCAACGACTTCGACCAAATGGTTGGTAATTATATTCGCCGTCTGGCTAAACCAGAAGGCGGAGAGTTGATTCAGTACCCGGCCCTTATCCGGAATGCCAACTGGTAAAACCACATCGAAGGCGGAGATTCGGTCCGTGGCGACAATAAGTAGCCGGTCACCCAGCTCATAGGTATCCCGCACCTTGCCACGGATGAACAAGGGTAAAGGCAGGTTAGTCGTCATCAAGGTTGATGAGCCAGTCGCCATCGCTTTTCTCCTCAATTAATGTCAGGGAACAGGAAAACTGCTAGTCAGTGGGAGGCATAGTACCCCGACCTAGCCAAATTCTACGGCATGGTGCGATGCCTGTCAAACTGCCTCTTCACCTTTACAGCCGGAATAAAAGCTGGTATCCTCTACATACTAATCGACCCTGCGTCTGGAGAGGTTCATGTCTAACTTGAGGCAAACAGTCAAAAGCAAACCAGTGGGAATCACCATCGTCTTCCACTGGAGCTATGTTTATATTCCCATCGCCTTTCTGCTCCTTTCCCTAATTCTCGTTGCCTTTTTCTATCAGCGTCTGCCGGGGGATGTGGCTTATCAATTCCAGTCTGATGGCTCACCAGATAGATGGCTGAAGCGGGGTACAATCGTTCTCTGGCTGCTTGTCCCCCAACTTTTCCTCACCCTGCTAGCCGGTGCCTTCACCCTGGGCATCACCAAACTAGTTACCTTACTGAAGCCGACGGAGAGTGCACAGGTAAAGACCGAGAAAATCATCCGGTTGATGGGTAATATGGTGGCGTTACCCCAGGCACTGCTCTTCTTTGCCATGCTCGATATTTTCAGTTACAATGCCTACCAAATACACATCCTACCCTTGTGGGCAATGGCCACGATTATCGTGGTAGTAGGGGGTCTTATCCTAGTTCTGTTCTTTAGGCAGGCCATCCGGGATGTCCGGGGAACTAGCCGGTAGCACTCCCCATACAGAACCCTGGGGAGGAAAGCGTTTACTAACCTCACCCCCTTAATCCCCCTCTCCTTCACGAAGGAGAGGGGGAAGAGGTTTTGAAGAGAGGCAAAGCCTCTCTTTGACTCTTCGTTGGGGGGAGAGGGATAAGATTTCAAGAGAGGGTGCGAAGCCCCACACCTCGTAAGAGAGTGTTTGAGAGAGGCTTTGCCTCTCTCAAATAATTGCCCCCTTCCCTTATTAAGGGAAGGGGTTAGGGGATAGGTTATTAAACAATCTTTAAGGAGCACAAAAATGCCAGAAGCAACACCAAGTAAAGTCAGTATGGAGAAGCTCGTCTCTCTCTGCCAGCGGCGCGGTTTTATTTTCCCCAGCAGCGAGATTTACGGCGGGCTATCCAGTTGCTGGGACTACGGGCCGCTGGGCGTCGAGTTGAAGCGGAACGTGAAAGAAGCCTGGTGGCGAGCAATGGTGCAGGAGCGGGATGATATGGCCGGTCTCGATTCCAGCATCCTGATGCACCCCAAAATATGGGAGGCCAGTGGCCATCTTGCGGGGTTTGCCGACCCGATGGTCGATTGCAAGGCTTGCCACCTGCGCTGGCGCAGCGATGAGCTAAAGATTGATAAGTGTCCCGAATTAACCGAACCACGCATGTTCAACCTGATGTTCAAGACCTTTATGGGGCCGGTGGAGGAAGAGGCCAATATCGTCTACCTGCGTCCGGAGACCGCCCAGGGTATTTTCGTCAATTTCCAGAATGTGCTGAATACGACGCGCAAGAAGCTCCCCTTCGGTATTGCCCAGATAGGCAAATCCTTCCGTAACGAGATTACCACCGGTAACTTTATCTTCCGCAGTCGCGAGTTTGAGCAGATGGAGATAGAGTTTTTTGTCAAGCCTGGCAGCGATGAGCAATGGTTCAACTACTGGCTTGAGCAGCGGTTCAACTGGTATCTAAAGCTGGGCGTCAAGAAAGACAACCTTCACCTGAGACCACATGATAAAGAGGAGCTGGCTCACTATGCCCGCTGCTGCTCTGATATTGAGTACCTCTTCCCGATGGGCTGGGCGGAGCTGGAAGGGGTTGCTAACCGCGGTGACTTCGACCTCACCCGTCATTCCACCTTTAGTGGCAAGAGCCTGGCCTACTTCGATGAGGAAACCAAGGAGACTATTATTCCCTATGTTATTGAGCCATCAGCCGGAGTCGACCGCTCGGTGCTGGCCTTCCTCTGCGATGCCTACGATGAAGAGCCGGATCCTTCGGCTCCGCTCAGGACAGGTAAGGACGAAACCAGAGTCGTCCTCCGTCTCCATCCGGCACTGGCTCCGGTAAAGGTGGCCATATTGCCCTTGAGCCGGCGTGAGCCATTAGTCAAGATGGCCAGAGAAATAGATGCGGAGTTGCGCCGTTGCTGGATGGTAAGCTACGATGATGCCCAGAGCGTTGGCCGCCGCTACCGCCGCCAGGACGAGATTGGCACTCCCTTCTCCATTACGATTGACTTCCAATCACTGGAAGATAACCAAGTCACCATCCGGGAGCGCGATAGCATGAACCAGATACGAGTCCCCGTGGCTACACTCAAGCAAACGCTACAAGCCAAGCTCGCCGGCGAAGACTTCTTAGTGCTGCCTCCGGGAGGAACTACGGTAGAGAAGAAGGGCTACAGGTGCATAGCAGATGCTATGCTTCCATACGACGGTTGCTTTTTAGTTACCGCCTACTGTCAGGCATGTTTCCAGAGGTAGAAGCATTACCACAGAAACCAATCGCTCATCTCAACTTATTACGAGGTATTAGCTCACTAGTTGAAGCTGGACTAATAAAAGTAAGTGGCTTGTATCTAGACAAGAAGCGATATGGTGGGCGTTACCTGCAATGGGTAGAGGATGGCCTCGACATTCCTGAAACAGACTGGCGATATTATCTCAGGAACTATTTGTTGCGTCATCTACTTGAGATGCATTTCTCAGGGGAAGCTATGTCTAATGATGATATTGACCTTGTGCTGGATCGTGTTATGTTTTCGGAAACGCAGAGAGTGAACACACTATCCTATTTGAACAGCAAAACACAAATTAGGCAACCGTTTGCAATACCACCAATAAAACATCTAACTGTTGCAGATTCAGAGTACGTAGGTGCTCTGCAACTAGTGCATATAATAGCTGACCTCGTAAGAAACTGTGCGGGCGGGAGATTGACGAGCGACCAGGAGAAACTGGCAACATCATTCAAGCTTGCGGCATTAGTTGGTCACAAAAAAAGTGATGCCTAATATCACATATGAAAGTACCCGGAGAAACTAGATGGGGGGATAGGCCATCCACCGGATGACCTATCCCCCCGGATTAGCTACAATCATGTTTACTGCCTATACTATACCATGCCTTGCCTTGCCTTGTCAATACGTACCTACCAATAGTTAACTGACTGAGGGGTATAGGAGTTGAAAATCCTCCACTTTAGTGACCTTCACCTCGGCGTCGAGAGCTACGGTCGGCTCGACCCGGAGACAGGGCTATCCACCCGGCTTCAGGACTTCCTGAAAGCTCTTGACCAGGTGGTAGACTATGCTGTAGAGAAAAGGGTCGACCTGGTTCTCTTCTGCGGCGATGCCTATAAGAGCCGTGAGCCAACCCCGACCCAGCAAAGGGAGTTCGCCCGGCGCATCAGCCGGCTATCCACCGCCGGTATTCCTATCTTCCTGCTCGTGGGCAACCATGACCTGCCTAACGCCATGGGCAAGGCGACGACCACCGAGATATTCGATACTCTGGCAGTGGAGAACGTTTATGTCTCTAACCGTCCTGATGTCTACCGAATTCCAACTAAGAGTGGCATTATTCAGATAGCTTCCCTGCCCTGGCCAAGGCGCAGCTCCCTGCTCAGCAAGGAGGAAACCAAAAATCTCAACTTTGACCAGCTCAACCAGAAACTACAGCAGGTATTAACCAACATTATTGCCGACCATGTTTCCAGGATTGACCCTGCTTTACCGGCAATACTGGCGGCTCATGTCCTGGCCGTTGGCGCGAAGATAGGCTCGGAGCGCCTCATGACCATCGGGCAGGAGCATGCCCTTCTGCTGAGTAGCCTGGCCAATCCTGCCTTTGATTATATCGCCCTGGGGCATATTCACAAGCACCAGGTTCTGGGGACAAACCCTCCGGTGGTCTATGCCGGCAGCCTGGAACGGCTGGACTTTGGCGAGGAGGCCGATGATAAGGGCTTCTACCTGGTCGAAATCGACCCGGCTCAGGAAACAGGTAAAAGGCTGGTCTCCTTTGACTTCCAGCCGTTGAACGGGCGCCGTTTTCAGACGATTACGGTGAGTATTGAGCCGGAGGATAGCGAGCCAACGCTGACGGTGCTCAAGGCAATTGCCGACAGCCAGGAGAAGGTAAGTGAGTCCATTGTGCGAGTCGAGATTAGTCTGCCCGCAGAGGTTGAGGGACAGCTCCGGGAGAATGACATCAAGTATGCCCTAAAAGAGGCATACTACTTTACCATTGCCCGGGATGTCAGGCGGGAAGCCCGTCTCAGGCTGGGAAAGTGGAACACTGAGGAAATGTCTCCACTTGAGGCACTGAGGACCTATCTTGAGACAAAGAAAGTTCCCGCAGCACAAACCAAATTGCTGCTTGAATACGGGGAGCGTCTCATCGAGGAAAGAGCCAGATAGAGATAGCCAGGATGGGATTTTACAGAGTGGCTTTGCCACCATCTAATTCGCCAACGACGAAGGCAACGGCGTATTCTCTGGAATGGGAAAGACTGATGGCCAGACCGTCCAAACCAAGGCTCGCCGCCCGCTTTTGTGCCTTACCGTAGAGATAGACCAGAGGCTTACCCAGAGGGTCGGGCAGTATCTCAATCTCTTTCCAGCTAACACCCCTGACTCCGGTGCCCAGGGCTTTCATCACGGCTTCCTTCCCGGCGAAGCGGACTGCCAGAGCCGGAGGCCTCTCCTGGCATAGCCTCAGTTCTGCCTCGGTATAAATCCGGTCAAGGAATCTCGCTCCCCAACGGCTGATGGCCTGCTGGATACGCTCAATCTCAATGATGTCGACGCCAGTACAATGCATTGCAGTTAAGCTGTATTTTACCATAAACTGCCACCTTTATGGGTGGTGTTGAAGGGCAGGCAAGCCCCTTTAGGATTGTCTGTGTCCTGTCTAGTTTAATTATTGAATAATGACTGCTTCAGCACACATCACCATTTACGGACGACCTCACCCCCTTAAATCCCCCTCTCCTAAGAGGAGAGGGGGAAATAGAGAAAGAGGGGCTTCGCCCCTCTTAGACGCCTCACGAAACCAATCCCTCCCAATCTCCCTTTACTAAAAGGAGAGGACGTTTCCCCCTTTTTCAAAGGGGGAATAAGGGGGATTTCCCTACGGGCGTAGCCCCCCTCTTAAATCTCTTCCCCTTCTCCTGAGTAGGAAAAGGGGATATAGGGGATGAGGTCATCAGGAAATGGTGATGTGTGCTGAAGCAGTCATTATTCAATAATTAAACTAGACAGGACACCAGACAGTTTCAGCCTGATGAAGATAGACACAAGGCCTATTTTCTGTTAACATTTGGTGGATAAACTATCCGTATTTACCCCGGTAACATCGTTTTACTAGAGACGGAATTTTAGCTTATCCGGTCCTGATTGGGGGAGTGTCGGAATTGGCAGACGAGCAAGACTTAGGATCTTGTGCCGCAAGGCGTCGGGGTTCGAGTCCCCGCTTCCCCAGATAGTTCACGTCCTACCCACAGTAACCCTCCCTATGGATTTATGCCCAAGCCGGCGGTTTCGCTTGACAAACTACCCCTAAAAATGGTACAAAGTAATTAGCAGTCTAAGGCTTAGACTGCTAATTAGAGGTGATTATGCTATCAGTAAGAGAAGAGAAGATACTCAAATCAATCGTGACGATATATATCACCCAGGCGAAGCCAGTACCTTCGCAGACGGTTACCAACGACTGTGAGTTGAGTGTCAGCCCGGCTACCATCCGTAGCGAGATGGCACACCTGGAGCAGGAGGGGTATATTACGCGCTCTCACTCTTCTGCCGGCAGCGTCCCTTCCGACAAGGCCTACCGCCACTATGTGGATTCCCTCAGTAATATCAGTCTCCCTATCGCCGAACAGAGGCGGATAAGCCACGTCTTCCATCAGGTGGAGAAGGAACTGGAGGAATGGCTAAGTCTGGCGGCGACACTCATCGCTCAGATGGTGCAGAATGCGGCGGTGGTTACTTTGCCCAAGGCGGAAGCCTGCCGGTTCAAGCGTCTTGATCTGGTCAGTCTGCAGGAGTATGTCACGCTGGTCGTTCTTGTCCTCATGGGTGCCAAATTAAGAGAGCGGCTGGCGACCTTTGAGCAGGCTATTTCTCAATCAGACCTAACGGCGATGGCCAACAAGCTGAGTGCCGTCTATGCCGGCTTAACTCGCTCACAGATTTTGGCCAAAGAGATAACATTGTCACCAGGCGAGCAGCAAATCACCGACTGCATGGTTCAAATCATGGCGGACGAAGATAACAAGGAATACGAGGAGCCTTACCTGGATGGCTTACGCCTGACGTTGAGCCAGCCTGAGCTTGTCCATAGCCGTGGTATGGCACTGACACTAATGGAATTAATTGAGCAACGAAACCTGCTGAGCAGCATCGTCCCGGCCGGGGTAACCAGCCATCGGGTGCAAGTAGTGATTGGTAAGGAGAATAAATTACAGTCCATCCACGAATACAGCGTGGCAATTAGCCGATACGGTCCAGCCGAAGAGGCGGTAGGCACGATTGGTGTCATCGGCCCGACGCGTATGCCCTACGCCCGCACCATTGTTACCCTGGACTATCTATCTGTCGTGTTGACCAGGCTGATGACCGGACTATACGGAAGAAAAGAGGCTGACGAGGTAAACCAGAATCGCGCTCAGTAGAGAGGATAATAATGGCCGATGAAGATTTGCGGAATGAAATAGAGACGGGGGGAGCTACTCAAGAAGAGGATGCCGGAGAGCTAAAGCAGGCTTTGATTCAGGAGAAACAGAAGGCGGAAACCTACTTAGCTAACTGGCAGAGAGCACAGGCGGACTACATCAACTACAAAAGGCGCGGCGAGCAGGAAAAGCAGGAGGTTAGCCAACTGGCCAATTCTTCACTCATCCTTAAACTTTTGCCGGTGCTTGATGATTTGGAGCGAGCCTTTACCGCCATACCCCCTGAAATGGCGAGGACTAGCTGGGTGGATGGGATTAGATTAATTGACCGTAAGGTCAGGACAACTCTGGAGACACAGGGGTTATCCCTGATTGAGGCGGTGGGAGAACCATTTGACCCCCGTTTGCACGAAGCCGTCAGAGAGGATAACGGTCAGGAAGGTATCATCCTTGCCGAAGTACAAAAAGGGTACAGGTTCCGTGACCAAATCCTTCGCCCAAGTAAGGTGGTAGTGGGGAATGGGGAGAAAGACAAGGCAGAACATGACCGGGGTAAGGCCTGGTCTTAGTCTTCATTGCGAGACAAGCATTTGACCGAAAGGAGGAGTAAATAATGGCAAAGACAGTAGGAATTGACTTAGGGACAACTTTTAGTGAGATTGCGGTAATGGAAGGTGGCGAGCCGAAGATTATTCCTTCGGCGGAAGGCAGTACGCTCGTCCCTTCCGTGGTTGCCGTCAACAAAAATGGCGAGCGCCTGGTCGGGCAACTGGCCCGGCGCCAGTCGATTGTTAACCCGGATAATACCATCTATAGCATCAAGCGATTCATGGGGCGCAAGTGGGGAGAGCCGGCCGGGCGAGAGCTTCCCGTCGAGGAAGATGCCCGCCGCAAGACCTATAAAGTAAACCGGGGGTCGAATAATGAGGTGCGGGTG
The DNA here is from genome assembly GCA_016844285.1 of Dehalococcoidales bacterium. The sequence continues at coordinate 16,341 of JAENIS010000054.1, forward strand.
CTGATGGGTGGCAAAGAGTACCGGCCAGAAGAAATCTCGGCGATGATATTGCAAAAGCTAAAGACGGATGCCGAGGCTTACCTTGGTGAAAAAGTAACCGATGCGGTCATCACCGTACCGGCCTATTTCAATGATGCTCAGCGCCAGGCAACCAAGGATGCCGGCGCTATCGCCGGACTCAATGTATTGCGCATCATTAACGAGCCAACTGCCGCGGCGCTGGCTTATGGCCTGGACAAGAAGAAGGAGGAGACGATTGCTGTCTACGACCTTGGTGGCGGCACCTTTGATGTCTCCATTCTTGAGATTGGTGAAGGCACCTTCCAGGTAAAATCGACTGCCGGTGATACCCACCTGGGTGGCGATGACTTTGACCAGAAGATTATGGACTGGCTATGCGATGAGTTCAAGAAAGACCAGGGCATCGACCTGAGGAAGGATAGAATGGCTTTACAGCGGATAAGGGAGGCGGCGGAGAAAGCCAAGGTTGAGCTATCAACAGTGCAGCAGACAGAGATTAATCTTCCCTTTATCACCGCTGACGCCAGTGGCCCTAAGCACCTTAGTTACACCCTGACGCGGGCTAAGCTGGAGCAACTGGTCATGGAACTGGTGGATAAGACACTGGAACCATGCCGCCAGGCACTGACTGACGCCGGCAAGACGGCTGCCCAGATTAGCGAGGTGGTTCTGGTTGGCGGACAGAGCAGAATGCCACTCGTTCAGCAAAAAGTGAAGCAACTCTTCGGCAAAGAGCCGAATAAGGGAGTCAACCCCGATGAAGTGGTGGCAGTCGGCGCCGCTATCCAGGGCGGTGTGCTCAAGGGAGAGGTCAAGGATGTTCTCTTACTTGACGTTACGCCGCTTACCCTGGGTATCGAGACGCTTGGCGGAGTAATGACACCGCTGATTACCCGTAATACCACCGTCCCCACCTCGAAGAGCCAGATTTTCACCACGGCGGCAGACAGTCAACCCAGCGTGGAAATCCATGTTCTCCAGGGAGAGAGACCAATGGCAACCAATAACCGGACATTGGGTCGGTTCATCCTCGATGGCATTCTGCCAGCACCGCGGGGGATGCCCCAGGTTGAGGTTACCTTTGATATTGATGCTAACGGTATCCTCAATGTCAAGGCTCTCGATAAGGGCACCGGCAAGGAGCAGAAAATCACCATCACCGCCTCCAGCGGACTCAGCAAAGAAGAGGCCGAGCGGATGCGGAAGGAAGCCGAGATGCATACGGCTGAGGATAACAAACGCCGCGAGGACATTGAAACACGCAACGCTGCCGATACTCTGGCTTATACTGCCGAAAAGACACTGCGCGAGCAAAAAGAGAAGATACCTGCCGACCTGAACCAGGATGTTGAAGGTAAGATTCAAGCCGTGCGCACCGCCCTGCAGGGGAGCGATATCGAGGCGGTAAACCGGGCGGCTCAGGCATTAAACGAGTCCATGCAGAAGATTGGGGCGGCGGTCTACCAGCAACAGCAGCAACAACAGCAGCCACCTCCTCCCGGTGGCGAGCCACCGCCGGGTGGTGAGACTCCAGGTCAAAGTGGTAAGGAAGGGACTGTCGAAGGAGAGTTCCGCGAAGTATAGGCACAAAGGGTAAGGGAAGAGGGAGTGCGAGTAAGAGAGGGGGCAAAGCCCCCTCTCTAAGTTTCTGCCCTCTCCTTCTTAAGAAGAGAGGAATAAGAGGGGTAAGACGATTAAGTGGATTTCAGCAAAGTGGATTTCAGCAGTTGAGAAAGCCCCCTTTTTCTACTAGAATATCTAAGGGGAGTTTAAGAGGGGCTTCGCCCCCTCTCATATATCTCTTCCCCCTCTCCTTTGAAGGAGAGAGGGATTAAGGGGGTGAGGTAGCAAGCTATCATGGTAACAAAACGGGATTACTACGAAGTCCTTGGTATTGACCGGAATGCCACCGATGAAAAGATAAAGAAGGCTTTCCGTGAGATGGCCTTCAAGTGTCACCCTGACCATAACCACGAACCATCTGCCGGGGAGAAGTTCAAGGAGGTAAACGAAGCCTACCAGGTGCTCTCTGACCCGGAGAAGCGGGCTAGCTATGACCAGTTTGGCCATGCTGGTGACAACCCCTTCGGGCGTGGCTTTGAAGGGTTTGATTTCGGCGGTTTCGGTGATATTTTCGATGCTTTCTTTGGCGAAACCGCCACCACCCGTCAAACTCCCCAGCACGGTGCTGACCTCCACGGCCAACTTACCATTACCCTTGAGGAAGCCGCCTTTGGTGTTGAAAAAGAAATCAACCTCTGGCGCACGGAGTATTGCCCGCTCTGTCACGGCACGGGTAGCCCGCCTGGTAGCCAGCCCAGCCGATGCCCCAACTGTAATGGTAGCGGGCAGGTGCGCCGTGTACAGCAGAGCATCTTCGGACGCTTCACCAATATCACGGTCTGTCCCCAATGCCACGGGGAGGGCCGCATTATTAGCCAGCCCTGCACCGGGTGCCGGGGCAGCGGTAAAGAAAAGCACCAGCGCAGCATTATGGTGGGGATTCCGCCCGGGATAGAAAATGGTAACCAGATACGCCTCAGTGGCGAGGGGGACGCCGGGCTAAAAGGTGCTCCACCCGGTAATCTCTATCTTACCGTGTCCATCGCACCGCATGAGTGTTTCCAGCGGGATGGTGCTGACATCCTCTATGAGCTACCAATCAATTTTGTCCAGGCTGCCCTCGGTGCTGAGGTAGAGGTGCCGACTCTTGGGGGTACAACCAGGCTCAAAGTCCCCGCCGGTAGTCAGACCGGGCATGTCTTTCGACTCAAGAATAAGGGTATTGCCCATCTCAACGGCAAGAGGTGCGGCGACCAACTTGTCACGCTACTGGTGGTCACACCCGAAACGCTCACGGAAAAGCAGCGCCGGCTATTCGAGGAGCTGGCCAAGACGATAGACCCGGCGAAAAAGGGTAAATAAGGCTAGTCTTCGGTAACACTTGCGGTTGTACTGCCGCTATTGGTCGTTGCGAGACCATTCCGACTCAAGTCGGAAGGCGAAGCAATCTGGGTTGGGCGCGGGAGACTTTCCCCACCCGGATTGCCGCGTCGCTTCGCTCCTCGCAAAGACAACGTGTGGTAACGCACCCGCTATGGATAATGCTCCAGTTCCCTTGTCAAGGGAAGGGGGTATAGAAGTAAGAGAGAAGCAATACAAAATCCCCCTTAGTCCCTCCCGTGTCAAGCACGGGACAGGCTCTTTTTCAAAGGGGGAAATAGAAGCTTTGTGCTGACAAGATAGGATACTTCTCCCTTTTGTAAAGGGAGATAAGAGGGATTTAGCAGGGGTATCTAAGAGGGCGGTAGCCCTCTTTCTTTTTTTCATCCCCCTCTCCTGGCAGGAGAGGGGGATACAGGGGGTGAGGTTAGTTAATAATCTCCCTTAATAATACCACCACCATTGACACCCACTACTACGAGGGATAGAATCTGGCTATAGAGAGATAAGGACTTCCATAATGCTATTATGTGAAAGTATCATAAGGACATTAGTACGTACCACCCACCAAAATCACAGAGACATAGTTAACTACATAACGTCCCAAACGGAAATGCCAAGCTGGGACTTCTTCCTACCGACTATGCCAGATTTACGAAAGAAGTATTGGCAGACTTTTGCTGCTCTCCACAGGGAACTCGTGCCCAATCACATAAGTTCTCAAGACCTGTATGTTAAGCTGTGGGAGTTATTCAAGGAAGTCACCACCAATGGAGGTGCCTATAAAACGAGAGAGAGTCTCGATAAAAAACTTGCAGAGTTTTGCGAGCTAGTCAAGAAACCTCTCCAGACTTTCGACATCATATATCACATTAAGAATTTCGATGCAGGTAATGGTAAGTTCAGTCTTGGGAATATTGAGATATTCAAGCTGACAAGGGATTATCTTAATAAACTGGGTCTGAATGAAGGCGCCTCGGAAGTCCAAGACACGATATTTGAGGAATGGGTGGATAGGTCAATAGCCAAAACGGAAATAGACGCTTCTGAAATAGACAGAGCCTACGAATCTGGCTTCTCTAAAGTGAATAGTGTTCTTGACGTTGTTAGATTAATTGGGGTGAGGGAAAGGCTTGCTCGACTTGTTGACGAGATGTTCTTATGGGAACTGGGAGAGAGTATAGTTATTCCAAGGGTCAAACCCCAAGAAGGGACTTCGTTAAGCATAAGCTCCCGTAGGGGATTTCGACCACGTGTCGTTCCTATGGATAGCACTATTAATAAAGGTTTGGAAAATCATGGTATTTGGCAATACGTGCTTAATGGAAATTTGCCAGACGATATAAATACCCGGGTTTTAAGGGCTACGAAATGGATTTCCCACGCCGTTACTTCAAGTAGTCTGGATCACAAACTTGTTGACCTAAGCACA
>JAENIS010000115.1 GCA_016844285.1 Dehalococcoidales bacterium
GAAAACGGACTGGCACACATGGCATCCAATAGAAAGGCGTTGAAAAGCTTAACAAACTGGCCTTGGATTAATGCCATCTTGAAGACTAGATAGAATAAGCATCAATAACAAAATGGACTATTGTTACCGCGTGCAGAATAGTGTGTTTCTTGATACTCCCCAGACTTGGAGGTCGTATTATGACAATGTTGTTTCACTGTATTATAATGTATGGACAACAAATAGAGTGTTAAAAGATATGCCGTATGAAATCAACTCACTATACCCGTCGAAGTATGAAACTGAAGCTGTTCTGCGTGATGGCTCAAGTATACGGCTGAGGCCGATAATGAAGGATGACACTGAGCAGTGGCTTGCCTTCTTGTCTAGACTCAGTACTCATACCAAATACCTGCGTTTCCACCACGTGCTAAAGCAAATGGTGCTGGAAGACGCCGTTCGCTTCTGTATGGTGGACTATACGAATACCTTTGCCCTCGTTGCGGAAGTGATGAAGGAGCAGCGCAAAGAGATAGTGGCTATCGGACGGTATTACCGGTTGCCCAACAAACGTTCGGCAGAGGTAGCTTTCGCTATCGAGGATGCTTACCAAGGTAAGGGTATCGGCACCAAACTTATGGAGTCGTTGGCCAATATAGCCCGTGACAATGGCATTACCACTTTTGAAGCCGATGTACTGGCTGGTAATGAGGACATGATGAATGTTTTCCGAGACTACGGCTTTCACGTTACCAGTGAACTTGAGGCGGGTGTGTATCATGTCATTTTCCCCATAGCCCGGACGGCAACGGTGATGAAGAAAGAGGAGGAGAGAGAGCGTATTTCCACAATAGCCTCACTTAATTCTATATTACGCCCAAAGTCAGTGGCGATAATAGGAGCCGCCAGACATCCGGGTACAATCGGTCACCTTCTTTTGCAGTGCATATTACAGAACGGCTTTTCGGGCACGGTATACCCTGTAAATCCCAATGCCGAATCAGTCATGGCGGTGAAAGCGTATCCTTCGATACTTGATGTTCCTGGCACTGTTGACCTTGCAATCATTGCTGTGCCTGCCTCGGCAGTGGCTAAGGTGGCTGATGAATGTGGCCGCAAGGGAGTGCGTGCTGTAGTTGTCATCTCAGACGGTTTCAAAGAGAGAGGACCGGAAGGAGCGTCCCGAGAAAAAGAGTTGAGAGACGTTGTTTTTGGGCATGGCATGCGACTGGTGGGGCCAAATTGCATGGGAGTAATCAATACCGATCCTCAGGTAGTACTTAATGCCACCTTCTCTCCAGTCTTTCCGCCGCAGGGCAATGTTGCCTTTCTCTCACAAAGCGGTGCCATGGGTCTGGTCATCTTGGAATATGCCAATAATCTTAATATGGGTATTTCAACCTTCATTAGTGTAGGTAATCGTGCTGACATCTCGTCTAACGACCTGCTCCAGTACTGGCAACAGGACCCGGCGACCAAGGTAATCCTGCTGTATATGGAGTCATTTGGTAATCCTGGCAAATTTAGCCGTATCGCGAGGAAAGTATCAGCTAAAAAACCCATCATAGCCGTTAAGAGCGGCGGTACCCAGGCCGGCTCACGTGCCGCGTCATCGCATACAGGGGCAATGGCTACTTCAGATGTAGCGTCTGACGTGCTCTTTCACGATGCTGGCATCATAAGGGTTAGCGCCATGGAAGAACTCTTCGACGTAGCTACATTGCTTTCTACCCAACCATTACCCGGGGGCAAGAGGCTGGTCATTGTAACCAACGGAGGCGGCCCAGGCATAATGGCTGCTGATGCTGCGGTACACAATGGGCTGCTGCTACCAGAATTCTCTCAGGAAACGGTAAGCAAACTGAAGTCTATTATCAAAAGAGATATCCGACTTAACAATCCCCTCGACATGACAGCCGGTGCCACCGCTGAAGAGTATGATGGCGTACTAAAAGTGCTCGCCTTGGATAAAGATAGTGATGCCGTCCTCGCCATATTTATACCTCCGGTGGTAACAGACACCGCACCCATAGAGGATGCGATAAGCCGTATCGCTCCTGTCTTCTGGCGAAATGGGAAGCCGCTGCTGGCCTGTTTTCTGGGTAAAAGAGGCTTTAAAGCCAAGTTAGGCTCCAAGGGCAAGTTTGTGCCATGTTATCCCTTCCCTGAGGAGGCTGTTTCAGCTCTAGCCAAGGCAGCCGAGTATGCAGAGCTAAAGAAGCGACCAAGGGGCAAGATTCCACAAATCAGTGGTATAGGGCACCAACGTGCGAGAGGAATCATTCAAGATGCAATGGTACAGAGTATTCAGAGACCGTTATGGCTTTCAGCAAAAGACATTGCTAATCTGCTTCAATGCTATGGCATACGTTTTGTTGAGACACTGGTGGCGCGGACCCCGGATGAGGCGGCGAATCTGGCATCGAAGATAGGTTTCCCTGTCGCCGTCAAGCTTACTTCTTCCACTATTTTGCACAAAACTGATGTCGGCGGAGTGATACTTGACCTCAATTCGGAAGGTGAAGTGAGGCAGGCTTTTAACAGCATAAAGGAAAGACTTGCCAAAATCGACCGTGTTAAAGAGATGGAAGGGGTCGCTGTGCAGCGCATGGTAAAAGAAGGTATTGAAGTAATCGTAGGTGTGACACAGGATTCTTCTTTTGGACCGCTCATTATGTTTGGCTCAGGAGGCATATATGCTGAGCTTATTAAGGACGTAGCTCTCAGGTTACACCCGATTACGGATATTGATGCCAGGGAAATGGTGAGTTCTGTCAAAATGGCAAAGCTATTCGAGGGGTTTAGAGGTTTGCCTCCGAGCGATACTCAAGCAATCGAAGACTTGTTGCTCAGACTCTCGGCGCTGGTTGAGGACATACCACAAATCGCTGAGCTGGACTTCAACCCTGTAAAGGTGATGCCACGGGGAGAAGGCTATTGGGTAATAGATGCCAGGGTCATGCTAAGATAAAATCCATATAGTAATGGCAACAGATGGGTGGGTTGGTATCAACCAGTGGGTCTGGCGTGGCCGACAAGGTACTACACGGGGCGGCTAATCCTACTCTCTCAAAGATTCTCAAAGAATTAGGTAGACTAGGCACTTTTCCTGGCGACGACATAGGCGCACAGAACAATCTCCAACGGCTGTTTCATCTCGATAAAAAGCGGACTACAAACAAATAAAAAGACTAACATCGCGGTGTCAGCCATACCAAGGTCTGGTGTATTTCCATTTACTGCTTAACAAGCTGCAGGCCAAAGGGGTCATATGAGCGAAACTATCTTCACATTCGGGCATTCTACACGTCCTTTTGATAAGTTTCTGGAGATATTGGAGGGATTTCGTATTGAGATGGTCGCTGATGTCAGGACAATCACCAAATCCCGGCATAATCCACAATTCAATATGCCTGATTTGAAAGGTGGGCTGGAAGCTCACGG
>JAENIS010000116.1 GCA_016844285.1 Dehalococcoidales bacterium
GCAGCCAGTCGCCACGATGAGAGCACCAGGATTCCGCCGATGCACCAGACGCAGCCGGTGACGGGCCTTGCTATCAGCCATGTGAGTGACGGTGCAGGTGTTAAGGATGTAGATATCCGCCCCATCCACAGATGATACCAGACTATGCCCGGCTTCGGCCAACTGCCTGGCCAGGGACTCTGTTTCAGCCTGATTCAGTTTACAACCTAAAGTCTCTAAAGCAACCTTCATCTTAAGAGCCTCTCAAAAACTCCATAAGGAGAGTCAAACTTTGGGAGTCTAAGAGGGGCATTAGCCTCTCTTTTTTTATCTCCCCCTCTCCTTCTAGGAAAATGGGATTAAGGGGGTGAGGTCGATAAACAATCTTTCCTCTTCCTGAATTGACTGTCAGCCTGAGAATATATTATACTAGCGTGATATTGGGCATGCAAACTGAGGGATGAGATTGATGAATGACCGTGACAAAAGAGTGGTGGTCACCGGAATCGGGGCTTTTTCGCCGCTTGGGTTGGATATGGCGACCACCTGGGAAAATATTATCGCTGGTAATTCGGGTATTGACTATATTACCCTGTGTGACTCCGCGCCGCTGGAGACCAAATTTGCCGGTGAGGTCAAGGGATTCGACCCAATCAATTATATCGGCCGCAAGGAAGCCCGCCGTATGGACCGCTTCGCCCAGCTGGCCGTGGCTGCCGGTCAGCAAGCCGTCCAAAACGCCGGACTCCATATCAACTCGGCCAACCAGAGTAACATCGCCGTCATCGTTGGCAGCGGTATTGGTGGCCTGACTACCCTGTTTGAGCAGACTAAGATATTCCTGGAAAGTGGGGCGAGTCGGGTCAGCCCTTTTCTGGCCCCCATGATGATATCGGACATGGCGGCGGCGCAGATATCGATAACACTGGGCATTAAGGGGCTAAACCTGTGCACCACCTCCGCCTGCTCCAGTAGCTCCGATGCGATTGGAGTCGCTTGTGAACTCATCCGGCGAGGCGGTGCCGATGCTGCCCTGGCCGGTGGTAGTGAATCGATAATCAACCCTATCGGCATTACCGCTTTTAATGCCCTCAAGGCGATTTCGACCAGGAATGATGCCCCAAAACTGGCGTCGCGCCCCTTCGATGCGGAACGTGATGGCTTTGTTATCAGCGAAGGGGCTTGTATTCTCGTCCTGGAAAGTCAGGCTCATGCCCAGGAGCGCGGGGCCAATATCCTTGCGGAAATTCTGGCCTATGGAGCCACCGCTGATGCCTTCCATGTTACCCAGCCAGATGAGGACGGAGAGGGGGCGGTTCGGGCCATGCAACTAGCCATTGATAGAGCCGGGCTGGCTCCCAGCGAGATTGGCTATATTAACGCCCACGGTACCTCGACGTTGCTCAACGACAGGACCGAGACGATGGCCATAAAGACGGTATTTGGTGAAGCCGCCTACCGTATTCCGGTAAGCTCAACCAAGTCAATGACGGGGCACTTGATTGGCGCCTCCGGAGCTATCGAGGCAGCAATCTGTATTATGACCATCAAGCACGGCATCATACCACCGACGATTAACCTTACTCACCCTGACCCGGAATGCGACCTGGACTATGTGCCTAATGTCGCCCGCCGGGCTAAGGTGACCACGGCTCTATCTAATTCCTTCGGCTTTGGTGGTCACAACTCAGTTCTCGTCTTCCGGGAATATCACGAGGCATAGGCTTGGGCCATAGTCGTTGGAACCGGCTGCCATCTCTTCCTGATGGGTCTCTACTCGCCACCACTGGTTTACCCCGGCTAATCGTTCAACTCCTTTATAATCGTGGTTTGACCTCTCCTGCCCAGATTCAATCCTTCCTCGCTGCCGATGAAAGTCTATCGGGAGACCCTTTTCTCTTACCAGGTATACCACAGGCATTAGCCAGGATTTACCAGGCTCTCCTTTCGGGAGAGAATATCGCTGTCTATGGAGACTTTGATACCGATGGCGTCACTGCCACCGCTCTGCTTGTCGAAGGACTATCCCATCTTGGTGCCCGGGCGATACCCTACATACCCCATCGTCTGACCGAAGGGTATGGACTGAAAAGTGCGGCTTTAGAGAAGCTGCACCAGCAGGGCATCAGCCTGGTGATTAGCGTTGATTGCGGCATTACGGCTCTCGCTCAGGTCAAGAGGGCGAATCGGATGGGACTGGATGTCATTATTACCGACCACCATACTCCGCCGGACATCGTCCCACCGGCGACGGCAGTGGTCAACCCCAAGCTGGCGGAATCAAGCTATCCCTTTTCGGAGCTTAGCGGGGTTGGGGTCGCTTTTAAACTTCTTCAGGCTTTGTTCGAGGGTATCGGTAAGGAGAAAAAGCTTGATGAGCTAACTGACCTGGTCGCTCTGGGTACGGTCGCTGACATGGTCCCCTTGCTGGGAGAGAATCGCTATCTGGTCAACCAGGGTTTGAGAGTGCTTAATGCTTCCCCCCGCCTCGGCCTCAGAGAAATATTAACTCAGGTAGGACAGCAGACAAGTCGTCTTGATGCGGAAAGTATCTCATGGGTCATCGCCCCGCGCTTAAATGCCGCCGGCAGGCTGGAACACGCCATGAGCAGCTACCGGTTGCTGACGACTGATTCACCAGAGGAAGCCCACGAGCTGGCTATCTGGCTGGAGCAAAAAAACACCGAGCGGCAGAACCTGACCGCCAGGGCCTGGGATAAGGCCAGGGAGCAGGTAGCCGCCCGGGGTATCTCACCGCTGGTGATGGTCGGTGATGAAGACTTCCCGGCCGGTATCTGCGGACTCGTCGCCAGCAAGCTCGCTGAGGAGTTCTATCGTCCGGCGGTGGTTATCAGAACCGGCGCGCAGTTCAGTAGTGGTAGTTGTCGCAGTATCCCTGAGTTCAATATCATCAGTGCCCTGACCCGGTGTAGCCGCCTCTTCACTTATTTTGGCGGGCACGCTCAGGCTGCCGGCTTTACTCTGCCGACCAGAAATCTGCCCCGTCTGGAGCAAGCTCTTTCCGAGTTGGCCACCGCTCAGCTAGATGGGCTTGACCTCCGTCCTACCCTGGATATTGATGCCGAGGTTAGCCTGTCCCACCTGGGCGGAGATACCTTTCCCCTGATGCAAAAGCTGGCCCCCTTTGGCAAGGGTAATCCGGCACCGACCTTTCTCAGCCGTAGCGTCGAGATTGTTGACCGCCGCACCATGGGTGGTAGTGGTGAGCACCTGAGGCTGAAACTAAAGCAGGGTGGCACGGTATGGGATGGGGTAGGTTTTGGGTTAGGCAGCTACCTGGCGGAGCTAACTTCTCCCCTCGATATTGTCTATAACCTGGAGATAGACCGCTGGAACGGGGCAGAGCGCCTCCGTCTTAATATCCTCGACTTTGCCACGAGTAAGTGAGAT
>JAENIS010000055.1 GCA_016844285.1 Dehalococcoidales bacterium
CACCGCCGGTACAGGACCAGACAGGAGGCAATACGGGACATCACAGAGTATATCGAGATATTCTATAACCGGCAGCGCTTGCAGCCAGGACTTGGTTTCTTGTCACCTGCGGTCTTTGAGCAAAGATACTATGCAGGACTAGTGGCAGCATGAGAGGTTTCGTGTCCGTTATTGACATCCGACGTCACGTCCCTTGCCGATATCCCGGTGGAAGAGGGACGTCTGTAGTTCACGAGAAGAGCTACTAGTAGAAAACTGAAGGGCCTCTTTAGCCAGCTTGCTGGCAAGCTTGGGCTGGCCCGGGCGCTCCACACCCCAGTAGCCCCACAGGCATACTCCAAGATCCTCAAGGCGATAGAGCCTCGCAGCCTCCTTATCCGTCATCAACCCCGGTATCTCACACATAATCTTCAAATGTAACAATTTAATATGGATTCCCACCGGAATTAGCCCGCTTACAATCTCCTTGAAACTCAGGTTACCATATGGACTGAGTAAGAGCAAATGAGCACGATTGAAATGCAAAAGCTGGCAACCATCCTGGCTGATATGCTGTGCTCTGCCTTGACCTGGGAGCAAAATCACGGCCAGCCGTCACCGAATGGCTACGGGGGTGCGTTGACAAGTACGCTTCGCGGTGTATACACTGAGGAGGTACGAGATTGTCGGGGAGGTGAGCGTAATGACGACCACCAAGACGGTTAGAAAGACGAACCGTGCGATGACCTTCGATGACCTGAAAGGGCTTAGAGCCGAGGGCTACGTCCGAGATTCCACTCTTGACCAACGTGACGGCTTCGGGCCGGAAATGCAGCGCAGATCTGTGGAGAACTTCGCCCGTACCAACAGCCTACACATGGGTAACTCCTGGTACACTGACTTCATCACGGGCACATCCACGTTGAAGCGGGCTGGCTTTCTCCAGGCTCTATCCGATGCTGAAATTGACCGCTTTGATGTCCTGCTGGTCTATCATACTTCGCGGTTTGCCAGGAACCGTGCCGATGCCATCCGTTACAAGGCAGAGCTGAGGAAGTTGGGCAAGACTCTGGTGTTTGTCTCTCAGGGAATTATCTCTGGCAACGACAATGACTTCCTCAATGAGGGCATCAACGAGGTGCTGGATGAGCAATATTCCCGCAACCTATCTCGCTTTGTCACCGATGGTCTCCGGGTGAAGCATGAACAAGGCATCGCCAACGGTGTGCCTCCGCTGGGCTACAAGAGCGAAAAACTGGATAACGGGAAACGGGAGCGAAAGGCGCCTGACTTTAATGGCCTGTGCGGTAACCCCAAGGTAGGGGGAATGGAGACCCTGCTCGCGCTCCTTCGAAGCTATGTTTCTGGTCAGTATTCCTACTGTACATTAGCTGATTATTTGAATGCTCAGGGCTATCGGAATCGGGAAGGAGAGCCCTTTACCAAAGGTAGCATAGAACACGTCCTTTCCAACCGGTTTTATGAAGGCAAGGCAATCTACCATCCTGGTGAACCAGATGAAGAAGTCAAGGAAGGCGCCCATGACGTTCCGGGAGAAGTAAAATCGCTTTGGTTGCAATGCCAGGCGTTGAAACAGCAGAGGACAAAACACTATGAAGGGCGTCCCCGGTCAGCACAGCGAGCCTACCCCTTTTCAAAGGTGACTGTATGCGATCAATGCGGAAACCACTATGGGGGCCAGCCGGTCCACAGGAGCAATGGTCAGGTAATACGACGTCTTTATCATAAGCGTCCTTTCTGTGAACTTGAGCCTCACTCAATCAGGGTAGAGCACCTTATGTCCCAATTTCAAGAAGGAGTGTTGCCCTACGTAACCTTGGATCAGGAATGGAAGGAAGCCGTTATGAGGGCTTTATGCCAGGGGAAAGACGTCCCATCGGATCATCAAGAGCAAGCTAAGCTTGAGCGGGCGTTAACTAACTTGAGAAAGCAACATCTATGGGGAGATATTAGTGACGATGATTATAAACAGGAGAAACAAGAGCTAGAGCGGCATTTCAGAGCCATAGCACCGGCTACAACACCGATCTATTGTCCCAACTTCGATAGGGCAGAGCAATTATTGGCGAACCTAACTGCGCTTTGGAACCACCCCGGAACAACGGATAACCAGCGGGAATCATTCATTAAAGAAGTGTTTCACCAAATACACTTGCGGGGTAGCAGACTGGTGGCCATAGAACCGAAGCCAGATTATCAACCCCTGTTTGCCTGTATAATGGCCGAAGGGGTAAGAAAGTGTCGGGGCGAGTGGATTTGAACCACCGACCTCAGCGTCCCGAACGCTGCGCGCTAAACCAAACTGCGCTACGCCCCGTTAAGAATACAGTAGTTATTATAGGCGGATTTAATCTATTCGGCAAGGATGAGATTGATTAGCAACCTATCCCCCTGCCCCCCTTCCCTTAGTAAGGGAAGGGGGAGTATGCGTAAGAGAGGAGGAGACTCCGTGAGTCCATCTCATCCCGGGGTGTCATTGCGAGGAGCGCAGCGACGTGGCAATCTGGGAGGACGAAACCCTCCACCCGGATTGCTTCGCCTTTGCCTGCGGCGTATGGTCTCGCAATGACAGGCCAATCAAATGCAAAGATAACGGCTTTTATTAGTGATTCGGGGTGTCAAAGAGAGGCAGTGCCTCTCTTAATAAAACTATTCTCCTTACCCTTATGAAAGGGAGAAAGAATAACAAGATAGGGTTAAACGGAGTATGAAATATTGCGTTTTGATAATGGATGGTGCCGCCGGTTTGCCACTACCTGACCGGGGTAACCAGACCTGTCTTGAACTGGCTCATACGCCAAATATGGATGCGATGGTAAAAGAAGGCAACCTCGGCCTGGCACGCACGGTACCGCCAGGAATGGAGCCATCCAGCGCCTGCGCCTGCATGTCAGTGCTGGGCTATAACCCGCAGGTATACTATCGCGGTCGGGCCAGTATCGAAGCCAGGAGTATGGGCATCCCCATTGCTGAAGGCGAGGTCGTTTTCCGCTGCAACCTGGTGGCGATTCGTGACGATAAGATGTGGGACTACAGCTCAGGGCACATCAGCAATGAAGAGGCAAGACAGCTTATTGGTGCTTTGAACGAAAGCCTGGGCAGTGACCAAATTCGCTTTTACCCCGGTATCAGCTATCGGCATATCTGCAAGCTGAAGGACAAGGAGGACACGCTACAGGCGATATGCACCCCACCCCATGACATACCGGGTAAGCCGATTGCCGGGTTTCTACCCCGTGGTGATGGCAGCGACCTGTTGCTCAACCTGATGAAGCGCTCGGAGGCAGTACTCCTGGAACATCAGGTAAACAAAGCGCGCCGGCTCCGGGGTGATGTCCCGGCGAGCATGATATGGCTCTTCTGGGGTAGCGGCCAGGTACCGGAGATGCCGCCATTCCGGCAAGCCTATGGTCTTTCGGCAGCAATGACCTCCGGGGTTGACCTTCTCCGTGGCTTAGCCCAAATGGTTGGCATGGATGCCCTGGATATTCCGGGAGTGAGCGATGGCCCGGACAACGATTACGCCGCCCAGGCCGAGGGCGCCCTGAAAGCAATCCAAAACCATGATTTAATCGTTATTCATATTGAGGCACCGGATGAGGCGGGTCATGCCGGCTCAATTGATGATAAAATAGAGGCGATTGAGCGCACCGACAAGGAGGTTTTAAGCCGGCTTCGCTCCTGGCAACCAAACCGCTTACGGGTGCTGATGATGCCTGACCACCCCACTCCAATCTCAATTCAGACCCATAGTCCTGAGCCAGTGCCATTTCTGCTCTGGGGAGACGGCTTCACGACCAATGGCGCCCGCAGATTCAGTGAAACCGAGGCAGCAAAAACGGGCTTGTTTATTGACCCAGGATATAATATTATGAATAGCCTAATTAAACGATTAAGAGATTGTTAGTAACCTATCCCCTTGTCAAGGGAAGAGGAAAGCGGTTCTATGCGGTTTTGGTTGCTTTAGTGAAATAGTTGTCATTGCGAGAGGTCGTTAGACCCCGTGGCAATCTCACAACACATTCCGAGATTGCTTCGCTTCGCCCGCAATGACAGACCAACCAAATGCAAACAGAACCGAGCAAGCTGGTAGGATAGGGGAACCGAGGGGGTAAGGTTACCAGGTAATCTGTTTCAGGGTTGAGAATATGACCTTAGTTGTTCAAAAATATGGCGGCACATCGGTGGCGGATGCCGGACGGATTAAAAATGTCGCCCGGCGCATTGCCGTCCGAAAGGACAAGGGCGACCAGGTAGTGGTCGTCGCTTCGGCGATGGGTGATACCACCGATGACCTTATCAAGCTGGCTTATCAGGTCACGGAGCATCCCGGGGAGAGAGAGCTTGATGTTCTCCTTTCCACCGGTGAGATTGTGGCCAGCACCCTCCTGGCCATGGCTCTCAAGGAGATGGGTTACGATGCCATTAGCCTCACCGGTGCTCAGGCGGGGATACAGACTGATGCCAACCATAGCCGGGCTCGCATTTTGAAAGTGGACCCCAGGCGGGTCGTGAAAGAACTGGAACAGGGTATGGTTGTCATTGTCGCCGGCTTCCAGGGTATTACCGAAGGGATGGATATCACCACCCTGGGACGGGGCGGTTCTGATACCACGGCGGTGGCACTGGCCGCCAGCCTCGGCGCCAGGGCATGTGAAAGATATACTGATGTCGACGGGATTTACACTGCCGACCCCCGGCTGGTTCCTGAGGCTCGTCCACTAGCTGAGATTAGCTACGAAGAGATGCTGGAGCTGGCCACCTACGGCTCGAAGGTAATACACCCGCGGGCCGTTGAGCTGGGAGAGCTATATCATATTCCCATTCTGGTAGCCTCCAGCTTTAGTGATAAGCCGGGCACACTGATTCATGGAGGCATATTTATGGAAGTGCGCAACAAGGTGAGAAGTATCGCTTATGACCTCGATGTCGCCAAGGTAACCGTGGTTGGTGTTCCCGACCAGCCCGGTATTGCCGTGGCCATCTTTGAAGCCCTGGCCAAAGCCAGCGTCAGTGTTGACACCATCGTCCAGAACGCCAGTATCAATAAGATTACCGACCTGACCTTTACTGTAGCCAGAAGTGAACTCAGCAAGGCTTTAGAGGTGGTGACACCCATCGCCAAATCGATTGGTGCCCGGCAGTGTGTTACTGATGCCAAACTGGGCAAGGTCAGTATCATCGGCACCGGCATGCAAAACACACCGGGCTATGCCGCCAGGATGTTTGCCACGCTCAGTGAGCTGGGCATCAATATTGAGCTGATTACTACTTCAGAGATAAGAATAACCTGCCTGATTCACGAATCCAGGATTAAGGATGCACTCGGCGCCTTGCATCACGCCTTCAGGCTGGATACCGAAGATAGACCGGAGTAGGAATTAGCGAGGGAGTAGCCGATGGCATACCAGGAAGAAAAACGAACCACGGTAAGACGCCAGGCCACCAGGCAGGCAATTGCTTTAGCCATGCAGGGTCACTGGCGGGAGGCAATCGCCGCTAACAAAGGCATACTGGAGAGTTTCCCCAACGATGTCGATGCCTATAATCGTTTGGGTCGAGCCTATATGGAGCTAGGCGAGTATGCCCTGGCGCGGCAAGCTTACCAGAAAACCATCGAACTTGACCCCTATAATACTATTGCCGAAAAGAACCTTGAGCGTCTGGCCCACCTGGCGGAGACGGCGGATGCGACTGAAGGTGAACTGCAAAAAGTCGAGCCGCAGCAGTTCATTGAGGAAGTGGGCAAGGCCGGCATTGTCAATCTTTATCGCCTGGCACCACCGGAGGTACTGGCCAAAATGATTGCCGGTGCGAAAGTGAATCTGAAGATTGAGGGGGCTGGTTTAATCGTCACGAATAGCCGTGGCGAATCTCTGGGACAGGTAGAACCCAAACACGAGCAAAGGCTGATAAAACTAATCGAAGGTGGCAACAAATATTCAACGACGATAGTCAAGTCAACGCCGGAGGCAGTAACTGCCATTATCAGGGAAGAATACCAGCACCCCTCCCAATCGGGACGGCTCTCCTTCCCGGCTCGGGCTGCTGAGCCTTTCCGTCCCTATATTGTCGACAGGGTAATCAGGCGTGAGCTTGATTATGAGGAGACATTGCCCGGAGAAACAAGCTATACTATCGTCGGCGGGGAGCTAGGTGGAGAGGAGGCCGAGCTCCTGGCCGAAGATTCCCCTGATGCTGAGGAGGAGAATGAGGAATAGGAGGTTCTAACCCGTTATGGTTTTGGGTAAGACCAGGCCAGTAAATATCGAAGACGAGATGCGTAGCTCCTACTTGGACTACGCCATGAGTGTCATTGTTTCCCGTGCTCTGCCCGATGTCCGGGATGGACTGAAACCGGTGCAGCGGCGCATTCTCTACGCCATGAACGATATGGGCATGACCCATAACAGCGCTTATAAGAAGAGCGCCCGTATTGTTGGCGAGGTGCTCGGCAAGTATCATCCCCATGGTGATTCCTCGGTTTATGAGGCAATGGTACGTCTGGCGCAGGATTTCTCGATGCGCTATATGCTGATTGACGGGCAGGGCAACTTTGGCAGCGTCGATAATGACCCTCCCGCCGCCATGCGGTATACCGAGGCACGCCTGGCTGAGGTTGCCGAGCAGATGCTGGTCGACATTGATAAGGATACGGTCGACTTCGTGCCCAACTTTGACGATAGCCTCAAGGAACCATCAGTTTTACCGGCTCGACTGCCCAATTTGCTGGTGAATGGTAGCTCCGGCATCGCCGTGGGGATGGCGACTAACATCCCGCCGCATAACCTCAGCGAGGTCTGTGACGCCATCGACTATCTGATTGATAATCCCGAGGCCACGGTTGAGGCACTTACCCAGTTTATCAAAGGCCCGGACTTCCCTACGGCTGGTATTATCCGGGGACAGGAGGGCATCAAAAGCGCCTATGCTACCGGCCATGGCCGGATAGTCGTCCAAGCCAGGGCGCACATCACCGATGGGGAGGGAGCAGGACACCGCCAGATAATAATTAACGAGCTTCCCTACCAGACCAATAAGGCAGCTCTGGTAGCAAGAATTGCGGAACTGGTTAGCGATAAGAAGATTAGCGGCATCAGCGAGCTACGTGATGAGTCTGACCGCCAGGGAATGCGCATCGTCATCGAGTTAAGGAGAGATGCGGAGCCACAGCAGGTGCTCAATAACCTGTACGAGCATACCGCCATGCAATCAGCCTTCTTCGTGAACATGCTCGCCCTGGTTGATGGGCAGCCGCGCGTCCTCAGCCTTAAGGAAGTCCTACAATATTATGTCGACTTCCGCCGTGAGGTTATCACCCGGCGCTGTCAATTCGAGCTGAAAGGGGCTAGAGCCAGGGCTCACATCCTCGAGGGGCTTAAAATCGCTCTTGACCAAATCGACCGGGTGATTGCGACTATCCGCCAATCGGAAAATGCCGAGAAGGCACGTCAGAGCCTGATGACTGACTTTGGCCTGTCTCAAATTCAGGCACAGGCGATTCTAGACATGCAGCTACGCCGACTGGCCAACCTGGAACGGCAGCGGATTTATGACGAGTATGCCGAGGTTCTGAAAAACATCGCTTACCTGGAGGATGTCCTGGCCAACCCGAGACGAGTGATGCTGCTCGTCAAAGAAGAGGTGACCGAGCTAAAGACCAAGTATGGTGACTCACGGCGGACGGAGATAAGCGAGCAGGAGATGACCGAATTCCGCGCCGAAGACCTGATTCCTCATGAAGAGATGGTCATCACGCTCAGTGAGCGGGGGTTTATCAAACGGGTGCCATCCCGCCTCTACACGCTACAGCATCGTGGCGGTAAGGGTATTATGGCCTTGCCGACCAGAGAGGATGATGTCGTTAGACTGCTCACAGTGACCGATACCCATACCAGCCTGCTCTTTTTCACCAACCGCGGCAAGGTTTTCCAACTTAAGTGTTACCAGCTCCCCGCCGGTAGCTCCCGGACGTCTAAAGGGACAGCGGTGATTAATCTTTTCCCGATTGTTGGTACGGAGAGGGTGACCGATGTGGTACCGGTAGCTGAGTTTGTGCCCGGCACCTATCTGTTGATGGGCAGTCGTCATGGCGAGATAAAAAAGACGGCTTTGACCAGTTTTGCTTCGGTGCGCAGCAACGGTATTATCGCCATGGGTGTGGAGGAGGGAGATGAGCTGTTGGCCGCCCGTATCGCCAGAGACGATGAGGATGTCATCGTGGTAACTCAGAAGGGACTGGCAATCCGTTTTGTTGTCTCCACCCTTAGAGCTAGCTCCAGAACCAGTGGTGGAGTGCGTGCCATCCGTTTGGCGCCCGATGATGCTGCCGTCAGCATGGATAAAGTTAAGACGGATGCCTTCCTGTTAGTGGCTACCGAAAGCGGTTTTGGTAAACTCACCCAGCTCACTCAATACCCACCACAGCATCGTGGTGGTAAAGGAGTCAAGACTTTCCGAATTACTCCGGAGACGGGCGATATCGCCGCCGCTAAAGTAGTGTCATCATCTGACGAAGTGATGATAATATCCGCTGACGGACTGGTTACCCGCACTCCAGTGAGAGAAAAAGACCCCAAGCAGGGTATTCCAATCCAGCGCCGGGGTACCAAGAGGAAGGTAAGGCTGATGAGGCTTGAGGCTGGTGACCGTGTGGTGGCGATAACGTCTTTCGGCCGCTCTTAGCCAGATTGTTTACTAACCTCACCCCCTCATTCCCCCTCTCCTAAGAGGAGAGGGGGAAACAGAGAAAGAGGGGCTTCGCCCCTCTTAGACGCCCCGCAGTTTAGCTCTCCCTTTACTAAAGGGAGAATAAGAGGGATTTTCCTCCAGCCTTCGCCCCTCTCTTACTTACACTCCCCATTCCTATCAGGAAGGGGGTCAGGGGGATGGGTTAACAATACAATCCTTCCCTCAGGGAAGGATGAGAAAGCTCGATAACATTGGTGCCTTAAACACCCCCGAAGGGTCGATAAACAATCCCTAGAACCAGCCGAAGCGAACTGGGGTGCGATAGGTGCGCCAGGCGAAGAGGGCTGCCACTACCACAAAAAGTGCCACCAGCCATGGGGCATACCCCCAGGTGAGCCTCACCCCCATGATGAGGGAGGTCAGTACCAAAAAAAGGCAGGTTGCCGAAAGGCGTTTACGTCTTAGCCGCCATCTAAGTAAGGTTGGCCTTTTCTCATCGGGGAGTTGCTCTCCGGGGCTAATCCCGGCCAGAATCTGCTCAATACGAGGCTGTATACCGAGGTGGACATAGCTCAGCAAACCAGCCAGTAGTACAAAAGCGGCCATCTTGGTGATGAGCGCCCAGTCTGTCCATGTCCAACCTCTAGCCCAGGTCAGCAGGATGCCTGTCACCAGCATAACCGCCAGGTAGGCATAGCAGCGGACAGGCTGTTGCTTGATAATGTTCTCCATGTAGCGGTCGGTATTATAGCCCGGTGGCACGGCAAAGCGAGCTCGTTCGTTGACGACAATGAGCATGTAGAGGGGAGCCGCCATAAAGAGCATGGCGATTAAGTGTAGTAGCAATACGATGACTCGTGCTTCCAGTGGCATTGCGAACCTCCCTTTTCC
>JAENIS010000056.1 GCA_016844285.1 Dehalococcoidales bacterium
GCACTTTAGTGCAAAATACACCACTGGCATCAGTCAAATCAAGAACCCGATAGGGTGACAGTGGCGCTCGCTCTTTGTCCATCTTTATCCCCCTGCTAGTATTCAGTAACACTTGTAGTTGTGCTGCCGCTATTGGTCGTTGCGAGACCATTCCCGACTCAAGTCGGAAGGCGCAGCAATCTGGGTGGGGAGAGTCTCCCCACCCAGATTGCTGCGCCGCTTCGCTCCTCGCAAAGACAACGTGTAGTAACGCACCCGCTATGGATAACGCTCCAGTTCACTTCTTGAGCGAAAAGTGAAGTGTTACACTCTGCTAGATATACGCACTCTCTATTTATTTACCCGTATGTTTGGCTAAGGCAGCATGTAAGGGAAGCCTGAAGCCAGGGCTTGGCAAAGTGATGTCTACGCGCGGTCCCATGATACACATGTACGGGACTTCGCCCAACATTAAAGCCGTATAGCTATCCGTAGTTATTTTGAGGCCTTTTGCCAGCAGTTCCCTTCTTTTTTCTGTATCTGTCTCAGTAGAGGCATCCATGATTAACTTATCCATTTCAGGCATTGCCCGGCTAAATAGGCCCCGTTGAGCAGAGGTATGCCAACCACTGTATAGACTCCTCCAGGTCATGCCGTCCACACCCTTAGAACTCGTCCATGCCTGTCCCCATATCTCTGGCGCGGGCGACGCCCCGGTCCATCTGTTGAACGCGATGGAGTCGATAACAACTACCTCTGCTTTGACACCTATCCTTGCCCAGTAAGCCTGGATGACCTCAGCTAGCTTGGGTAAATAAGAAGCGCCGGCGGCAAAGCTGGTATACAACTTCATGCTAAAGCCATCCGCATAGCCAGCCTCTTTGAGCAGCCTCTTTGCTTCTACAGGGTCATAGCGATAAATTTTGGCGGCATACTCTCTCCAGTAAGGAATATCAATATCGGGTGCATTTAGTGAAATCAGTCCTGGCATGACCGGGCCAAGCCTTCCGTAGAAGAAGGTTTTCCCGAGCTCATCCCGGTTGATTGCTAAAGAAAGCGCCTGGCGTACCCTGACATCGGCAGCCGGTATGCCAGCGGCTTTAGTTTCATAAGTTCCATAGATACCGACCCAGGGCTTTTCCTGGCTAATTATGTCGGTCTTGAAGCCAGCCCTCTCTAAATCCACCGCACTTTCGATGCCCACATCAATCAAATCCACTTGCCCCGTCTTCAAAGAGGCTACTCGAGTCTGTTCCTCCGGTATCTTGATGATGGTAAGCTTCTTGAATGCTGGTACTTGCCGCCAGTGCTTGTCTACTGCCTCGTATTCTATCATGTCGCCAAGGACCTGACGGACAAACTTGAAAGCACCACTCCCTACCTGGTGACGCTGGAAGTATTCCAGTCCAACTCGTTCAAAGTAAGCTTTGGGCCATACCAGTCCTGCCGATGGGGTATACCAGGAATTAAGAAAGGGATAGTAAGGCTGCTTGCCTTTGGTAAAGATGCGGATAGTATAGTCATCAACTATCTCAACGCGCTCAGTGGCGAGACGTATCTCACTGATTCTATTCGCTGCTGACATGTATTGCTCAATAGTGAATTTCATGTCCTTGGCGGTAAGGTCATCACCATTATGGAACTTAACCCCTTTGCGGATGTAATAAATCCATGACAGGCCATCAGGAGCAATCTCCCATTTCTCGACTAGATTCGGCACCAGGGATCCGTTATCTAATCCAAACATGAACTCAATATGCGGAGCTTCTTGAGGCTGACTGATTGTCATCGTTAGCGGGTCAAAAACTTCTACAATCAAGGATATCGCGATGACTAAATTACCGTAGGCCCCGGTTGGGGTGGGAGTCGGTGTGGGAAGTGGTGTAGGTGATGGTACTGGCGCGGGTGTAGGTGATGGTACTGGCGCTGGCGCGGGTGTGGGTGTGGGGGCAGGTGCCGCCCCGGCACAACCGGCCAACAGTAAGACGAGAACTAGCCCCAAAACCGCCACTAACTCCACTTGCTTTGGTATCCTCATCTCTGTCCTCCTTAGCCTTTTATTTCCGGTAGTTTGGGTCACCAATGCAAAACGAGACTGAAAGCTTTCTTGTTTTTATCATGCCTAGAAAATGCAGGTCAATGAATAATGTACATCTCCTACTGTGCTGCTTTGGTCAATTCTTCTAAGCGAAACACAGAGATACCCACTCTAACACTTCAAACCTGGTTTGTCAATCAGGGTAGGGGTTGTTGGGGTAGGGGTTGTTTGCGCAGGGTTGTAAAGAATGCGGTTATCCTCTATATTTAACTTAGCCATGGCAGACAGGACAACATCAGGCGATACCATCACCTTTCTGGGAACCGGCGGTGCCCGGTTTATGATTATCAGCCAGCTTCTGGCCTCAGGGGGCTTATGGCTCAATCTGGGTGGTACGGAGATACTTCTTGACCCCGGTCCGGGTTGTATTGTTCATTCTACCAGGAGCAAATTGAGAGCAGAAAAGCTCAGCGCTATCATCGTCTCACACCGCCATCTCGACCATTCGGCTGATGTCAATATCATGGTTGAGGCGATGACCGAGGGTGGGATGAGGCGGCGTGGCTGGCTCTTCGCCCCGGTGGATGCCCTTGAAACTGACCCAATCATCTTTGCCTATCTCAGAAGACGTCTTGAGGGCGTTGGGGTTTTAGAAGAAGGCAAGGCTTACTCGGTCGGTAATGTCTCTTTCACGACGCCGCTTCGCCACATACACTCGGTAGAAACCTACGGCGTGGTCTTTAAGACCGGCAAATATACCTTCTCTTATATTAGCGATACCCGCTACTTTGATGGCTTGTGTCAGCACTATGGTGGTGAGCTGCTCATCATCAATGTGGCTTTTTTTGAGCCTCACCCCTTTAGTGATAACCCGCTAATGCCGGTTGACCATCTCTCCGTGCCCGATGCCGAGCATATTATTACGGAATTGCAGCCTAAGGTAGCCATCCTGACTCATTTTGGCATGGGCATGTGGCGGGCCAAACCGCAGCAGATAGCCGAGAAGCTATCGCAGCAGACCGGGGTCAAGGTGATTGCGGCACAGGACGGCATGAAATTCGATTTGGCGGAGCTGGACGAAGGCTAGAGTAGTAGCCCTCTCTCTTTTACTTGCTAAGTGTCCCATAATAGTCTGCATACGTTCCATAACTGTCATTCCAGCGTAGGCTGGAATCCAGAGGCATGGTGGTTGACACTAGGTATCAAACCACTCGGTATGGCTTTCATCAAAAAGAACGCCGTCAAGCGCTATCTGTATTATTACACGCGTATGCTCACCAAAAGGAATCCTTAGATTTAATTTGACTGTAGCTTGCTGGCCAACTCCTAATGTAAACGGTTCACTTTTTTGAGAATTCCAAACCATTTCTCCACCTGCGTCAAAACCCGTAAAAACAGTTATATTATTAGCCGTGGCAGTGCCAAGATTGGATATTCTCACATCGACTTCGGCAAAATACCCGTTGCCTTTCATACTTCCATCATGTGTCAGTATGGGAACGGGAATCATCGGGTAAATAGAGGCAGAAGCATTCTTATATTCGTCTGGCAGTACACCAATTCCCCAGTTATCGCCAGTTGTCTCTATGTAATAATACTTGCTGCCCTTATACTCCCAATATGTACCATATAGACTTTCACCACCCTTTACCCCCACCCCAACATGCTTGGGAAGTACTATCAGGACTACTCCGTAACCCATTTTATCGATTATTGAGGCCAATAAGATTGATGTATCCTCGCAATCACCACCATTATCTATCAGCGTTTCAAGTGGATACCTTGGGTATTCATCGTAAGGGGTAGTCACAGAGTCGACTGTGTAAGGGAGGCTTTGGACAAAAGCAGAGGCAAACTCTATCGTCTGATACTCAGTATAACCTTCTTGTTGTGCAGCATTCTTTATCTTTTCAACTAGCATGTCAATATAGGGGTCATCTAAGGGATGAGTAACGTAAACAGAGTAATTCGTGGTTGGAGGTCTTGGTAGTTTTTGGTAATATTTGTATAATGAAAGCGGTATCTTCATCTCCCAGTGCCATGTACCCCGGTAAGTCCAGGAATAGTTTGCCGAAATCGATTCTGTCGATTGAGTAACTCCACCTATTGCTGTTGGTAAGCTTACCCTCGGTGCTGGGAGTTCTTTTGAAGATATTGGTTCAGGTACAGGCGCTGTCGGAGTTACCGGTGATACTTGAGGCGAAATCGATGGGATTGGCTCAGGAGATGTAATTGTATTTGGTGGTGTGAGTAAACCACAGGCACTAATACCAATAATAACCATAGCTGTCCAGAAAACTATAGCTCCGCTAGTCTTCAAACAGCTTTTCATTACAACAAGTCCTCTTTATCAAATGTTTATTTATAGTTAGTAATTATATGTTTTGTGATAATAGTTTTGTCAATTAGCGAAAGTAGGGTTCCATCCGGTTTCGGTTGGTATTATTATATGCGGTTGAATTCTACACCACGGAAGCTTTGTATCCCGCTAATGAAGGAACCTCTGACCACGTAATAGCTTCATTTGTAATAGATTTATAAACCTGATCCACTGATGATAACAAACGAGTTCAGTTACATTCCCCTGAATTGGCAACCAGGCGTCACGTTCTAGTAAATAGTTGAGTAAGCTTCATCACACAAAGCAAAACGTGGGATACAGCCATCCGGGGCAACTACCATTTTCCTATCGAGAAGAGTTTGGGCAGCATCACTTTACGAGCTTCTTCGATAAGGAACAATCCGCCTCCAGCCGTGAGGATAATACCCCATTCACTCAATCCAAGAGGTACCGTGTGAAAAGCTACCTGGAGAAAGGGTATATACACCACGGCAAGCTGCAATGATACAGCTATCGCAATGGAGAAGACAAGGGCGCGGTTTCTGAAAATGCCTAGCTTGAAAACAGTGTGCTCATCCGAGCGAGCACTGAAGGCCATAAACCATTCAAACGTTGCTACTGAACAAAAAACAAGGGTCTGAGCGTGTTCCAGGCTCATCCTCGGCTCTGCCCAGCGGAAAATAAGAAATGAGCCTAAACCTATCAAGACCGCAACGGAAATTATGCGTAAGAATAGACCCGGGAAAATAAGCCCCACACCCGGGCGACGTGGAGGTTGTTTCAATTCATCGCCAAACTTGGGCTCAAGTCCGAGAGGAATGTCTCCGGCAGTGTCCGTGACAAGGTTAATCCATAGAATCTGCACCGCGAGTAATGGGGATTTGCCAACGAACAAGATAGAGAAGATTAGCACCAAGAGTTCGCTCAGGTTAGTATTCAGTGAGTAGAAAAGGACATTACGCAACCGTGTGAATATAGCTCTGCCCTCATCCACCGCTGCCACTACCGAAGCAAAATTGTCATCTGCTAGTACCATATCGGATGCTTCTTTGGCAACATCGGTGCCGCTGATACCCATCGCAATCCCGATATCAGCAGCTTTTAAAGCTGGAGCATCATTCACTCCATCTCCGGTCATAGCGACGATGTGTCCCCGACTCTTCAGGGCATTGACTATCCTCAGCTTGTGTAATGGCTCGATACGAGCGAAGACTGATATGTTCTCGATTTCCCTTGATAAATCTTCATCAGTCATCTTAGCAAGCTCAATTCCGGTTACTGCCCTGCCTGTTGGTAAGTCTATCTGGCGAGCGATGGACTCCGCCGTAATCTTGTTGTCACCCGTAATCATTACCACTTTGATGCCAGCCTGCTTGCATAGTCTTACCGCACCCTTAGCCTCCTCGCGAGGCGGGTCGGCCATACCCGCCAGCCCGGCAAAGACTAGATTACCTTTGATGGCTTCTTCTTCCAGCTTCTCCACGTCATCCGGCAATTCAACATAGGCAAAAGCAATCACCCGCAAGGCATCCTCAGCCATATTAGTGGCGGCTGTCATAATGGCTTGAGAATCAGCTTCCTTTAGGAGGACAACTTCACTCCCTGCCAGCAGGTACTTACTCAAAGGCAGGAGCTTCTCAGTTGCTCCCTTGATGTTGGCTACCTTCTTATCGCCTGCGGTGTGAAGGGTAGCCATGTACAGTCTTTCACTCTCAAATGGGATTTCATCCAGGCGGGGGAAGCTCTTCTCTAAGACTTCTTTGTCTATCCCTGCCTTGGCAGCACTAACAACCAGAGCGCCCTCAGTTGGGTCCCCGGTAATGGCAGCTCTCCTGTTATTTGTCGTCAGATGCGCATCGTTACAGAGTGCGCCAATCTGCAAAAGCACATTTAACTGACTTTCGCTTTCCGGAATTAATAATTGGCCATTCCGGCGGAATTCACCTTGCGGTTCATATCCTTCGCCCGTGACTTCAATGAACTGACCACCTGTGTATAATCGTCGCACTGTCATCTGGTTCAGAGTTAGAGTCCCTGTCTTATCCGAGCAGATGACGGTAGCAGACCCCAGGGTTTCTACCGCAACCAGCTTGCGGATGATGGCATTACGGCGTGCCATTGACCGCATGCCGATAGCTAGTACTACGGTGAGCACCGCTGGCAGACCTTCAGGTATGGCTGCGACTGCGGCGGCTACCGCCAATAGGAATATCTCGACCCACCCCATCCCCTTAAGCAAACCGACAATCAGAAGTAGTCCGGTCACTCCCAGGAAAATGAAAACCAGGTAGCGGCTGAGTTTTGCGATATTTTTCTGAAGGGGCGTCTTCGCCGGTTTTATCTCTTGGATACCGGTGGCAATCTTGCCCATCTCGGTTGTCATGCCGGTATTAACCACCATCCCAACAGCCCTACCACTTGTTACGATGGTGCCCATGTACACCATGTTTCCTCTATCAGCTACCTGTACATCCTCAGCAATTGCGGAGGTTTGCTTATCTACAGGCATCGATTCACCGGTGAGAGTGGATTCATTTACCTTCAAGTTGGAGGCTTCTAATAGCCTGGCGTCCGCTGGCGTTTTATCACCGGCTTCAAGCTGGACTATATCTCCGGGTACTAATTCTTTGGCTGGTAGTAATTCGATTTTACCTTCGCGCCTTACCTTGGCTTTGGGAGCGGCCATCTCCATCAGGGCATCCATCGCTTTCTCAGCTTGTGTCTCCTGGAAATATCCAATAAAAGCATTCACCAAGAGTACTCCGAAGACAACTATGGCATCTATGAAATGCTGTATAACCAGAGAGATTGTAGCTGCAGCTAGAAGTACGTAAATAAGGGGACTCAGGAATTGTCTCCCAAACACAAGAATAGCAGAAGCTTTCTTCTTGCTCTTTAGCTCATTATTACCAAAACGGAGCAATCGCTCCTCTACTTCGTCCTTGGTGAGACCGGAGCCTCTGGAACCAAGCTTCTGCAATACTTGTTCGACACTGAGATTGTGCCAGTTTTCCATGTCGCCTTTCTTTCAAGACAAGCTACAACAATAAAAGTAGCGAGGACCTACGGTTTGTCACGCCGTAATGGTCTCGCCACTAGTTCAAATGCCTGGCGGACAGCCGGGAGGTTAACTCCGTGCTGCTGCCGCAACCGATATCCGGCTGGTTACTCCCCAATTTGTCATTCTAACATTCATCATCCGGGTTGGTCAAAGCTACGTGGCGAACCTGCACTTGATTGTCACATAAGTGTAAAATGTTAGCTAGGGTAACATTTTAGTAGATTGTTACCTCCGAACTTATCCCAGCCTCGTTTCCTCCATCTTGGCATGGCGGCAACTTATTGGTTCAACAGGTTTGTCTCCATCATATTTGATTTCTTAATCAGGGCAGAGAACGAGGAGAAACAAGTGCTAAGGCGGATTGACAAATCAGGCTTAAAGTATTAGCGTAGATTTATAGCATTTACTTTAAGTTGAATCAACCAAAACAACACGGCAGGAGATTTGTAATTATTCGTTAACGTACGAGTTCTCAACATGGCAAAAACACGCGAACCAGTTTAGGCATTGTTTTGCATTGTGACCCAAACTCCGGGAAGCAAGAACCCAAGGAGGACAGCGATGAGAATACTAAAGCAAGCCAAGGCATTGGTGTTAGTGGGACTGGTTGTCATCTTACTCTTGGTCGCTTGTGCTAAGGCGGCACCCTCGCCAGCACCGGTGCCGGCACCCACACCGGCACCACTTCCAGCACCGACTCCGTTACCTAAGCCCATACCCACACCAGCCCCGACGCCGACCGGGCCCTACGGGGAATTAAGAATGGCACTAAGCACCTTTGGTAATGAAAAGTTTGACCCGATAACAGCAGATATTGGTCACACCACCAATGTATTGTCCGCTATGTTTGATTTCTTACTCTGGAGCGACAGGGTAGAAGGTAGGATTGAACTGACACCAAGATTGCTTGAGAAATGGGAATTGGCTCCTGATGCACTGTCGTGGGTTTACCGTATACGCAAGGGGGTCAAATTCCAAAATGGTGACGACCTTACGGCTAAAGACGTCAAGTTCAGCCTGGAGCGATACCTGTCAAAAGATAGTTATTTTGCTAATCTGAGGAATATCGTTGAGCGTGTCGAGATAGTCGACGATTATACTGTCCGCATCTACACTAAAGGCAAACAACCTTTTCTTCCCTATATGCAGTCTCCAATGAATCCGGGTCAAGGGCTGATAATGCCGAAGGACTACGTTGAGCGAAATGGTGTCGAATATTTCACACGTCACCCGATAGGCAGTAGTCCCTGGAAGTTTGTTCGTTATGTTCCTGGGGATGTGATTGAACTTGAGGCGGTAGACCAGCACTGGCGGCAGATTCCTGCCTTTAAGAAACTCACCCTCATCGTAGTACCGGAGGAGACCACCCGAACGGCAATGTTGAAGACGGGGGCAATTGACGTAACCGAAGTTGGACTGGAAGCTGCCAGTGACCTGAAAACGGCTGGTTTCAGGACAGTGGTTACGCTGCGGGATATCGTCTCGGTCAATTTCAATGGTGTTTATGACTCCCGGGCGGCCGGCATGCCGACGGCTGATATCAGGGTGCGCCAGGCACTATCCTTAGCCATCAATCGCGATGAACTGAGGCAAGGCTTGTTTTATGGCCAGGCCACTCCTCCCTTGGTCGCGGGTCTTCCCGAAACTGCCGTGGATATTGACACCTCTTTCTGGCAGGAGTATAGTACCAAGCTTTACCGCTATGACCCGGAAGAGGCAAAGCGGCTGCTTAAAGAAGCCGGTTATCCCAGCGGTTTCAGCATGAAATTCTATAGTTATGTCCAGAGAGGAGCGCCCTACATACCTAAGCTCGTTGAGGTAATACAATCCTACTGGGCAAAGATAAGTGTCAAAGTTGAGATAGTTCCCATAGAGATAGGAACGTATACAACATGGCGGCCTGGGCCGGCTGACCCCCTGGTAGGGCAAGCAAATGCGATTCGCACCACTTCCGGATTAACCTACAACGCCCTGCAATCAAGCTTCTCCAGTACAGGGACGACGCCTCTTCTCGGCAAGGTGGGACCTCAGGTGGCCATGTTTGACCAACTTCTTAATGCGTCTATGTCCGAGATGGACACAACCAAGAGGAGGGCGACAGTCGCCGAGGCAATAAAACTCGGACCTCGAATAGCAGTCGATTTTCCAGTCGCATGGCCGACTTCTTCATTCCCTCTGTTCGCTGACATCATGAAACACCGACAGCAATAAGGCTGCGGTAAACAAAATGGGAGGGAAACCGATGAAACAACAAAAGGACGGCAGGCCAAGGGTAATTGAGGCACAGGACGCAGGCAAACTCATCAAGGATGGGGACACCGTTACTCCGTGTGGGGTAGGTGGCACGATGGTCTCGGACATTACTCTCGCCTCCATAGAAGCCAGCTTCCT
>JAENIS010000117.1 GCA_016844285.1 Dehalococcoidales bacterium
TCTGAAGGTACGTCGAGGTATGGTCAGCAAATGGCGCGTCCGGTTTGCCCGGCAACACATGGATGGGTTGATGGATAAACCACGCCGTGGGGCGAAGGTGAAGTACGGCGAAGACATGGAGCGACGGATTCTGACGCAACTGGATGTGCCCCCACCACCGGGTTATACCACCTGGACGGGAGGATTAGATACTGGTCTACCGTTTGTATCGTGCGATAAAGTCGACACTGCTTTAGCTGAGGCAGCGTCAAAAAAGTGTGTATCATACCGTCACCCTGGTGCAAGAGGGTATCAAACCATTACTGCCGATACTGGCAATGATTCAAGGTATTCGTGGAGGATTCGAGAGCATCAGCAAAATGTTCAAAAAGGAAAGTAATGAAGGATGAAACAATAATGAATAAGGAACATGCTATCGGTTTTGGTATCGGCTTACTGGCCGGAGCAGTCATTGTTGGAACTGTCGCATTGCTCTAGGCGCCGAAGACGGGGAAAGAGACCAGACAGCTAATTAAGGACAAGGTCACTGACGTCGTGGAAGCGGTCAAAGAAAAGACCATCGGAGTTATGGACATGGTTAAAGAGGCGGCATCCGAGGCAAGCCAGAAGGGACAAGCGGCGGTCAAGGCAATAATAAAGAGCTAGAAACCTATTAGTGACAATTGGCGAACCAGATAAACGCGGTTGCCGTGCACTGTGTGCAGGCACTGGCTGACGAATTACAGCGCAAAGGTCGGAACTTACCATCTCAGTTTCTGCCAGTGTAGCCTATTATTGCAATTTTATCCATATTCCCACTACTACTTGTCAAGCAATTTTCAGGGAGCACACCAGGCTCGAAACTTGCAGCGCGTGCGGGATTTTGTTACTCTGTGCATGTTCCGGTTAGCGACGCTTGACTCAGAGTAGAGCAATGTCCAGTCTCCTTTTACAGATTAAAGACCTGAGAACTTACTTCTATACTGGCCAAACCACCACCAGGGCGGTGGATGGCATATCCTACGATGTCCGTGAAGGAGAGACGGTAGCCTTAGTTGGGGAGAGCGGCTGTGGCAAGACCGTCAGCTCTCTGTCACTAATGAGGCTGGTATCCTATCCGGGCAGGATTATCGGCGGACAGATTCTCTTCGACGGGAAAGACCTGCTCCAGCTCAGCGAAGAAGAGATGAGGCATGTCCGCGGACGCCAGATGGCGATGGTCTTCCAGGAACCAATGACCTCCCTGAATCCTGTCCTGAATATTGGCGAGCAGATTGCTGAGCCACTGAGAGTGCACCTCAAGATGGAGCGGAAAGAGGCCTACCAGCGCGTCACCGAACTGCTACACTCGGTGGGTATCCCCGATGCCGGGCGACGCTACCATGACTACCCGCACCAGTTCAGCGGGGGTATGAGGCAAAGGGTGATGATTGCCATGGCTTTAAGCTGTAGCCCTAAAATCCTCATCGCTGATGAGCCGACCACGGCTCTCGATGTTACCATCCAGGCTCAGCTTCTGGACTTGATGACTGGTCTGGCCCAGAGTCTGGGGACAGCCCTTATTTTAATCACGCACAATCTGGGCATTGTGGCCCGCTACGCCGATAGAGTCAATGTAATGTATGCCGGCCAGATAGTGGAATCAGGCCCGGCCGATGCTATTTATGAAAAGCCAAAGCACCCCTACACCAGGGCTTTACTGCAATGCGTCCCCCGTATCGACAAAGGACGGCTACAAAGGCTTTCTCCTATCGAGGGAATGCCGCCTGACCTTAGCCAGAAGCTCAGCGGCTGCTATTTTCGTCCTCGCTGTCCTTACCCGTTAAGCCGCTGTTCGCAGGAATACCCACCCTTCGAATCTACCGATGGCGACCATCGTTATGCCTGTTTCTCCGGAAGATGAGCACGATGAATAACGACCTTGTCGAAGTGAAAAACTTAAAGATGTATTTCCCCATCTTCTCCGGGCTGCTCCTGCCCAAAAAAGTGGGCGAGATAAAGGCAGTGGATGGGGTGAGCTTCTCCATCCGGCGTGGTGAGACACTGGGACTGGTCGGAGAAAGTGGCTCAGGGAAAACCACCACCGGATTATGCCTTCTCCAGCTAAACCGGCCTACTGCCGGCGAGGTACTTTATGAGGGCAAAAACCTCGGCCAGATGAAGGGGGAACAGCTTCGTCTGATGCGGCGCAAGATGCAGATGATTTTCCAGGACCCCTATGGCTCGCTGAGTCCCCGGATGACGGCGGCCGATATCATCACCGAGCCATTACAGATACACCATCTCATCCCCCGCACCGACTACGGGAAACGGGTGGAGGAACTTTTCTCTCTGGTCGATTTAAACCCTTATCTGGCTAACCGTTACCCCCACGAATTCAGTGCCGGCGAACGGCAGCGCGTTGGCATTGCCCGCGCCCTGGCGGTAAATCCTGAGTTCATTGTCTGCGATGAACCGGTTTCGGCACTGGATGTTTCGGTCCAGGCCCAGATTGTCTGTCTTCTGGAAGACTTGCAGTCAAGACTCAATTTGACCTACCTGTTCATCGCCCATGACCTGGCCGTGGTGGGACATATCAGTAGCCGCATCGCCGTGATGTATCTGGGTAAGATTTGTGAATTGGGACAGCGCGACCAGATTTACCAGAACCCACTCCACCCCTATACCCGTGCTCTCCTTTCGGCGGTGCCTATCCCTGACCGTACCGCGGAGAAGGCAAGACAGAGGATAGTGCTGGCGGGCGATATGCCCAGCGCCCTGAACCCGCCAGCAGGGTGTAACTTCCATCCCCGCTGTCCCCTGGCTATCCCTACCTGTGGTGAGACAGCACCACCTCTGGAAATGAAGGATGCGGAACACTTGGTAGCCTGCTGGCGAGCTTGATGACGTTCAGGTATCAACAATGCGATTTTGGGCAGTGGCAGGCTGGCAGAGAAACAGGGAGACTGCCTATCATCCCTTCGGGGGTATCGTAAGTAACCTATCCCCCTGACCCCCTTCCCTTAGTGAAGGGAAGGGGGAGTAGCAGTGAGAGGGGGCTTCGCCCCCTCTCAAAAATCTTTCCCCCTCTCCTGAAAGGAGAGGGGGATTAAGGGGGTGAGGTCAATAAACAATCTCAAATTGGCCAACTTGCAAAACAAAATGGGAATACTCATAATTGAGGGATAATTATTTAATTGGGCTGATTATTAAGGGAGGGAAAATGCGTTTCAAGGCTTTTCTCAGTGTTCTTTTGCTGCTGACCATTCTGGTAGCAGGCTGCTCTCAAACTACTGCCACCAAAGGGGGTGAACTGGTTCGTCTATGGGCTGACCCATCTACTCTTGACCCTCACCTCACCAGCGATGTTGACTCTTCGGTGA
>JAENIS010000057.1 GCA_016844285.1 Dehalococcoidales bacterium
GATGGGCAGTGCCAATGTCGCCGCGGCCAATACCGAGGTAGCCAATGTGAAGACAGCGGCCAACTCCTATCTGGCGGACAATGGTGTGTACCCACCTACTTCGGCCAACTTGACCAGCACCTATCTTAGCGGCACGCCCAAGGCAACCTATGCCTTTAACTCAAGCAGTGGTAACATCACGGCGGTGACCGACGATACGTGGTCGAGTGTTAACTTTGTCGTTGCCACCCAGAAGTGGGTCAAGGACTAATAACGGAATAGACGGCCGGTAAGACCAACCCTAAGTTAGTCCTTCCGTAGAAGGACGGCTTGCCACATTGCGAACACGAGACAATATTATTAATCCATCCCCCTTCCCCTGATAGGGGAAGGGGGGGGAACTATGGGGGAGAGAGGCGAAGCCTCTCTTTCTCTATTTCTCCCTTTGGAAAAGAGCCTGTCCCGTGCTTGACACGGGAGGGACTAAGGGGGATTTTCAATCCCCTAAATCCCTCCCTATCTCCCTTTACAAAAGGGAGATGCTCTCATCAAGACCATTTTGGTTGCTGTCGTGAAATAGTTGTCATTGCGAGAAGCGCAGCGACGTGGCAATGACAGCGGAATCAACTAAATGCGACAGAACCATTTAGTTCAGGACAAGCTGGAAACTGAAGCTCCTTGTTATCTGCGGAGTTGAAGTGACGTTGGTGGTTATCGGGATGCCATCGATTACAGTGGTGACTTCGGTGACAGTGACATTACCGGATACCATCGCCCCCCCGCTAACAGAGGGAATCCAGATGCTGGCGAAGCGACCACTATCTCTCAGCCTGCGGGCGAAAGTCCAGATATCAGCCTCCGTTTTAGATGTGGCACTGATTGTTATCGCCCCACCACCACTATGATTAATCGAGCCAATGGTGACAGCCTGTGGCCTCTGTTTGACAATCTCCGCCAGGTCTTTATCAATGTCCTCACGTCCGCTTCCCAGATTCTCCAGCCGGTCGCTTAGCCCACTTTCCGTGGCTTTAGCCTGGTTAAGGTTAGCTTCGGCCTGGGCAATCTGTTTCTTTAGTACCTCGATATCCTGCCGGGGCTTGTTGGCGTTTGTCTCCACCGTCGCCAGCTGCGAGCGAAGAGAGGCGATTTCAGTGTTAACATTCTGCTTCTGAATTGCGACATAAGCGAGCAGCGCCACGCCGATACCCGCGCCTACAGGCACCAGAATTCGGGCTGGACTCGGCGCTATCGGCAGATAGACCTTAGGCAGGGCATTGAAATTCACCAGGGAAGAGTTTGCCGGCTCTCTGGCCAGGGGTAGCTGCTTAATTGCCAGCCCGATATTAACCATAAATTCATTGGCCGGGAAGCCGGGCGGGTATTCCAGAGGTGAAGATAAGGCTGACACCGGGTAGCCGGCACCACCGACCAGCCCCGGCCAGGTGTCAGACACTCCGACCAGGTCTCCGGAGAAAAAGACCGGCACCGTCGCATCGAGAGGCTTTTCCGTATGGCTGGAGTTATAGAAAGCGATGGTTCTTTCTATCTCTTCGGCAACAATAGGTAGGTTGTCCGATAAAGAACCTTCGCTGGGTAGAGACAGGCTGCGGATTACCTGTGGCACCTTCTCAACCATGACCGTGATGTCAAGACAACCCGACGTGGCATTGACCACTACGGTGCGAGGCTCATTGGGGATTCGGGCCAGGGCGAGGGGAGCCAGGTCCATGACGTGCGGCACGACGCCGGCCATATTGAGCGTCCGCATCAAGGCGTCGGTAGCATTGCGCGGGAAGGTAGCCAGGAAAACATGTGTTTCTCCCTTCGGGGCGGGAACACGCTGGTAGGAAAGATAGACCTCTTCCAGGGAGGTTGGTATTACCCTGCCCGCCTCCCGCATGACGGCTTCGGGAAGCATGGACTCTTTTAGTTCCGGCAGGGTAAGCACACGATACAGCGAGTTGAGTCCACTCAGACCAACAACGACTCCCCGTGGACTCGCCTCAGCGTTAAGAAATAGCTCCTTGACCCGGCTGGCCACTTGAGCTTCGTCAGTAACGACTCCCTGGCCCACCAGACCCGGAGGCAATGGCGAGCTGGCCCAGCTTTCTATCTGCTTACCGCTGGCAACCAGTAGCCTGATGGCACCATCCTCGATAACAAGGGTGGTTACTTTTCGAGCCATGATTATTCCTTCCGACCATAGACGACAAGCGGCAGGGAAATCGTTGCCTCAGTCTCTCCCAGAGAAAGACTGACCGAACTGATACTGGCCGTGGCAAACTCGGCATCACTAACTAATCGGTCGATAAAAGCGAACACGTCACCTGGCTTCCCTTTTACACTCAGGCTAAAATTAGTCGCCCAATAGCTATTATTTTTCACCTTTTCTTCGCTCGGTTCCGACGTGGAAAGGCTGGTTAGCTCCACGCCCACCGCGCTGGCCAGCCGGAATAATATCTCGTCGTATTCAATACTTCCAATCAATCCGGGATAGCTCGCCTTAGCCTTATTGAGAGCGGAGGTTATGTTGGCAGATTGCTTATCCAGTTGGCTCATCTGATTGGCTAAAGCCTCTCGCTGCGAAATAAGCCTGGCCAATGCTGGCTGAGTCCCGGACAGGCTGGCACTTAGCTCCTCCCGCTCCTTAGTCTTAGCGGAATAACCCCGGTACAAGAGGTAAAAGACAACCAGAAAAACGCCGATACCGATAACTAAAATGGCTCTCCGGTCAACTTTCATTATCTTTCCCTACTGGCACGGGTTATCTATGAAGTAATCTTAAAATAGTATTTGATAACACTGATATTCCTGCCAGTCGTATTCTCGGTGGCGGTGGAATTAATCGTATATTTTTCCGCGGTAGCATTTACCGACTCCCATGTACGTAGGACCACTACTTGCAGGCCATTCAGTGTGAAGCTCTCGCTACTATCCGGCAGATGCCCCAGCATACCCGGGTCAAAAGCTTTTATATCCCACAAACCGCGCTCCACGCCGGCATCACCGGAGTAGAACCTGTTCACGTATTCTTTGGTCGCCCGCCCAAACATCATAGTCGTAGCAGTGAGGGTGAGACTCGCGCTGATAACCACGGCACCCACCAGCATGAAGAGCATCACGGCTACCAGGACTTGCCCGGTCTCTCTTCCTAAACTTCTATCAATTTTTTTCATAATTCGTTTCTATTATAGCACTTCTCTACATTACGTCAACCACCACGCCGATATTGGTGAGAAATCCATCCCTATGTCCCCTTCCCTTATCAAGGGCTTTGTATCAAAGTGACTTACTCCATGTCACCCTGAGCGTAGCGAAGGGTCTCATGGTGGCGAGGATGATTGGTTTACCACCAGCCCCACGCTCAGATTCTTCGTCGCTTCGCTCCTCAGCATGACATTTGATACAAGCCCCCTATCAAGTGAAGAGGGACAAGAAAATAGGTTGCTAAAACAATTTCGGATATCGTGCTTGACACCTCTAAGGTAAATAGCTACAATAACCTGTGCGCCGAGGTAGCTCAGTCGGTAGAGCAGCAGACTGAAAATCTGCGTGTCACCAGTTCGATTCTGGTCCTCGGCACCAGTAACTTGCATTCTCGGAAGGGGATAGGCTAATATTTGAAGAGGGGATTAACGGTTTGGAGCGTGCGGAAGTAGTTCAGCGGTAGAATGCCTCCTTGCCAAGGAGGAGGTCGCGAGTTCGAATCTCGTCTTCCGCTCCAAGTTTGTTGCTCCCGGGTTTAGCCCTTGCCCCTGGCCAACCGGTCTACCATCCAGACCACGCTCTTACCCACGGCTCTGGCCTCTTCCACGGCGGATAGTCCCCCGGCGCCACCAACCCCCGTCATTACATCACCCTTCGCCCGGCCAAAACCGATACCACCGGCAGCAATGGTCATTCTTTGCGCCGCAAAGAAGGTGTAGAGCATACTGAGTACCTGTCCGGCGCCGACCCGCCTGGCCACTACCAGTGCCCCACCCACCTTCCCTCTCAAGGCGCGACTTCTGAGGAAGGCTTCGGTGCGGTCCATCACTATTTTAGCCTGAGCACTCACATTGGCAAAGTAGACCGGAGTGCCCAGGATAATGCCATCAGCCAGTTTCATCTGCTGATATATCTCCTGCATGTCATCCTTGATGTGGCAGACACCAGTCTGACCACAAGCCTCACAGCCATCACAGGGAGAAATATTCTTGCCTGCCACCAGCACCAGTTCCGTTTCCGCTCCGTCACCTTTGGCCGCTTCCAGGGCTTCCCTGACCATTATCTCGGTATTCCCTCCTTTGCGGGGACTGCAAACGATGCCTAAGACCTTCACCTTGAGAATCCTCCTTTATGGTAATACCAGGGAACTGTGTTTTCCGGAGAGCCGTCCTTCAGTCAGACCGGATTCAGGCTCCCCGGAAAAGAGCATATTTCACGCTACCAACAGTTATGGGGAAGTGGCGGACACCGTCAACGAGGCATCTCTGGTGGCAGCTACCCAGTAGCCTTTGCCGGCCTCGATGGTCGTGCCGTATGCGTATGATTTACTCGTCGGGTTCCACCAGTAGTTGAATGCCAGAACACTGGCATCAGGGTCATCGTTGGGAGCAGTAAAGCTCACCGTACCCAATACCGAGCCGGCCATGTTCCAGCCGGCTTTAACACTGGTTGTCCAGCTAAAGACGGGGACTCCAGTGACCGTAGCTACGGTGTCACTCGTTACCGCCACCCAGTAGCCTTTGGCTGGCTCCAGGTTAGCTACGGAAGAGTAGGCTTTAGTTGCCGGATTCCAGGTATAGACGACGAGGGCACTGGGAAACACCGACTTATAGGCAGTGCTTGCCGGAACGACCGGCAGCGATACCATATTCCAGCCGGCTTTCAGGGTTATCTGAATGGAGACCTCTTTGCCGACGGAGATAAGTATGCTGTAGTCTCCAAAGCCCAGAACGACACGATTTTGAGCCTTCATATCGATAACACTGGCCCCGGTGTTCATATAAGCAGATAGGTCGGACGGGATACTGCTGGCGTCCCAGGTTAAAGTAATGTTCTCCGTCTGTGATTTTGCCTTCAGTGTCCACTGGTTGCGGTCAGCCGGTGCCCGGAAGTCCTTGTCCAGTTGTGGGAAGAAATCGTCAACAATCTGGAAATAGGCATCGAAGTTAGCCCCCGGTGCTGGCGGTGCGTGAGGTACATCGATATTAGCATCAAGGCCATCAGTGGCATTCACCTTCGTACCAAAGGCAAGGTTGGGATTGCTGCCACTGGCTGGCGTGGTTGCCTGTAGCGGCACCGTCCAGACAACGACCGCCTTAGTCGTAAAGCTAAGCTCGTTACCATAGACAGTGACCTCACTGGTGGTTGCCCTGGCCCGGAAATAGTAGGTGGTACCTGGCGACAGTTCACTCAGTGCCGCATAAAAGTAACCGGGGACGGTCATTGTCTCGTCATCCGTCTTCTCCTGGTCAAGGTCATCGGGGTTAGTCCCCCAATGGAAGGAGACGCTGGCCGAAGGATATTCAGCCAGACTATCCAGCCTTCCGTACAGGGTAGCCGAACTAAGCGTAATATCAGTGACATTGTCCGTGATTACCACCGGTGGTATCTTCGTCACGACCGTAAGCATAGTGCTATCACTCAGCGCTGCTCCCATGGTGGCGGTTATCCTCGTGTGACCCGCCGCCAGAGCCTGAGCCAGACCACTGACGCCAATAGTGGCCACGCTGGTATTATCACTCGTCCAGGACACTACGTTACCCACGACAACACTGCCGACCATTGAAGGATGGAAATTACAACGATATTGGAAGGTGCCGCTCTGTTGGAAGGTATAGCTAAAGCTAGCGCCACTGGACAAAGTACCACTATTAAAGAGGTTATCCAGAGCGGTTACCGTGTGAGGAGCTGAGTCGTTGTTACGCCAGGTAACAGTGGTTCCCACCGCAACTTTAAGCGTTGCCGGAGTGAAGGCGAACCCGGCGATGATAACTTCATTAACATTACCGGTCAGATTCGCAGTTGAGTTGTCGGAATAGAAGCCGGTGGCAGTAAACTGCTGGCTTTGGTTGAGAAGAATCACCGGATTATCCGGGGCTATTTCTATTCTCTCCAGCGCCTTTGTAGTAACAGTAAGAATAGTGCTGTCGCTTACCCCGGCTAGTGTGGCCGTTATCCTGGTTTGACCAATCGCCCGGCTCTGAGCCAGACCGGAGTCACTAATGGTTGCCACGCTGGTATTGTCACTGGCCCAACTAACGCTGGCGGTCAGATTTGCCGTCGACGCATCCGAGTACCGGCCGATGGCGCTGAATTGCAGACCACGACCCAAAGGAATTGACTGGTTATCCGGCATGACATTGATGGTCTCAAGTACCTTAGGCGTAACGGCAAGGATAGTGCTACCACTTGTCCCGCCCAGTGTGGCCGTTATCCTGGCCTGACCCACCGCCCGACTCTGAGCCAGACCGGTGGTAGCGATGGTCGCCACCGTGGTATTATCGCTTGTCCAGGTAACCGCCGTAGTCAGGTCGGCGGTGGAGTTATCGGAATAGACACCGGTTGCCGTGAATGGCTGATTTCGGCCAAGGGCAATCGATGGATTAGCCGGAGTCACGTCGATTCTCTGTAAAGTACCGGTGGCTACCCGCACCGTGTCCCCAATCCAGCTTGCCGGTATCGGTTGTGCCGTGGTGCTGGAAAGCACGCCGTCAGACAGGGTGACATTGCTGCTCTGACCGGGCAAGCCAACCACCGTGAACCACAGCATTGCTAGATAGCCGCTGCCGGTGGCTCCCGTAAGCCCGGGGATATTTTGCACAACAACAACTGTCCCGGGGGTGTATTCATGAGCGACATCAATCGGAACTACGGTGCCGCTAATGTTACCGCTGGTCACACCGTCCATCCTGAGCACTGCCGGGTTGAAGGAAACATCATAGTTAGTGGCGTCGAGGTTCAGCACCTGGGTGATATTGACGGTAGCAGTAAAGGTGCCGGCTAGTGACACTACCTCAGGGGCCTCGATACTCACCGTCACTCTGAATGAAGTGACACTGAGGGTAGTCGTGCCGATGATACCCTCCCGTACCGCCCTTATCCCCGTTTGACCCTCGGCGATAGCTA
This sequence comes from Dehalococcoidales bacterium, assembly GCA_016844285.1. Next base: position 7,093 of record JAENIS010000057.1, read on the forward strand.
TGGCCAGACCGGTCATACTGATGCTTGCCACACTCATATTCTCGCTTACCCACATAACCGTCGTGGTTATGTCGGAGGTGGTATTATTCGACCATCGGGCAATGGCGCCAAACTGCACCGTTTGGCCAACAAGAATCACCGGGTTTTGCGGCGCTACCGTTATCGCCTCCAGCATAGGAGGAATAACCGGAGTAACCGTCAGCATGGTGCTGCCACTCATCGGCCCCGAAGTCGCCATTATCGTGGTGACACCCAAACTCAGACCCAGGGCAAGACCGGTGGCGCTGATGGTCGCCACCGTGGTGTTGCTGCTCGTCCAGGTAGCCACCGTGGTCAGGTTTTCCGTCGAGTTATCCGAATAACGGCCGGTGGCACTGAATTGCACACTTCCGCCTGCCGGAACTGACGTGTTCTCTGGTAGCACCGTTATCGCCAGCAACGCCTTAGTACTGACGTTAAGCATCGTGCTGCCGCTGATAGCACCCAGCGTGGCTGTTATCCTGGCCTGTCCTATGACCACACCCAGGACAAAACCGCTCGGACTCACGGTGGCGACACTGGTATTATCACTCGTCCAGGTGACCGCTGTAGTCAAGTCTAACGTAGTATTATCCGAATAGTTGCCTCTTGCCGTGAATTGCAGAGCACCACCCACCGGAATGGTGGTGTTGGCAGGGATAACTGTTATTGTCTGTAGAGTAGCAGTCGTCACTAGCACCATATCCCCCACCCAGGTTGCCGGTATCTCCTGTGCCTGAGAATCCGAAAGCACGCCGTTGGTTAGAGTGATATTGCTGTTCTGCCCACCGGCACCGATGGCGCTGAACCATAGCTTGGCCAGATGGCCAGCGCCATTAATTCCGTTAACTCCGGGCATATTCTGCACCACAATGACATCCCCGGGGCTGGATTGATTCCAGATGTCGACCGGAACTACAACACCACCGATGTTACCGTCGGTGACATTGTCCAGTCGTAGCACAGCCGGGTTAAACAAAACGTCATAGTTAGTGGCATCAAGTCTCTGCACATCAGTAATATTGACGGTGGCCGTAAATTTGTCACCGGGGCGCACCGTGTCCGGGGCGTTAATGCTAACCGTAACCGGCGCCTGAGCCACGACCGGAGCTGCCGGGGCGGCACCAAAAGATAGCCCCAGCATTGCGACTACACCTAAGATTCTTAATATCTTTCCCATGTCTTACCTCATTACGTTTATTCGGCAAACTCAGGCTATTTTATCTTGTTGTCAGTGACTTAACTTCCGAAGATAATCTTTATCTCCACTCCGGTAATGTCAATCGCATCGATTCGCCCGTCCTGATTAGCATCAGCCCCGGGTGTGGGCGGGTCAAGATGAGCGATGATTCTTTCTACCTTGGTAATGTCACGAGCATCAATAAGCCCATCTCCGGTAGCATCACCGGCACGCACCACCGATACCTGGACAAGGTCACCAAGCCAGGCCGCCGGTATCAGCTGAGCCAGGTTATCGGAAAGCACACCATTGGCAAGGGTGATGTTGCTACTCTGCCCCACCGAACCGATAACACCGAATTGTAGCATAGCCAGATAGCCAGCGCCACTGGCACCGTTCGTCCCCGGAACATTCTGCACAATCCTCGCCTTACCTGAGGTGATGTTGGCGCTCCACATATCAACCGGGATTGCCGTTAAATTACCACCGGAATTGATTTGACCGGCGGTGACGTTAATCAGCCTGAGCACGGCCGGATTATAAGAAACATCATAATTAGCCGCATCGAAGTTAGCCACCTGGTTGATGCCGACCGTAGCCGTGAAGTTGCCGCCGGCCGGTACTTTCTCTGGGGCATTGATACTGACCTGTACACCCGGCTGCTCCACATAAAACGCCCGGATGGTATTACGTTGGATACGATTGCCGTACTGGTCCTCGGCATCCACTGACAGGTGAACAAATGTTCCCTGAAGTTGGCCAAGGTTAAAGGTGTACCAGCCATCAATAAGGGAACCCGTTCCGGCATCAGTCCAGCCCTCGCTGGCATTATCCGCCACGGAGTAGCGCAGGCTAACGTTGTTTATCTGGCTGGCATCAGTTGCCTGAACTCTCACCTCCACCTTGCCGGAGGGGACAATGCCAAAACCGTTAATATCTGTCACCCGCATGAGAAGCTCAGGGACAGAGTGGTCATAGTAGGTCTGGTTGGCAGTAAAACTGAGCCGGGTATAGCTCTTCGGCGCCAGCCCGAAGGGTGTGCTGCCCCAGACCTCAGCCGTGAGCCGTGGCGTGCCCTGAAAATAGGCATACTCCCCAAAGGAATCCTGGATG
>JAENIS010000118.1 GCA_016844285.1 Dehalococcoidales bacterium
AAAATAAAAGGGGTATCGAAACCGCCGATGTAAATCTTGAGTTTATCGTATACTTTATGCTGACAAATGTCCAATTCTGGTCAAGAAGGTGACTAAGTCAAGAGGCACATTCCATAAGTTGCTGTCCACAGTGAGCTTCAAACTTGATAGCTGACGCCTCCCGAATCCGTGAGTAGGAGAAAGGGAGCAGGGGGATGAGGTCGTCTGTAAGTGGTAATCTATGCTGAAGCAGTTATTGGCTAATTAACCAGAGAGGAGATTATGGGTCGGCACTGACCAGTCCCTTGCGGATAGCATACTTCACCAGCTCGGTCCGATTGTGGATGCCCAGTTTTTCCATAAGGTTAGTCCGGTGCGTCATCACCGTCTTGATACTGAGGCAGAGGATATCCGCCACCCGTTGCAGGGTATACCCTTCCGCAATCAATTTTAACACCTGCTTCTCGCGGTCACTCAACTTCTCATAGCTGGTTTCATCCCGGCTAATCTCCGGTTGCTCGAGAAAGCCCTTAATCACTTTATCGGTTATAGCGGGGTCAAGGAAATTCTTGCCCTGAGCGACCGCCCGTATTGCCGAGACAAGGTCGCTACCCACCGCTTTTTTGAGTACATAGCCGGTAGCACCCGCCTTAAGAAAGCGGTAGATATACTCACTATCCTCGTACTGGGTGAGCACCAGAACCTTAGTCTGCGGGCTGAGCTTTCGGATTTCCAGTGTTGCCTCTAATCCACCCAATCCGGGCATGGCAATATCCATTACCACGACATCAGGTAATAGTTTGCCCACCTGAGCAATGGCTTCAATCCCGTCAGCGGCTTCCCCGGCAACTTCGATATCATCATGAAGTCCCAGAATCATACGCACTCCCTCGCGGACGATAGCGTGGTCATCAGCAATGAGTACCTTGATTTTAGTCATACTGCCACTCCCGGATGAAGCGGTACCTCGATAGTGAGGTGGGTGCCACCACCCGGTGCTGATTCGATACCTAACTGCCCACCCAGCAGGCTAACCCTTTCCTTCATACCAAGCAAACCCAGCCCCCGGTTGCTGTCAGCCTGCAAAGTGACTGCCTCAACATCAAACCCTTTGCCGTCATCCTCAACTTCAATCCTGAGGGTGGAATCTCCGAATTCGACGCTCAGCACTAAGTTCTGGGCCTCGGCATGCTTGACCACATTGGTAATTGCTTCCTGGACGACTCGGAAGATGGCAGTCTCCGTCTGGGACGGTAATTTCTGCTCTTCACCGGTCACCTCGACACGAGTTTTGATACCATACTCCCCAAGACGGTTCTCGGCATACCAGCGTAACGCCGAGAGCAGACCGAGGTCGTCCAGCACCAACGGACGCAGGTCAAAGATGAGCTTATGGACATTGTCAATCGTACTGACGGCGAGGTTCTTGATGTCGGCGAGCATGTTCTTGATTTTCCCGTTGGTCTCATCCGGTGTGGACAGAACGGCATCCAGCCTCATCACCAGACCAGCCAGACGCTGGCTGGTCTCATCATGGAGCTCCCGGGCGACACGCCTGCGTTCATCCTCCTGGGCACCGAGCAGTTTGTGCAGCAGTTCCCGGCGGGTGGCTTCACTTTGTTTGATTTCACGAGAGGTATCCTGAAGCTGGCTGGTTCTCTCATCTACCTTAGCCTCAAGCGCCCGGTTCCATTCCTGAATCTCCTCCAGGGATGTTTTGAGGGCTATTCTCATGTTTTCCAGGCTTCGGCTGAGTTCGCTAACCTCGTCATTACCCAGTGGCGTGATAGGCCGGGAAAGGTCTCCTTGAGAGATATTGCGGGCAGCTATCGTCAGTTGCACCACGGGCTTTATCAGGCTGCGTGCCATACCCCAACTGAAGAAAAGCGCCATGACCAGTGATGCCAGCCCGAAGATGATAAAACGTTGCTCCATCTTCCGTACCGGAGCTAAGGCTTCCCTTTCTGATTGGCTTATCACTACCGACCAGCCGGCGGTAGACAGAGGCGCCAGCACAGTTAACCCGGCCGGCTCCTGGCCGGTGATTTCCGACTCCACCTTTAACGGGTGTGCCGGGTTGGTGCTGGCCAGTATCACCCCATTGCTATCAATGACATCACTGTAGCTGGTTTCGCCAAGTTCAGCAAATTGGGTGAACTCCTGTAAGACACGCAGCGGGGCGCTAATCTGCCCGCCGACCAGACCAACAATGATTCCCTCGGGATTACGCAGGGCAGAAAGGATAAAGATTACCTTTTTACCATCAGGCTCGCTGCTGAGAGCATCCGATACCAACGGCTTGCCGGTCTTAAGGCTCTCCTGGACGACCGGATAATGGCTGATGTTGGCGCCACTGAAAGCAGAGCGGAATGGCTCAACCCAGAGCACGGTGCCCTCCTGATTGGTCATGAAGACACCGCCATCAAAAATAGAGCCGAGGTAGGTGCTGTGGAGAGCCTTCTTCTCTGCCTCCATATCACTATCCTCGATATCTACCCCCGGGGCAAAACGGACACTCTCCAGCCGCTCGAGGTTTTGACGGAGAATATAGTCCAGGTAGCTTGCGGTGGTCTGAGCCAGTGCCTGGCGCTCCTGATAAATCTGCTGCGAACCTTCTTCTATCGCCAGCCATCCGGAGATGGCCAGAGCCGCCAGGACAAAAAGCGTACTCATCCCCCCAAGGAGGAGTATCCTTCGGCCAAGATGAGACCTGAAAATGGCGAACATGCCAAATCGCTCCCTTTGATGTTTGGGTAGGCGACCTCAATGCATATGTTAAGCGAGAATGATGATGAGTGTCAAAGAGATATTAACCCCTCACCTGTCCCTCTCCCATTGCCAAGGGGAGAGGGAAGAGATTTAAGAGAGGGGGCTTCGCCCCCTCTCACTCTTACTCCCCCTTCCCTTAGTAAGGGAAGGGGGCAGGGGGATAGGTTACTAAACAGTCTCAGACAGAGGAATTCAGGGAAGCCAGTGCCCTGTCGATTGCCTTGAGCGTGAGGCCAACATCAGCATCGCTATGAGCAAGAGAGACAAAAGCTGCCTCGAACTGGGATGATGGCCAGTATATCCCCTGGGCGAGCAATTGATGGAAAAAGCGGGCAAAAAGGGCCGTATCCGCCTGCCGGGCTGATTCATAATTCCCTACCGGCTGGCCGGTGAAGAAAATGGTCAGCAGCGAGGCAACGCGATTCACACTAATCTTCATGCCCTTTTTGGCAGCCACACTAACAATTCCCTTTTCCAGAGTCGATGC
>JAENIS010000058.1 GCA_016844285.1 Dehalococcoidales bacterium
ATCCAGATACCACCCTGCTTCTGGATTCCAGCCTACGCTGGAATGACGGTTATTGAACGTATACAAACTATTATGAGACACTTGGTAAGTAAAAGAGAGGGGCGTAGCCTCCTCTCTTAAATCTCTTCCCCGTATGAGAGCTAAACTGCGGGGCATCTAAGAGGGGCGAAGCCCCTCTTTTTCTATTTCCCCCTCTCCTCTTAGGAGAGGGGGATTAAGGGGGTGAGGTTATCAGTAAGTGGTAATGTGTGCTTAAGCAGTCATTGGCTAATTAACAGACAGGATATTAGTGCTCTAAACAAGGAGAGGCCTTCCTACTTGTTGGTGGCAGGCTTGGTGATGACCAATACTGCTGGTACGGCGATGAAAGTTAATGCACCGAGGACAACAAAGGCGGTCCGATAGCTGCCAAAAGTGTCAAACATCCAGCCGGCGAAGGGTGGGGAGACCATGCCGCCAAAGGTAACAAACACCATCAAAAGCCCCTGTATCGTGCCGAACGCCCGGCTGCCAAAAAGCTCTACCTGCAGGGATGACCGGAGGGGGACGACTCCGCCAAAGCCGAGGCCGAGGACAATCAGCGCCGGAATAAATTGTCCCACATTCTGGGCGAGAGCGAATGCCAGTACACCAATGGCTTGCATGCCACTCGCTATGGCGAAACAGCTTCTCCGGTCGATGAAATCAGCCAGCCAGCTAAGACCCAATCTCCCGATAACATTGGACAGAGCAAAGACCAGGGCAAGAAATCCCGCCGTTTGCCGGGAGAGACCCACACTCACCAGATACGGAAGCTGGTGGACAATAATGGCCATTGATGCTATCCCGCCGAACAATGTGGCTACTGACAGTAGCCAGAAATCCTTATTCTTCAGGCTTTCTCGCGCTGTCAGGCCGCTTGGCTTTGGCTTCTGCTCTGGAGATGTCCTTGATTCTGCCAAGGCAGGAGTCTCTCTCGAAGGTCCCTTCGGGAACAGAGCTAAAGGTATGGCTAGAAGCCAGGCGCCTACCCCGAAGAGAGCCAGTGCTGTTCTCCAGCTAAATTGGTCAATTATCCAGACGACACCTGGTATCAGCAGACCACCGGCAGCGTAGCCAGCCATGATTAAGCCCATGGCCAGGGACGTCCCTTTCCGGAATGACTTGGCGATGGCAGTTATTGACACCACTGGTGAAATCAGGCTGGTGCCCAGGGCATAAATCAGAGAAATAACATAAAAGCCGGTCAAGTCCTGGATGCGGCTGAGAAATATTCCGGACACACCGAAGATAGCGATGCCAACCAGCATTAGCTTTTTGAAGCCAACTCTATCAGCCAGGATACCGACAACCGGGGCTAAAAGGCCAGACTCGAAACCGCGGAAGGTAGAAGCCAGTGAAATAAGGGCATACGCCCAGCCGAATTCGACGGCGATGGGGTTAAAGAAGGCACTAAAGCCATAGAAGAAAGTAGCCCCAACATAGAGGTTAATTGGAGCGGCAATGATGACAATCCACCAGCCATAAGAAATACCACCCTTTAGTTTAGGTAAAGGCATCGGTTAATTCTACACCCTTATCCAGCGCAAGCTCAAGAGGGTGTAGCTGGCTTGTTCAATGACCTCACCCCCTCTTCAACGCCTGTCTTGAGGAGGAGAACGTGAGGACAGACGAATCCCCTTTTCAAACAACACCTTCTAAGCTAAGGAGGAATCTAAGAGAGCCTTCGGCTCTCTTAGAAATACTTCCCCTTCCCCTTAGTAAAGGGAAGGGGAAAAAGGGGATAGGGTTACCTTAAATCAAAGCAAAGGGGGGCTTTGCCCCTCTTCGACCTCCTACCAGGTGTGGTATGATATGCTAGAATTGGGCTTAGCATCATTGAGGAGGTGAAAAATGCCGGGGAGTGAACCTGAGAATGACGATAGGGAAGGTGAATGGATGCAACACCACTGGCACCATAACTCATCACCCGGTCTCTATGCTGGACTGATACTGGTCATGCTCGGTGTCGTTTTCTTCCTCTCGTCTCAAGGTTTGATTGGCAGAGGCGATTGGTGGAAGTATTTTATCATTGGTCTGGGTAGCCTCTTTCTTATCGAGGTGCTGGTGCGCTATATCCAGCCTGCTTACCGTAGACTGAAATTTGGCAAACTGGTGGCTGGCCTTATCCTTATCTCTATTGGATTTGCCTCCCTTACCGGCATCGGTAACTGGTGGCCGCTGATTCTGATTGCAATTGGTCTTGCCATGTTGGTCAATGCCTTGTTCCGGCGGAGATAGAGCGTTGACTGGCTGTCGGACTTGCCGTATAATGCGGCCGACTTAGGGAAGTATCGGGAGGAATCATGGAGAAAAGGCTGTATCGTAGTAGGAGCGACCGGATGCTCTGTGGAGTTTGCGGTGGCCTGGCCAGGTATTTCAGTATTGACCCAACCATTGTTCGGCTCATCGCCGTATTGACGATATTCCTTGGCGGGATTGGTATCCCGGCTTACATTATTCTGGCGATTGTCGTGCCTCTGGAAGGCTCAAAGACAGCCGAACCGAGAGAGACGATTCAGGCAAACGTCGAGGAAATGAAGACAACGGCCACGGAGATGGGACGCCAGTTCCGGTCCGGCTTTGGGCAGGAAAAGGAAGCTGCTGGAGAAGCGCCCCGCGTTCGCCAGAGTAGCCTCCTTGTCGTCGGTGTTATCCTGCTTCTTCTTGGTGTTATCTTCCTGATGGGTAGCTTCAATATCTTCTGGTGGTGGCACTGGGGTACTCTCTGGCCGCTGGTTCTGGTCGCTATCGGTGTGCTGATTATCTGGAATGCGAGGAGGCGGTAATCATGGCGGACAGGAAGCCAGAGAGAGTGGGTGGTGCCCCGGTATGGGGTATTTTCTTGCTATTCCTGGGTATCGTCTTTCTATTGCAGAGTCTTAATGTCCTCTCCTGGGGTCTCTGGGAAACACTATGGCGATTCTGGCCGGTGCTACTCATTATTACTGGTCTGGGCATTATTCTGCACCGCTATAATGTCTGGCTGGTCAGTCTTCTCATCCTGGCCATACTCGGTGTCTGTCTGGTCATCGCCATCTGGCAACAGGGAGCCATCTCCGTCTGATTCATTAAACCCGGTCGAATTTACCACGCCGATGCTTCTTCTGAAGTTAAGGGTGCGCTCTGTTATTGTGGCTATGCCTTCGATAGAAGGATGCTCCAAAACGGTAGCCCTTGCACCGATTCTATGCTAGTGCTATTATCCAGCTATCCGAAAAGTCTAGGTTTGGTAGTAATCAAGGATAAGGAGAATTAATGATGGGAAACATTGCCGAGTACATAGCATCTTATGCTACTTCAATAAAATATAAAGACATACCGCCAGAGGTAGTGCACAAGACACAAGGACTTCTCATTGATACGCTTGGTTGCGCCATTGGAGGCTACAGCAGCGAACCGGCAAAAATAGCGCGCCGGATTGCGGGAAAAGTCTCCCAGTGTGATATGCCAGCGACTATCATCGGCAGTGGTCAGAAGTCTACTCCTGAGTTAGCTACTTTCGCTAATGGTATCATGATGCGCTATCTGGACTTCAACGATGGGTTCGGGGCAAAGACAGGCGGTCATCCCAGTGATAACTTCGCCCCTGTTCTCACCTGTGCTGATGCCGTTCATGCCAGTGGTAGGGAAGTCATCGTTGCCGCAGTCCTGGCCTATGAGGTCTTTTGCCGGTTAGGCGATCAGGTTGAACTTGCACCCAGAGGTTTTGATTACGCTGTTAATGGCGTTATCTCATGTGCCGTGGCAGCAGGCAAGCTTCTTGGCTTATCTCAAGCACAGATGGTTCAGGCCATTAACCTTGCCATTACTCCCAATATTTCCCTTTGGCAAACTCGCGTAGGCGAGGTATCGATGTGGAAGGGCGCCGCCATGCCAAATGCTGCCCGTAATGCCGTCTTCGCTGCCATGATGGCGAAGGAAGGCATGACCGGACCAAGCCCTATCTTTGAAGGCCGTTACGGCTTATTTAAGGCAGTTACGGGTCCCTTCCAGTTGGCAGAGTTTGGTGGGAATGGCCGACCTTTCCGCATTATGGATGCTACAATCAAGAAATACCCTTGCGGTCAGGTTGCTCAGACCGCCATTGACGCCGCTCTTCAGCTACGTTCAAAGATATCAGGCGTGGACGAAATTGCTGAGATAAACATAGAGACATTCGCTAGCGGTAAGGCCGTTATGGCCGATGATGCTGAGAAATGGCATCCTGAGACGAGGGAGAGCGCTGACCACAGTTCGCCATATGTAGTTGCGGTGGCACTGATGTATGGTTCCGTGGAGCAAAGCCACTTTGAGGATGAATATCGGCGCAACCATACTTTGCTTGACTTGATGCAGAAAATAAAAGTAAATGACGTAGACGAGTTGACCCGGATGTATCCGCAGGCTAGCCCGAATCGTGTGGAGATTGTGACCAAGTCGGGCAAGAAACTATCGGTGATGGTGCCGTACCATCATGGCCATTACCTGAACCCTCTTAACGATAGAGAAATAGAGGAAAAGTTTAATTCCCTGACGAGGACACTGTTAACACCAGCCCAGAGTAAAGAGCTGGTATCACTCATCTGGAATCTGGAAAAACTCGATGATGCCAGTAAAATAATGCAACTACTTAGGATATAACCGCCCTGAGAATCTCATTAACGCTGCGATAGTTTGAAAATTGGGTTCAATCTGTCAGCGATGTTTCCTGGAGGAAGGCTCGAATGCGTATCTTAGTTCTACCTTGCGATGGAATCGGCCCAGAGATAACTGAAGCAACAATGAGCGTACTGGAGGCCGCTGACAATGTATTTGGCCTGAGACTCACGTGTGATTACGACGATGTCGGTTTTGTCAGCCTCAAGAAATATGGTACCACGTTGCGCGATGAGGTTCTCGAAAGAGCAAAAACCTATGATGGGGTTGTCCTAGGCCCGGAATCACACATGGATTACCCTGCCGTTGAAAAAGGTGGGAGAAATGTGTCGGCCGGTTTTCGTATTGGGCTTGACCTTTATGCGAATGTCCGTCCAGCACGCTCGCGCCCGTTCCTTGGCAGGGGAGTGCCGAATATGGACCTTGTCATTATGCGTGAGGCCACCGAGGGATTCTATGCCGACCGCAACATGTTTGTGGGATGGGGCGAAGTGATGCCTACACCTGATATGGCACTCTCCATCCGCAAGATTACGGCACATTGTTCCGAGCGCATTGCTCGCCGTGCCTTCGAACTTGCCATGAAACGGCGTCGAAAAGTCACTGCAATCCATAAAGTCAACTGCTTCAAACTCACCGATGGCTTGTTCCTGAATCAGGTACGAAAAGTCGCCAAGGAATTCCCGGAAGTCGAGTTGAACGATGTGCTTATCGACGCAATGACCGCTCACTTAGTACGCGACCCCTCGCGCTTTGATGTGATTGTAGCTACTAACTTCTACGGCGACATTTTATCCGACCTGGCGAGCGAACTCTCCGGCAGTATCGGTCTGGCTGGCTCAATCATGGCTAGTGATACTCTTTGTTGTGCTCAAGCCCAACACGGTTCAGCTCCGGATATCCAAAATCTAGATAGAGCCAACCCCACTTCAATGATTTTGTCGGTGGCAATGATGCTGCAATGGATAGGCGAGCACCAAAAATCTGATACTCTGAATAAGGCTGGCAATGCGATGGAGGCGGCGGTTGACAGTGTGTTAGCCGACCCGGCATCTCGAACAGCCGACGTCGGTGGCTCACTCGGATGCAAAGCCTTTGGCAAGCGTGTCGCTGATGCAATCCACACTGCCTAGCTACCTTCGAGCGCTATTCAGATGTCTTTAATGTGTTGAGTTTAGAAAAATAGACACGTTTCACAAGAGACAAGGATGTAATTGTAACGCAACTTTGACCGCGCGACGAAGCTAACTGGCGCCGCCAGATTTATGCTAGACTCTTTGCTCCCTGGCTGCTTCGTCCTCATCCCGTAAAAAATAGAATACCTCATTAGCTATCGGAGAAGCATCGTTGGTCACCAGAAAAGTAGCCATTACTGGTTCGCAAAATCGTTATGGTTACGTCGTTGTTGTCTTCAGCTTCCTCATCCAGGCTATTGGATTGAGCTTGATAACCGGCTTTGGCCTTTTCTTCAACCCGATGCTGGCCGAGTTTGGCTGGTCACGAGCCACTATCTCGGCAGCAAGTACGATAAATGCATTTTCAAGTGGGTTGGCCAGTATCCCTACCGGTATCCTTAATGACCGCTTTGGCCCCAGAATTGTGATGGCCATTTACGGCATTATTTTTGGCCTGGGGTTTATACTCATATCGCGTGTTAATAGCCCATGGCAGCTTTATCTTGCCTTTGGTGTTGCCGTTGGTATAGGTATGACTGCCATCAATATCGTCTTGCTCTCTACGATAGCCAGGTGGTTTGCCACTCGCAGAAGTATGATGACTGCTCTCGTTAAGGCCGGGGCTGGGGTAGGGATATTCATTATGCCATTCATCATTACTGCTCTTATCCAGAACTCCGGCTGGCGAAAGACTACTCTCTTTCTGGGCGTTGCCTCTCTTGCTATTATGGTCATTTCGGCGCAGTTTTTACGCCGCGCGCCGGTGCAAGAAGAGACTCCTCTTAATAGCGAAGGACAATCTAACCACGCTGTTATCAAGGAAAACGAGAGCGGGCTTTCATTCCGTGAAGCGAGCAAGACGAGACAGTTCTGGCTGGTTTGTCTGGCCTTTGCCGCCTTCACCTACTCATTTCAGACAGTGCAGCTCCATATTGTTCCCTATGCGGAGGATTCTGGTATCTCTGCAGCAAGTGCTGCCGTTATTATCTCTATTATTGGCATTGTGAGCATTGCCGGCCGGTTAGCACTTGGTTACATCGGGGATAAGTGGGGCACCAAACAGGGATTTATCTTCGTTTGCTTAATTCTGATGACTGCCTTAGTCTGGTTACTGACAACCAGAGGGCTTACGATGCTATACCTGTTTGCCGGCATCTACGGCATGTTCCACGGCGGTTTACAGACAATAATATCGCCGGTAGTCGCCAGCCTCTTTGGGACTCGGAATATGGGTTCTATTTTTGGGGCAACATCTTCTTTTGGCACTATTATTGGTAGCCTGGGTGGCTTTCTAACGGGATACTTTTATGATAGATTGGGTAGCTATACCGTTGCCTTCTTAGTCTGCCTTGGACTGGCGATTCTGGGACTGGTTGCCCTGCTTTTTATCCAGCCCGTGCTTAAAGGCCAGTCAGTAAAATCCTAAAAGTAGGGTTCATGCTTCCACCAGACTCTTTAGCTTGACCAGCATGTGTTCCAGATGGGCTTCAGAAATGGAGCGCCGGAATAGCCCCGCAACCTTACCGAGAATTCCATAAGGCAACCTGATATCCTCCGAACAAGTTAGTCGGCTGCCAGACGGAGTAGCCACTATTGTATACCTTTGTTTGTAGCCCTTCACGAAATTTCCAGATGTCATTTTGAATGCAACCCTCTCGTTTACTACCCATTCCGTAATGATGAAGTTTAACTTCATGAGCTGGCCGACAGCCCTTTCCTCAAAGTAAAAGGATGTCCTCATGCCGCTGCACTGCTCACTTGTGCGGCGGAGCGTTTTTAAGGTAATACACCACTTTAGAATCTTTTCTGGTTCAACCAAAAAAGGCCAGATTTTCTCCGCTACCTCCGCTATTTCAATAGACCTATGGATTTTCACTCCAGACCGCTCCAATTGTTCCACATATGATGACACCGACTATTTCGTTGATGAAATCGATAATAACATCATACCACACTGTTCACTGGACAATCTAAGCCCAAAGGAATTCATTGAAAATACTGATGTGTTCCCCGAAAACTGGACCAAAGAAGTAAGTAAAACAAGCGATTATTCAATACGCCGCTACATTCTGAGTAGATAGTCCTCTGTCACCGGAGCAATGGTCATTGATATGGACGTCCACTGATGCACCTGTCAAGAAAGATGCTTCTTCTACCAGCCTGTACCCCGGCGTGCCTTAGTAGCCTGTCTAACTGTTTCTCGCTGCCATTCAATGGTTTCGGTATCCGCCCCCCAAAATCGTCCGCTGCGTTGCCAATAATAATAAGCTTCATCCGACCCTCCCCTTGTAACCGCATCAGGCATTGCCGTCTTCGGCAAACGGTGTCTAACCTTCAGAAGCTCCTTGGCTACTAGAGATAAGTATTTAGCCTCTCGAAGAGCTGCGCTTGCCGACCGTCGCTGTCCCAGCTTGAAAAGAACTAGAATCCACTATACTGGAGGCAGAATCATACGACATATCACACAGTCCTCAGGATTGTTTAGCCACTAGCTTGACAAGTACGGCATATGATAAGATTGGGTTAATCATGAAAACAGGTTTTGGTTAAGTAACACAAATGTTCTAGTTTGTACGTAAAACCACTGTTTGGTATAATAGATGGCAAATCCGGTATGCGCTACCAACTACCTTGCTACTGCCCTTTTTGAAGCTAACTTCCGCCTACCCTACTTACCATAATCAGATTTTGCTAATAACGGTTTGTAGCGGCCTCAATTTCACGCTTGCGGTTAAGTAGCCTGTCAAAGCTCTCCGCCGCCGCTTGTTGCAGACCGGGGGCAACGTGGCTATAGGCGTCAAGCGTCATCTGAATACTGGCATGGCCTAGCCTCTCCTGGACTATCTTGGGGTGTATTCCCTGGGTAAGCATCAAACTGGCGTGGGTATGTCTAAGGTCGTGAAAGCGGACAGCCTTCAAGCCACTCCTGCCAACAAACGAAGTCCAAGCCCGGGTTATCGTATTGGGCCGGATAAGTTTACCCTCAGTAGTGCTAAATACCAGGTCGTTATCGGTTAGCCGAAGTCCTAGCATCGCTCTGTCCATTGCCTGGATATCATGGTGGGCTTTGAGCACCAGGGTCGCAGAAGGCGTCAAGGCGATTGTGCACCTGTTCTTGGCCGACTTCGGTTGAGAGAACACAAATGCGTGGTGTGTTGTTGTCAAGCGAAAATGTCACCCTAAATGTTAAGCGAAAATGTCACCCTCCTGCTTTCGTTAGCGGTAAACCCACTGTCGCCAAGGATGGTCTTTAAGTGGTTTAGTTACATGGCGAGGAATACGTCCGGAACTATCAGCAATCACTCCAATTAACTCTCGCATCTTGGTCGCTTCGGCTGGTGCTGGAGCAGTATCCAGGTAATGTCCCCGGTAATATATCCTGAGACAGTCATCGAGTT
>JAENIS010000059.1 GCA_016844285.1 Dehalococcoidales bacterium
TATCTGGGTAAGGGTGAGGCGGCCAGTGGTGGACGGCAGAAGCCGGCTAACCTTGCCGGTGCGATGGAGGCAATCATCGCCGCCATTTTTGTTGACCAGGGTTTGTCTGTCGCCAGAGACTTTGTGCTGCGGTTTCTGGCCGTGGAGATGGAAAGGGCAGTTGACCAGAGTGCCGGAATTGATTACAAGTCGGCACTTCAGGAAGCTATCCAGGCCAGGGAACAGCGGTCACCCACCTATCATGTCATCGAAGCCACTGGCCCCGACCACGATAAGCATTTTACCATCGAGGTGAGACTGGGCGAGGCCGTTCTGGGACAGGGTTCGGGGAACAGTAAGAAAGCGGCTGAAGCGGAAGCGGCCCGTTCCGCCCTGGCACGACTCTCCACCAGCTTTACAACCTAGCCACGATTTGCTAAACTTGAGCTAGCCAGGATTATGGTCATGGCAGGCTAATAGAGGTATCACGATGGGTAAACGAGATTTCAAACAAAGAGAACAGAAGAAACCAAAAAAGGACGTCAAGAAAACACCGGCGGTAACTATCTTGCCCTCTCCCCCACCGGCAGAAGTGGAAGTGGTCAGGAAAGGGAAAAAGGAACGGGGAGAATAGACCGCATCGAGATTACTGCCCACTGCCAGTAAGGCTCATCTTGCGATAAGGTGCTGGCGATGACCGATTTAGCCTCCCTTCATGCCATCGTCTATGGTCGCGTTCAGGGTGTCTACTTCCGTGCCTTTACCTCAGAGCGTGCCACCGAGTTGGGGTTGACGGGTTACGTGTGCAACTTGCCCGGCGGGGAAGCGGTCGAGGTTCAGGCAGAAGGTGACAGAGCCGGGTTGGAAAAGCTGATTGACTCCCTCAGGGCCGGACCACCCAGGGCTAGAGTGGAAAAAGTCGAGACCACCTGGGCGGACTACACTGGTAGCTATCCCGATTTTTCAATAAGGCGCTGGCCGGTATCACCTTAAAGCTCAAATCCGACTTTGGCTTCACGGATTAAGTCAAGGTACTCCGCTTTAATCCCCAGTGCTTCAGCCACCTCCCCATCAACATCGCCCGGCTCACCAACAAAGACCTGGCCATAGTCTTCAACCTGACCATAAAGCGGGTCATCAGCACTGATAAACTTCTGGCGGGCTTCGATAATCCCCATGTCAAAGGGTAAGGTGTAATAGAGGTCGGCCAGCACCCGCTCAATTCCCAGGCTATAGAGAGCCCCCCAGGAGCTCGTTGCGTCACCATAACGGCTGCCAGGCAGCAGCGTCAGCAGGTTCAATATGCTCAGGCTAGGCTTCCCTTTGATAATCTTTAACGGAGCGACACTTATCAGGTAATCGCTGGAGAGGATGACATTAGGTACCCAGAAGGTAGGTACTGCCAGGGGCTTGGGTAGAGGATTTTCCACCTCCACACAGACACAATCCTTCACATCCAGCATCAGTACCCGGGGAAAGTCGTAGCCCAGGGCTCGATATATCGGGTAGACAGGAGCACCGCCGGGATGACTTTCCAGCAGGAGAATATCGGCATCACTCACCTGCCGGATACCCTTGATTATCGTGGCCAGAATATCACGACTGGTTGTCAGCGGGTACGGTATGGGATAAGCGGCGCTGGGCTTAATCAAAACACGGCGCGCCCGGGCTACGGCTAAAGGCGGTTTAAAAGTAAAGGCAGCAGCCTTAAATATCAAGCCTCGCTCCATAAGGGACCGTTTTTTACTTTATGTTTCCTTCACCATCTTATCGGCTGTCCCTCACCATGAGAGTCAAAGAACAAGTAAGCAGGAGAGACAAGCCTCTCACCAACACCCCTGGATAAGCGGGGCGAAACGATTAACAACACTTCGCCCCGCTATTTCGATAATCTCCTGGCCTTATCCGGGAGAGATTACGGGAACAAAAACAAAGACTTTATAGCGCTGGACCGAGAAGCAATATCTGGTCCTTTTCCGGCATATCAGTTGCTTTGAATTCCACTTCACTGGTACCTGCCCGGAGAACGTTCTTCTTTCCTTCTAGAAAGTCGTCGACACCAGAGATGGGGAAGTCACATTTATCATTCTTAAAGTGCATTGGTATCGTTACTTTTGGTGACAGGCTGTCACAGACCCCGGCGGCCGTCTGGGCATCAATGGTATAGAAACCACCCACCGGAGTAAGTAGTACATCTACTTTGCCCACTGCTTTCACCTCTTCGGCAGTGAGCGGACGGCCAAGGTCACCGAGATGACAGACCTTCACCCCGTCAACTTCAAAGCAGAATACGGTGCTGGCCCCCCTCTCCTTCCCACCGGACGCATCATGATGGGCAGGAATTGCCTTGAACTGTATCCCCTTTACTTTGGCTGAGTCACGGATAACCTGCGGTTTGCCCCCAACCGCCTCGGCATTATTGTGGTCACCATGCTCGTGGCTTACCGTCACGACATCGGCCGACTCTTTTATCTCACCATAAGTCAACTTAGGGCCGGTTTTATAGGGGTCGGTGATTATCCTTGTGCCACTGTTCGAGGTAATCAGAAAAGATGCATGCCCCAACCATTTAACCTTCATTGCTGGAAACCTCCTTCACTATTTTTTATTTTGCCAGGGAAAGGGCAAGGTTAACCAATGTTCTTACTGCCACGCCAGTCGCTCCTTTGACTAGCTCGGCTCGCTCCTTTTCGCTCAGGCTAGTGCCGGCAATATCGAGATGAACCCAGGGGGTATCGCCGGCAAACTCGGCCAGAAACTGAGCGGCGGTGATAGCGCCACCGTACCGACTGCCCACATTCTTGATGTCAGCGACATCACTCTTGTTTTGCTCCTTATATTCCTCATACATTGGCATCGGCCAGATACGCTCTCCGGCCTGGGCACCAGCCGCAATCACCTTGTCTATCAGTGCCTGGTTATTGCCAAAAGCACCAGTGCAGATGTCGCCGAGAGCCACCCGGCAGGCTCCGGTCAAAGTAGCCACATCAACCATCGCCCTGGCACCTTGCTTCCGGGCATAGCCCAGAGCGTCGGCTAAGATAAGCCGTCCCTCGGCATCGGTCGAGATAATCTCAATCGTCTTACCACCGGTCGCGGTTAGAACATCGCCCGGTTTCAGGGCATTACCATCGGGCAGGTTTTCCGTCGCCGGGATGAGAGCTAGAATATTGATTTTTGGCTTAAGCTGGCTAATGGCACTTATCGCCGCCATCACGGCGGCGCCCCCGGCCATATCACCCTTCATTTCCTCCATCTTCTCTGACGGCTTTATCGAAATACCGCCGGAATCAAAGGTTATCCCCTTGCCCAGCAGGGCAATATCAATCTCCTTAGAGGCACGTCCGTGGTAGCGGAGAATAATAAACTTGGGAGGCTGCCGGCTCCCCTGAGCCACGCCTAAAAGCGCTCCCATCCCCAGCTCCTGCATTTGCTCCCGCTCAAGAACGTCGATTTCAAGACCGTAAGTCTGAGCCAGTCTGGCTGCCATCTCCGCCATATTAGTGGGTGTCATATAGTTAGCCGGCTCGTTCACCATATCACGGGCCAGATTGGTCGCCTCCGCCAGAATGCTACCTTGACGGCAGCCCTGCTCCAAACCGGGGAGCTTCTTGGCGTCAGCGTCAACGATAGTAAGCTGTTTTAGCTCGCCATACTCCGCTTCTTTGGTGATATGCTTACGAAAGGAGTAGAGACCGAGCAAAGCCCCTTCGGTGATGGCTTGAGCCGAACCTTCCCCCGTTATCCCGGCGATTCCCGCTCCCTGAGCAATGGTGGCGATAGTCGCCACCCCCCTCTGCCTCAAAAGCCGGCAGGTCTCCGCCACTGCCCCCCGCACCCGGTCCAGAGTTAGCTCGGGCTTTTTACCCAGGCCGACAACGACGACCCTCTTTGCCGGCAGCTTGCCCAGGCTATGGATAACGGTAATCTGGTTTAGCTTACCTTTAATCTCCCCTTGAGTGACAAGCTGAGAGATAGCCCCATCGAGAGCTTTATCAATCGCGGCCGCATCACCATCCGGGCGTTCCATACCCTCAAAGAAATTGATGATGATGGCATCTACCTGAATTCTGGCAATATCACTGGAGGTGACCTTAATTTCCAATCCAGTCTTCCTTTCCTTTAACCGTAGCACCACGGGATAGCTCGACCCGAAATATCTTCCCGTCAATAAAAGCTATCGCCTGGCACTAGCGCCTGACCTCTCTGGCAATTTTCTCCAGAACCGGAGCGATGTTCCGTGAGGTATCGACGGCGTAGTGCTTCCGGCGAATCTCTTCAACATAAGGCTTCATCTTCTTGTATACTGACCAATCGGCGTCTGATTGACTATACCGGTTGCCCACACGAGCCCGAAGCCTTGCCTGCACGATTTCGGGCGGCGCCTCAACTCGTACTATCACCAGCTTCGCATCCAACTTCTCAGCGATATGGTCAAGCTCCTCACGGTGCGCCTCGGAGAGGTTGGTAGCATCGAGAATAAGAGAGATTCCCTTTTTCAGTAGTCTCTCGATAAGACTGTGGATAGCTTGAAAAAGATAGGCACTTTCCCTGGCGGTATAGGCTGGTGGTGAGAAGAGAACCTTGCGTAAGGTATCACTCTCCAGAATAACGAAGGGTAGCTTTTCGGCGAGTTTCGCGGAGAAATAAGATTTCCCGGTACCGGGTAAGCCACTAACCGCTACCAGGACAGGATTGGTTGCCGGCTCGGGGAGTTGCCCCAGGCTCTCCATCAGCCGCTCAACATCAGTGGCAAAGTGGAAACTCTCCATAATGACTAATTATAGAACGTTTTTGCCTCTTTGGCTAGACCCTTTATTGAGACATCAGCAAAGGCTTTATGATATACTCAATTCAATAGTAGCAAACTGAAATAAGGAGTCTGAAATATGTTCTACGAGTATCCCATGCCCGAAATCACTGGTAACACTACCAAGGCACTGGTCACGTTAACCCCCGCCGAATCGAAACGGCTTATTGCCAAAGGAGTGGCCGCCATGCCCGAGGTCAAGAACGCCCTTAAGTCAGGAATCATCATCTTTGCCCGTGGTACCACCAACACCTATGTCGCTGAAGAAATCATGCAGACTAGCTCTGAAAACAAGGCGGCATACGACCATAATATCATCAATAAGGCAGAGTACAGCCGCGGTATCATCACCCATGGTGAGCTTACGAGCAACCGGCGGCGCGGCACCGGCACCGATTTTGTACTTAAAAACGGTAAAATCTGGGACATCAGGCCGCAGGAGGTCATCCCGCAGTTTACCCGTGACGACGTATTCTTCAAGGGGGCGAATGCCGTTGATGTCTGGGGCCAGGCGGGTGTGCTCTGCGCCGGGGCTGATGGCGGGACAATCGGCTACGCCCTGACCTCGCTCATTGCCCGCGACGCTAATCTCATCGTACCGGTCGGGTTGGAGAAGATGATACCATCCGTTGAAGATGCCTTAAACGTTACTGGGGTCTATAACTACAAATACAGCACCGGCAGTCCGGTGGTACTCATCCCGCTGGTCAAGGCCAAGGTCGTCACCGAAATTCAGGCGCTGGCGATTCTTTTCGGCGTGAGCACGACAATGGTCGGCGCCGGCGGTATCGGCGGTTCTGAAGGGGCGGTCGTCCTGGTCATTGAAGGGGACGAGTCCGATGTTGATAAAGCCTTCGGTCTCATCAAGTCCATCAAGGGTGAAAAGCCAGTGCCAACTCCGGAAATCATCCTGCCATCCGGTGCCACGTTGAACTGGGACGCCAAAGCCATTCAGGAAGCGGCGGTGAGAAGATAACTCGGCATAATGAGTGCGCTAGTGTCTTGACAGGTGTGGCGATGGCTATTTCATTAAAATAGGAGAGTTACTAATAGTCTCATTATAGAATGAACTCAGGATATGGGTGATGCTAATCAAATAGAAGCGTGTCATTCTGGCGAAGGCCAGAATCCAGATACCACCCTGCCCCTGGATTCCAGCCTACGCTGGAATGACAGTTATTGAACGTATACAGACTATTATGAGACACCTAGTAAGTAAAAGAGAGGGGGCTATGCCCCCTCTCTTAAATCTTTTCCCCTTCAACTCAATCCAATCGAGCCAATTACCCGGGAAGCCGATAGACTCTTACTGCGGTGTCATGGAATAAATCAGTCCGCTCTGTTGGCGAGAAATCACTGGTGATTCGCTTGAAGGCATTCCAGATAACGGTGTATGAATACGATACCCTGTCGACCGGGAAATTGCTCTCGAACATGCACCTTTTCGTCCCGAACTTCTCGATGCACCAGGTATAGTGGGGAGTCATCTCCTTTGCCAGCTTCGCTGAGTCCGGAGGCTGGGACATTTCGTGCCAGCCGAAGCCGGTTCGTGGCATCCCCATCCCTCCCAGCTTCACCACCACATTGGGACACGACGAAAGTGCCGCAATGCTTTGCTGCCACTCCCGGAATGCCTCCTCGCGCTTCCCGGCATAAGGGCCAACGCCGAGAGGCCCCCCGATGTGATTCAGGATGATAGTTGTCTCCGGGAAAGCTCTCGCCAGTGCTGCCAGGCCGGGCATCTGGGGAAAGTATAGCCAGGCATCAAAACTCAGGTTGTATTTATGCAACTGGGCAAACCCTTCCCTGAGCTTGTTGTCTGATAGTAAATTGGGCGTATTCACCCGGGAACTCATATCGGGGCTGGCATCCCAGGTAGTGGTAAAGCGAATCCCACGGAAGCGGTTCCTGCTGGCAGCCAGGTGCGCTTCGAGAACTGACGCCACGGCACTTCCCAGAGTAAGGTCGGCAAAACCGACGATTCCGGCGGCAACGGCGGTATTGCCGTACTGCCCGCTGGCACTCTGGGCGGCAATGCCCTGCACAAACTCCGTTTCGCCTATAGGGCGTAGCTCTTGTGGCCCATCCTTCTTGTACATGGAACCGCATTCAATAAATACCGTCTGAACGATATTGTGTCCTCCGGTAACGTCTTTCAGTAAGTGTTCAAGAAGGTAATGGCGCATTGGCCTGGCTGATTCCCGAACACGGCTTTCGGGGAAAGAATCGGGGTAGTCCCACAGGTGATGGTGGGGGTCACAAATTGGAAGAGCCGGTTCAAGAGGTTCCTCCTTCGTTAACTTAAGCCATGCTTCATGCTGAGTTACCATCTTAATCCTCCTGTGTCACAACGTTACCGTGAGAGATTTGGACTTCTTTATTGTAGCACTGGTGAGTTTGAACAGGTAGTCTGGCTTTGGGCTGGTCATATAGTGTCACGTCAGGTGTGGCTACTGCTCCTTCATGTAAATGCCCATCCCCCTAGCCCCCTTCCCGATGGGAAGGGGGGAATTAACTAAAAGAGAGGGGGCTAAGCCCCCTCTCTTAAATCTCTTCCCCGTAATTAGAGGTAAACTGCGGGGCGTCTAAGAGGGGCGAAGCCCCTCTTTCTCTATTTCCCCCTCTCCTTTTAGGAGAGGGGGATTAAGGGGGTGAGGTCGTCCAAAAGTAGTAATGTGTGCTGAAGCAATCATTGGTTCCGTAATTGACCATACAGGTCACTAGTCTAATGTGGGCACGGTCAGGCTTCCATCCAACAGGAAAAGTACCCTGGCGTTCCTCCCCTTCTTTTTAAGGGCTTCATCGAGAGCATTCTGGAGAGAATGGAACGGCTTAATGAAGATAGGCTTTAATATCTCATCCGGAAGGTCAGTGACGCCATACATCTCTGCCCACAGGTGTATCTCGGCGAGTTTGGCCGCTTTGTGATAGCCCAGCACATAGCCTTCTTTGATGCGCGCAAACACCTCGCCTGGATGACGACAGGAACTCAACAGTTTGATGAACGTATTATCGCCAGTTCCGTCACGGCAACTGGCGACGAGGATAATGATGCCACCCTCTTTCAGCGCCAGTTTCCCATGCTCCAGAGCCTTTTGTGCTTGATAAAGGTCTATATCCATGGGGAACTTGGCAACCGTGACCACAATATCAGCCTTTTCGGCTATTTTAACGGCAAAGACCTCCTTTGCCCGCTCTACGGCGGCAAAGAAGGAATCATGAATATGACCGGCCGTAGTCGCATAGACCCGGTGTTCCTTATCAAGCACCGTCATGATAGCGAAGATGTCTTTGCCTTTAAGTGCTTCTGTGGCATCCATCATATCGTCATGAACGGGATTTCCCCCCAGCGCCAGTGATTTGGCTCTGGGGTCCATGGCGTGCCGATGATTCTGCTCGATAGACTTATAAGAGGCCAGACCGGGGAAAAAGGATTTTCTACCCCCGGTATATCCCGCGAAGTAATGGGGTTCTACAGAACTTATGATGATAATCTTACTGGCTTCGATGGCGAGCCTGTTTACGTAAAGCTCAGTTCCGTTGCGGGACGTGCCGATATAAACCATCTCCTTGTCCGCTCGCGCATCGTGGGCATATATCTGGGTCTTATATTCTTCATAAAAGCGACCAAAAATCTGCCGGTACTCTTTTTCGGTTGGAGCACGGTGATTCCCCGTCGCCACAATAAACTTCGGGTTTACCGGTTTTACCATCTTGAAAACGGCTTTCAGCACACGGGTGGTGGGTGTTGGTCTGGTGGCATCATTGACGATGAAAAGCACATCTTCGGCGTCGGTTAGAAAATCATCAAGGCTTTTTGAGTTGATGGGGTTTTCTATCGCCTTCCTGATGGTTTTGTTTTCATCGCTGATGAGAACCTCATTGCCGACTACGATGCCAGCAACGAGATTATCATCTATGTTTACTGCTATTTTATGCTTACCGTAAGGAACTTCTAATTGCATGTTTCTCCTTTCCCCATACCCCCGCTCCCTGATGATGCTATTATTTATTAATATACAGCAAATGAAAACAAATAAAAACTTACCGGGAGACAACTTTACTCATCCGGTTTCTGCCTGCGGCCACTTTATTGTATAATTGGGGGAATAGTAACAAAAGAACCGGATAATCTAATGGTCAAGAAGCAAAACAACAGGAAGGTAGTCGTCGGCATGAGCGGTGGCGTCGATTCATCAGTAGCGGCAGCTCTGCTTAAAGCCGAAGGCGATGAGGTGAGCGGTGTCACCATGAGAATCTGGGATGGGGAGACTCCGGCTGTTGAAGGCACCCGCCACGGCTGCTATGGCGCCGGCGAGGCTGAGGATATCGAGGACGCCCGCCGGGTGGCCGACCTCCTGGGTATCCCCTTCCATGTCTTCGACCTGAGGAAGGAATACCAGACAGAGGTGCTGGACTATTTTCGCCACGAGTC
>JAENIS010000060.1 GCA_016844285.1 Dehalococcoidales bacterium
ACATCTTGTTTTCTCATTTCCTTCCCCGCCCCCCGGGAGGGCGATAATATAGCTCTTTCTTGATGTATCCCATTTTGACTAATTGTTAAATAATGAAGCTGAAAACACGCACTTTAACAACTGAATAATGAAGCCTTGACCTGAACGCTTGCCCTCTTGAAAGGGGGGTAAGTATGAGTTCAAATGTATCAGCACCAGCAGCACCAAACGGCGATTACGGCAATCATCAAGGTCATTGTAGCCGATGTCATAGGGTCTGGACACTAAAGGAAAGGCAGGGCGTTTGTCGGTGGTGTGGTAACTCCGCAAGCTGCCAGTCCACAACGGCAAAGCCCTACTATATCAAGTCTAGGTCAAGCGGAAGGCTAAAGCAAACCAACGGCAACGGTAACGGCTATGACCAGCTAGACGGCGATTGGCTATCCTATTATAAGGTAGCTTCAAAGTTTAGCCACAAGGTAAAGGCAGAGGACACCCAGGACTTACTCCACGATATAATGCTCACCCTTGCCGACGTGGAGCGTAATAACGGACATAAGCCGTGATGTATCGGATAGCCAGCCGAACTGTAGCTGACTACTGGTTTAGCTACTACAGCTTCAATAATGGTCTTGACTGTAAACACTGTAACAAGGCACAAAGACAAAAATGCCGGTCAAACTGGCTATATGCCGACTGCCCGAAGGCTATCAAGCTAGAGAGCCTAAACAAGCCCATACTGGATGGTGAGGGCAATCTAACCGAGATTGGAGAGCTGATAGCCGATGATAAGGCAATGGAGCTAGACGCTTGGGTCAGCGATAGCACTTGGGAGATAGGCTATCCTAGACGACTGGTGGCGATAGCCTATAAGCTCAAAGTAGGGATACCACTAGACAATAGGGACAAGTGCTATTTACGGCGACTTAGGCAAAAAGACCAAAAAAGCCTGTTTTAACCGACACTTTTTAAGCCCCTTTCGGCGACTAATATAGTGAAAGCACCTTAAGGCTAGCGAGACGCAGCTTAAGGTAAGTTGACTACTAGACGAAGCCGATAGCCTTGCCCACTATCGGATAGTCAAAAGGGGGTGTTCAAAATAGAACAACTGAATATTGAGGGCAAGCGTTCAGGTTTGGGAATGGTCGCACATAAGACGATACTGGTCAACGCCCTAAGTCGTGCACTTGCCGAAAGGGTAGTGCTGATGGACTTTACTATTGGGCGTAAGGGCTTCCTGAAGCATTTGTCTTAGCACAAACTTGGGATTCAGACACGATTGGCAGCCGGCCCAGAATACGTACTTCTCCGTTTTTAACCATATATCTGGCTCCCAAACGTAGCAATGTTTCTCTCAATACCCTGGCCTGTTCGAGAGGAAGTTCGTTGTGTCGACCGGCCTCTGTTTGTGTCGACAAGTCGAACATCAACCAGGGCTCACCCAGTTCAGCCAACTCACGTTCGACATCCTCAGAATTAACTTTTGGCAAAAGGAGCAATTGGGCTGCAATTTCAGCTCTTCGCCATTCTAACGATTCTCGGGCAGCATTGAGCGCTGCCTTCTTCTCATTAATAATCTCTGGAGGGTAGCCCGCCAGGTCTTTCTCAAGAAGGGAGCGCCATTCAGAGCTACTTTTTATGATTTCCTGTTTAATCCTGACCAATTCCTCTTTGCTTTTGGTCTCAGATTGGCGGGCCAGCTCAAGATAATCCGACCAGACTTTTCATTCTTCGAGGTAAACACCAAATTTGTTCCACACCACTAGCTCCATCGCATCCTTACGCCACAGTTTCTCCCCACAGCGTTTCCTGCACACATAGTAGCGGTTATTCCCAGCTTTATATGATTCAAACTTGGCGCCGCAACCACAGATACCCAGCCCGCCTAGAGCGTATAAGATGGGTGACCTCGGCTCACGTAGCTTTCGTCCATCGAGGACTGCGTTAATGGCTTCAAACTTCGTTTTCTCCAGAATGGCTTCGTGGTGAATAACGACCGTTTTCTCTTCAAACTGAATCGTTGTTTCTCCGACCAACGCTCGATTCCGGAAAATGCCTCCCTTGCATGCCAGGGTAGCCGGAGAAAAACGCTTATCGTGGGTCGTCCGCCATCCCTGTTTATTCAGCCATCTTGCTGCGGGGCCAGACCTTCCTTCGTTGAGAATAATCTCGCCAGCCTGTATCAAAGCCGCCGCCTGTGCCTGTTTACCACCCTCTTGCCGTCAACGATATCGGAGCTTTCCCGGAAGATGGTATAAAATGTCAGCATTGGTGTCCTCCTTCCTGGGCTTTTATTTCCGCGGCTCATTCCAAGATTCGCCGCGCCGCTCGTAACGCCTCGGGAGTGGCCCCGGGACATCGCTCAACAATGAGTCTGGCAAACTTATCCTCGATGTTATCGGAACTACCACCCTGGGCGGATGCCAGAAAATCTACTGAATCAGCTACATCGCTAAAGAACTGGCACACAAGCTGGGATGTGTTTACCTGATTTCTGCTCGCAATCCGGTCTAAAGCCGGGAGCACCCGCTGGTCTATTTTGGCGATAAGGGTGGTCTTCTTTGCTCCTGCCCCTTCGCTATTATTATTTGGTTCAGACATAAATCCACCTCTTTTTACAACTACCCTTGCCGTTTATTCCGGTCTCGCCTGTTTCTGCGCAACCAGTTTATCCGCTACATGATGCATTACCTCTCCAAGGAAATGGACCCACTCCGGAGTCATCTCTTCTGGCATGTGGTTCAGTATCCACTCGGACAGGTTGTCATCCAGCGTAATCCGGTCTGTCTGCTGCCTTGCCTTTTCCGTTTCAATAAAACGATAGAAGGAATGACAATTCGCCAGCAACTCTCTTATCAAATCAGGACGGGTAATGCCTCGTTCCACTGCGACTTCATCAAGAGACTTAATAATCTCCGGTGGGACTCGAATGGAAATAAAGGGATTCGGCATAGCTACGCACTCCTAATCATGATAGGTATATGATGGCAGCCTGCTATCATACTTGTCAAGCCCTTTGTCGACGACGCTTCAGGGGACCATTCACCGATGAAGATTATAGCGGATGCCCTGCCTGCTCGCTGTACGCCAGGCATGCAGACATATTCTCAAACTGAGCAGTTTTCGGCATGGTTTAGCTATGCAGGTAGGGAATTATGGGGGGCGTATATACTATGGGGGGTGGTCACCCCTGTTAGGCTCTACAATGTTTCTTGCAGGCTCTCCAGTGTCGCCCATGGGGTAATTACCGGATAACATAAATATGGCCTGCATTCCCAGGCTGAATTAACATCATTCATACGTATAGATAGAATAGATAGCATAGGTTGAATAGAATGGATGATTGAAGGCGGGAATTATCACCGTGGGTAAAGCAAATTGACCTCCAGAGCAATATCAGGAGATGATTTATGCTTCATTGCTTGGGATACTGCGGAGGTGATTTACCCTGTTTCTTCACCACCCTGGGATAACTGGCACGAGAAACTCTTTCGGTTACGCTCATCAGTTCAACCTCATGCCACCATTCGTCGCCATAATCAAAAAGATAGAGAAACTTCGGGCCGCCGTGCAGGGCAAGGCTGTCAATCCTGATGCGAGTGGCTAGTTTACCCGTTCCATCTTCATTAAGACCCGGTGAAGCGTACTCGCTCTTTTTATCGTATGGCTTGTTGCTCAGAAAGAAGCTGTACTGGTGTTCCTCAAAACGGTCGAAGGCTTTGAATATAGCTTTATGCAGGCTGGATAACATCTGATTTTCTTTGATGTCGATAATCCGCCAGATATCCGGCCTGTCCCTTAGTGAGACTTTGAACCGGTGGATGAAGTGTGTGTCGGAATAAACCGAGGGTCTTGTTGGGGCTTTATCTCCTCGCTCACCTCGTGGCTTGAATCCCATACTAAATCCTAGGACTCTTTTCAAAACATCCCGAGCCACGGAATTAATGGGGTCCAACCGCACTGCCCTTTCCGCGTATTCCCTAGCCTTGTCGATATTGACTGATGACAGATAAGCCACTGCCAAATCAGTCAATATGTTGGCGTTATCCGGCGCCAGATGGCTTGCCTTTTCAAGAGAACCTAATCCCTTGGCTACATCTCCACTGCTGTATATAGCCCAGGCCAGCCCGCGGAGATACTCGCCATTATCTGGTTCTCTGGCAACTGCTATCTCGAATTCTGGAATAGCCTTGTCCCATTGTCGTTTATACGAATAGACGAAACCCAGGATATAGCGGTAACCAGGGTTCTCGGGCTTGAGGTTTATCGCTTTCTTGATGTGGTTTTCTGCCAGTTCGATTCTTTGAAGCGTGAGAAATAAATCCCCGAGATAGGCATTGGCATACTCGGCGGCGACCGCGTTATCACCGTACCTCACCAGGATGTATTTGTAAATTTCGATAGCTTTCTCATGGTTACCAGATTCAATGTATTGCCTGGCTTCATCCCATATTGAATTTAATTCCGGAAGGTCGTCTTTGCCCATAGTCCATCCTCATGCAGTTGGTGTTGGTTCAATGATACCATACGGTAAAAGGGGAGGGTAACTTTAAGATGGAATGTGACACCGCAACACAATCTGGCTGATTGTTGTTACCTTGCGTGTTTGCCACTAAGGAGATGGTAACGAAAATGGGCTTAGCGCGATTCTAATGAATCCATGGGTCATAACAAGTGATCATTGAATACAGCAAGGAAGATGTCGTGCAAGACGTTCGAACTATATTCTTTATCTTGTTACAATAGGACGACATCACAATGATGGCGTCTTTATTTCTTATGACATGACCGTGGAGTATCCAGACATCATGCTCGAATAAGCTTTGATAATGATTCCCACTTGAAGGTACCGATACCCCTCAGATATTAGTTAATGACTTCTTTACTGAGATAGACCATACTAATGCTGGTAAGATTAAACTGGTAAACACCCTGAGTCAGTTCCGCCAAAACTCGCCTTCGGTCAGAACCACTGCTTCCAAGACAGGGCAACACACCGAGGAGATTCTTTTGGAGATTGGCTATAACTGTGAAGCTATCTGCCAGCTTAAGGAACAAAAGGCAATCCGGTAGGGGATTCCGCTCCAACCGATTTGGCCGCCGGGACCGAGACGGTTGCCCTGGTGCCTTTCCCGGGACTGGACTTGATAGTCAACTTGCCCCCGACCAACCCGGCACGCTCCTGCATGGAAATAAGCCCGATATGACCGCTGGCAGTGAAGTCGCTCGAATTGGAAGGCAAGGAAAAGCCGATACCGTTATCGGCCACATCAATTTTCACATCACGTTCGGTAAAAGTTATCGTCGCAATGACACTGGAAGCCCGGGCATGCCGCTCGACATTTCTGATGGCCTCCTGAGCAATACGGAACATCACCAGTTCAGTATGCGATGGTAGACGCCGCTCCTCACCAACCACCCTTAGCTGGCTCTCCATACTGGAACGTTGTGCCAGGTCATCCAGCATCAGGCGGATGGATGGTATCAACCCCAGGTCATCCAGGATTGGTGGCCGGAGAGCCTTGGTGAAATCGCGAAGCCCCTGCATAACTTGCTCCACAGTTCGCCTGGCGTCCCTGAGCTTGACAAACTGCGAGGTCGACAAGGGATTACTATCATCACTTTCCAGGATGTCCAGCTGGCGGCAAAGTAAGACCAGCTCTTGAATTGTCTCGTCATGCAATTCCCGGGCGATGACGCGGCGTTCCTCTTCATAGGCACGTATCGCATACCCGGCGTAAGCCCGCAGCCCAGCCCGTTGCTGGTGTTCTTCCGTAGCATCTCTCAAGATAATCTGGATGACCGATTCACCACCGCCGATGTCAACTTTACTTAGTTTCGGGTCGAGATAAAGCTCGGTACCATCCTTTCGTTTCAGGGTCAAGCTACCCGTCTTTCGGCTACCGGGGAATGCGGTGAGTAACTTCCGAGCATCGGTCGCTCCAAATAAATCAGCCAGGGACATACCCCCCAACCTGACTTTATTCTTGCCGAAGAGGGTGCCGGCGGCTGAGTTCGCCTGGACGACGATACCTTCAGGTTTGACGGCGAGAATAGCGACAGGGCTGGACTCCAGAAGAGCCCGGTACTTCCTCTCGGATGACTGTAGGGCGGCTGTTGAAGCTTCTACTCGCTGCCATGCCTTCTTTTGACGGTCTACCTGCTGTCCGACAAGGATTGCCACGACATTTACGATTAATAAGTAGGTGATGCACTCAAACCTCTCCACACCCCGATGCCAAAATATCCAGTTGGGGATAGTAAGGAGGGTAGACCACAGCGCGGTGGTAATAGCACCGGCCAAGCCGAAGGCTAGGGCAGCATATACCACTGGCACCAGAAACAGACTGGTAGGTATGATGAACGGCACACCCACGTGCTGCAAGAGTGCGGGGGCTTCAATAATGTTGTGCCAGCCAGCAATAAAAAGTACCAGACCTTGAATCATCCAGAAATGCCAGCTGCGAAACCTGGGGCGAATTGCGTCTATAAAGCTGGTAGCCCACCGAAGCCAACCATCGAGAGTTATTCTGAAGATAGGCCGGACTAATTCTGCATTCATTTGTTCTAGTTTCAGAGGCTGTTTTCCTCACCCAGGTCAACAAGATGCCGGGAGATGGCGAAGAGCACGGCCTCGATACGTGAGGAGACACCAAACTTGGCAAAGATACTATTGAAATGCCCCTCGACAGTACGGACACTGATACTTAATTTGTCGGCGATGACCCTATTCCGTAGACCGTTGGCCGCTAGCTGCAAAATCTCACGCTCCCGTGAGCTAAGCTGAATGGGTCTGTCTCCGGTTACCTCCCTGAGGCGCACCCAGAGGCGAGCCACTTTCGTAGCGATAGCCGGGTGCAATACTGACTCGCCGAGATGAACACGCTCGATAGCATCAATCAGCTCGCTGGGGCGGGCTGTCTTCAATAAATAACCATCAGCACCGGCCGCCATCAGTGCCAGAATATAGTCGTCATCGTCAAAAGCAGTCAGAACGAGCGCCCTGGTGTTGGATGCCTGCTTTTTCATCTGCTGGACAACTTCAATCCCGTTGAGTTTCGGCATGCGGATATCCAGAATGGCCACATCCGGCTGGAGACGCTCAATTAGCTCCAATGCCTGCTGTCCATCTTCCGCATCACCGACTATTTTCAGATTGGAGCACTGTTCCAGAATGTGACGCGTTCCCTCGCGCACTAACCAGTGGTCATCAGCGAGAATAACTCTTATTTGCTCCATGACCGAGTAACTATTCCCCTTCACATTGCAGGGGTGTCCTCATACCAAGACAGGTAGTTCCACCTGGCCAAATCAGGTACTTTTACAGGTGCGTAACATCCTTGATACGTGTCATTATATCTTAGAGGAAGATTCTCAGTCAAGGAGGGCGATAATGAGAGTAGCGTCAGCAGTAGCCACCGAAAAGGAAGAAGCACGAGTCGTCATCGCCTCAGAACACCCGCAGGTACAGTATTTTCTGAGAGAGCTGATTGAAGGTGTCGGGCAAGCGGTTGTTGTCGCCCAGGCGCCCAATGCAACGACGGCATTGGCGGTGACGAGAAATCTCAGACCGGACATCGTCATCATCGATTGTTATCTCCCGCACGTTATCGGCATGGATCATATCGCCCTGTCGCGCGTGGGCGGATTGGACGTCGCCGAGACGATTTCTGAAGAGATGCCCAAAACCAGGGTAGTCCTCTTAAATAATATGGACACGGTCGCTCCGCTCGACCGTAGATTTATCCCTGACGCTAACTCGGTTTATTCTATCGAAAGCATGGGGACTAAGCTCACCTTTATCCCCACCGAAGTTGCTTATGATAAGGTAGTATCATCCCCGATTATCTTCGCCGATATCATGGTACGTAACCACGTCCAGCCTAAGTCAGTGCCCCTTAAATTTAGTGACAAGATGATACTTCTAGGTGGCGTCGGTATTATCGCCGGATGGCTACTTGTTCTCACCATCATGCTTGCTCCGGTTGGCCTTGCTCTCGTTCTAGTTGGAGGTCTCACCCTATCCTTCACCCTGGTCACCAGGTTGGCCAATTCCTGGTGGCGCCGGTGGCGCCAACCCAAATCACCGGCGGGAAGAATTAGAGGAACTTAGTTTATTGAACCAATCCATCACGATAGCTTAAACCTCAGGGAAGGAGAGGACGATGATAGTACCGCAAGCGCTCCGCGAATGCCAGCTTTTTGCCGGGTTGCCCTATGCCACGCTGGAAAAGATAGCCAGTCTAATTGTCGAGAAGGAATACGAGCCAGGAACAATCATTCTGCGCGAGGGGGAGAGTGCCGAGGAACTCTTCATTGTTCAGGAAGGCAAGGTTGCTCTACAAATGACATTACCCATACCGGAAAGGCAGATGAGCCGGAAGCTAACCGCTGACATCCTGACCAAGAATGAAATGCTGGGTTGGTCGGCCATCGTCGAACCCTTTGTCTATACCTTCACCGGAGTATGTCTCCAAAAGACCAGGGTTTTCTCGATCAGCGGGGCCAAGCTGCGCTGGCTGCTTGAAGATAATCCCAAGATTGGCTATGAGCTGCTGAAAGGTTTGATAAAAGTAGTGGCGTCAAGACTGGAGGAGACGAGACAACTGCTCATTGCCGAGCGTTCTGTAACACTAAAAACGGAACAGGCCTAAGGCGAAAAGAAAACGGCATCTTGACTTAGAGATTGGGAGCAGCTACTACGCTGCGAAAGAGCTAGGAGGTAGAAAATGAAAAGGGTGTTATCAGTATTAGTGGTAGTGACCGTTCTGGCGGGGGCGACGGCTCTAGCTGTGGTGGCAGGTTGTGCTGAGCCGGCGCCGGCACCAACACCGACTCCGACCCCAGCACCGGTACCAAAAGCAGAAGTCAAGGCGACTCCGGCCAGCATCTCCAGAGGTGGCCTGATTTACGATAAGTGGTGGAAGGTGATTGAGGGGGCCGCCGAGCCTAAGGATAATCAATCTCTATGGACGCTCCAGACTACCAACGCACGCAAAGGGGCGGATACCTGGCGCTGCAAAGAATGCCACGGCTGGGACTACAAAGGTAAAGACGGAGCCTACGGCAAAGGCTCTCATCTTACCGGTTTTCCCGGTGTCTATGATGCCTCTCTGAACAAAACCAAAGCCCAGCTTTTGGACGCTTTGAAA
>JAENIS010000061.1 GCA_016844285.1 Dehalococcoidales bacterium
GGCACGATTGGTTAGTTGTAAGTCCTGTGTTCCCAGATTAAGGTTCTGAGAATAATAGGTTATGAATGCTGCAATGGCCTCCACATAGTCCCTCAGCACGCTGTTCATTAAGAGATGAAAGTCTTGAAACTTTTGGGGAGGGAGTACTCCAGCAAAGTCATTCATATCTTGGCGGAACCACTGCCGAACATTCTCTAGGTGAGCAATAGCTTGCTGTAGCGCCTGCCGTTGTTCAGATTCAGTCCTAGCTGACCTGACCAGTGCTCCTACGCTCTCTAGTCCTGTGTTGTATTCCTTTCGATGGTTATAGAATCTATCGACAATGGCATTTACACTCGCTTGATAGGCTTGTTCACGGGATTGTGTAGGGCCCGTAGTGCATCCAGTGAAACTGGGAATTAGTATTGCTATCAGAGCTATAGCTGGAAGTAACTTGACTAGAATTTTCATAGCTTACCTCCTATTCCCTTTTATTTTATTGCCCATTTATACATGCAGTAGCCCATTACTACGAAACCCAAGATGGTAAATAGAAAACCGAGCACACCAAAGCTATACTGAGGCGATATTCCTATCCACACAAACTTGTCAACAAGCGCCCCAACTACTTGCGTTACTAGCCCTAACGCAACTGCCACTATTCCAAGAAGTATTCTTAGTCCAATGCTCTTCTGGCGTTTCATTCCTCACCCCCCCTTTTCTTGTTGGTTTCGCTCCTCTTGTAAACGCATAGCAAACTCTGTCCAATTGAATTTAGCTTTATCTTCTATAATTTTGTATTTCTGTACCTTCCCTTTTACCGATTTTACATATAGGAGAGATTTACATTCTTGGCAAACTATCTGCCCATCATAATTTTCTGCATCATAATTATCAGTTCATTTAATTGCCGTGGCTTAATAGCTTTCCCACATGCTAGGCATTCAATTTCAACCATTCGTCCTCTCCTTGATTTACTTTATATCCTCGCTCTCCTCTTCTGCCACTCCCTTGCCCGTTCCCAGCCGGTGTCTAAGAGGGGCGAAGCCCCTCTTCTAATATCTCTCCCCCTCTCTTTGAAAAAGAGAGGGGGATTAAGGGGGTGAGATTCATATCATTTATACGGCCAGTTAAGCTCAAATTTGAACTCGGCACGTTTTTGGACCCAGACCCGCAATACCGCCTGCGAGACTTCGTGGCTGTGGACGGCAGCATGACAGCGCGGGCAGAGCACGATGAGATTACTTAGGGCGTGCGTGCCCCCATCGACCTCAGAAACAATGTGATGCACGTCCAGGAACTGGGTGTAGTTACAATAAGGGTTTTCACAACGGTACCAGACGGCGTTCATCAGGTTCCACTTGTCGCTTTCCGGCAGCGAGGACGTATCGGAGACTACCTGAGACGTATCTTCACCCGTCTCCGGGGTCATTCCTTCAGGAACGACCGGTGCTGCTGAAGTTACCTCAGCCGTCTCGCCAGCTTCCGCTTCAGCCACTTGTTCCGGCACTTCGGCCTGGGGGACGCGACGCCTTCGATAGAGCAGGTAAAACACGGCCCCGATAACTACCATCGCTGCCGCTGTTCCGATGATTACATAAGTCATACGCTGATTCCTCTTTCCCTAGATATTTGGTTTTCTCTTCTGCCACTCCGTGGCTTGTTCGTAGGCATAGGCAATGTGTAAAAGGGTTTCTTCACTGAAGGGTTTGCCGATAATCTGCATCCCGATGGGCAGTCCACCGGCAAAGCCGGCGGGGATAGAGATGGCCGGTAAGCCGGCAATGTTGATGGGCAGGGTGCAAACATCGCTCAAATACATCTGCAACGGGTCGTCTGCCTTCTCGCCAATCTTGAAGGGGACGGTGGGAGAGGTGGGCGTGACCAGAGCGTCATACTTGGTGAAAGCCTGGTCAAATTCCTGCCGGATGATAGTACGCACCTTCTGCGCCTTGAGATAGTAAGCATCATAGTAGCCGGCAGAAAGGGCATAAGTGCCGAGCATGATGCGCCTTTTGACCTCGGCACCAAAGCCATACTGGCGGGTCTTCTCCATGGCATCCCACATGTTCTCGGCTTCCTGATAGGAGAAGCCATACTTTACCCCGTCATAGCGAGCCAGATTAGCTGAAGCCTCCGACGGGGCAATAATATAATAGACGGCCAGAGCATAGCGGGTGTGGGGCAGCGATACCTCCCAGTCTATGCTTGCCCCTAATTCCTCAAGCTTCTTGATAGCTACCCGTATTGCCGTCGCTACCTCAGCCTGCATCCCTTCCACAAAATACTCCCTGGGGATACCGAGACGAAGCCCCTTCAGGTCCGTCTTCAGGCTCCGGGTATAATCAGGCGTGGCCAGAGGGACAGAGGTCGAATCTCTGGAGTCGTAGCCGGCGATGGCATTCATCACCAGGGCACAATCGGTGACATCCCTGGTGAGCGGCCCAATCTGGTCAAGAGAGCTGGCAAAAGCCACCAGGCCGTAGCGACTCACCCGGCCGTAGGTCGGTTTCAGGCCGGTGACGCCACAGAAGCCGGCCGGCTGGCGGATGCTACCCCCGGTATCCGAGCCTAAAGCATAAATGGTCTCACTGGCAGCGACGGCGGCTGCTGAACCCCCGCTGCTCCCGCCGGGGACACGGGCTAAATCCCAGGGGTTATGGGTAACAAAGAGGGCAGAGTTCTCCGTAGATGAACCCATGGCAAATTCGTCCATGTTGGCTTTACCGATAATCACGGCGCCGCAGTCAGTTAGTTTCTCGACCACGGTGGCATCGTAGGGGGGCACGAAGTTTGCCAGCATCTTTGATGAGCAGGTGGTACGTATGCCTTTGGTGCACATGTTGTCCTTGATGAGCACCGGAATGCCGCTCAGAGGGTGAGCCTTACCACTGGCCAGAAGCTCATCCGCCCTTGCGGCCTGCTTTAGTGCCAGCTCATCGGTAATGGTGACGAAGGCATGAACCTCAGGCTCGACCTGCCTGATACGCTCCAGGCAAGCCCTGGTCAATTCCATGGAGGATAGATGCCTTGACCTGAGCAACTCGTGGGCTTCGTGAATGGTTAAAGCATTAATTATCAAACTACTCCTCTTCTTTCTGGAAAACGCTTTCCCAGCCTTCCTTAACCAGCCAGGGGACAAGTGCCAACGCGGCTACCGGGTCAGCCCACCACCAGCCCCACAGCACATTGGCGCCCAGGCCCACCAGCAAGGTCAAGTCCTGAAGGTCGCACACCAGGCTCTCGATGGCCTCTCCCCGCAGGGCACGAGAGCCTAGCTTCTTGGCCAGGCTCAGCTTGGGGAAAAATATCGCCGTCATCACCATGGCACTGGCGACGACCAGTATGATGCCCACCATGCTCTCCCGTGGTTCAGCGAACCAGCCCAGAAGAGTCCCTGTTGACTGGACAATAATATAGGCCGATAGCAGGAAAAAGGTTACCCCAACCAGCTTCAGAGCCTTCTTTTCGGCGGCTTCTTCGTGCCCACGCTCTCGCCACTCCCGGCTCAGGTGCCAGATGAGCACGCCACCGGCAAACAGCTCAATAAGGCTGTCCAGCCCATAAGCCAGCAAGGCAACGCTACCGGCGCCCTTTGCCGCCCAGAGGGCAACTCCTGCTTCAAGTACATTCCAGAGTTCCCCTATCCAGACCAGCAGCAAAGCCCACCGGCGAAGGCGCTGTCGGCTCAATCTATTGCCCTCGGTCACTTTCACTTCCATAGCTTTATTGAGTTATAGAAATCTTCCGGGTTGCTTACACTGAGCAGGATGGCATAGCTTTTGGTCGTTGGTAAATAAACCACTTTAGACGGGTCAGTAACGAACAGCAGTGCCTTTTCCTTATTTTTCAGCCGGAACCAGCCGGCACTGTAACCCGGCAAGCCAATACCGTTAGTCCTC
The DNA here is from genome assembly GCA_016844285.1 of Dehalococcoidales bacterium. Next base: position 3,882 of record JAENIS010000061.1, read on the forward strand.
AGTCCTGGCTTATATTCCGGCGATGTGTCCAGGTTAATAATCCTGACCCCTTCTCCGACCACCTGCTCCTTAGGGATAAACTGCCCGTAAATATTCCCCTTTATGCGCAGTCCCTGGTCATCAAGCTCAAAGCTGGTATTTCTGGCTGAATAGCCAATGAAGGCGAATAAAACTAATATGAAAATAAGGAAGATGCCTATGGCCGCCAGAAAGATAAAGGGCGCCGCAGAAGCAGCCGCAATCGCAAAAGTCTTCACCATCACCAATCACCTCCTCGCTTTCACTCCTCAAGTACCGCCCGCACCCGGAAGAACTCGCCCTCCCGGCGCGGGGCATTAGCCAGAACATCGTCGGCAAGGAGGGAAGGCATCGCTTCATCGTCTCTCATGACATTCTGCAGAACAACGGACTGGGCAGTGGGTGAAATACCGGTGGTATCCACCTGTTGCAGTATCTCAAAGTTCTCCAGAATATCGGATAATTGCTCTCGGAGCCGGTCGACTTCGGTCTCAATCAAGCCCAGTCTGGCCAGAGCGGCGATGTGCCATACTTCCTCACGACTCAGCTTCATGGTAATCGTGCTCCTCTTGATGCTTACTTTAACTCGGGATTGTTTAGCAACCTATCTCTCTTGCCCCCTTCCCTTATTAAGGGAAGGGGGATAAAGGGGGTAAGGTTAATAAACAACCTCTTTACTCTGTATTTGTCAGATTATAGCACCCGCCTTTTAATATCAGCAATAGAGGTTATTTGGTAACCTATCCCCCTAAGCCCCCTCTTAGAACATCTTTCCCCCTCTCCTTTTTAAGGAGAGGGGGATCAAGGGGGTGAGGTTAATTCTCCTATATCTAGCCTTGAGAATTAAGACTAATGAACAACAATCCCATCCTGCTATAATAAGGGACGGAGGCAAAATGACCACCCGGCTGATAATTGCGATCGTTACCACCCTGCTGGAGGAGGCAGTTCTAGTCGTGATTGCGCTCTGGGGCTTACCCCAGTTAGGCATACGTATCCCTTTAGCCGGTCTTATTACCATAATGGCGCTCTGGCTCGTCTGGTCTATTTTCACCTATCAGCTTGGCGGTTGGGCTTTAGCCAGAAAACACCTGATTGGCCAGTCCGATATGGTCGGCAGCAAGGGTAAGGTGGTCAGTTCCCTGTCTCCAGAGGGTCTGGTGAGAATCAAGGGTGAGCTCTGGATGGCGACCTCGGCGGACGGAGAAGCAATGCCTGGTGATGAAATTATTGTCGTTGAGCAGAATCGCCTTAAGCTGCTGGTACGCTCGACCAGCGCGCCGGCGGACGCCGAATAGCCCTGGCTCAAAGTTCCGCCGAACGCGACCTGTAGACAAAAGAGACGATGATGAGAGCTACCCCGCCGATGGCAAGAACCAGGCTGAACGTTGCCAGCGGAGCCATGAAATTATCAATGAACTGCGGCACCCATGTCTGAAACGCCGGTGGCATCGCCGGTAAAGGCATCCAGGTTCGGAGAAAGTACTTGCCCGCGAAAATAGCGGCATACTCTAAAGCGCCATAGGTCAGGAAGATGGTGCCTAACCGTCGGGTAGCCCCCTTCACTTCCAAACTGATGAGAGCGATCGCCAGTATCAAGAGTAAACTAAGACCGATAGCCAGTTTATAGCTGAGCTGGACATAGCCCATCGCTTGCCGGCCTTTGTCAAGCACACTCCCAGCCTGAGCCAGTGATTCCGAAATCCCCGCCCGCATTTCTTGCCCCCACTGTTTGTCGGTGAGGACGAAGGTTGATGGTAGCTGTGCCGAGAACGACTGATAATACAGGTCAAAAAGCTCCCCGGCTAGCGCCGGAGGTACTCCGGCTAGCTCTGGCGGCGGCGACTTTAGAAAAGCCTCCTTCAGATTGACTCTTAAAGTTTCTTTGGCTTGTGCCAAGGGGATTGACACACTGAAACTCTGGCTTTTCCCGACCAGGTAATCCAATACCGGGTCAGCGGCGAGCCTTACCTGCTCTTTTATCCAGGGCTTAAGGTCGGCGACGGCTTTATCCGTGGCATTAATCAGATAAGGCTTCACCTCCGCCGGTATTACCGAAGTCGGCTGCGTTTGGATATACCCCTTAGCCAGGGAAGATAGGTCAAGGTCATCGACCACAGCGACGACGAAATCGGTTTTGAGTAGAGTCTTTCTTAGTGTCAGCGCCAGGTCCAGACTTTCGTCCTTGCCCAGCAGGTAACCATAGACGGAATAGAGAGCAGCGCTCACCTGCTCCTTGACCGCAGGCTCAAGCTTGGGGATGGTTGTCAACAGGGCCGTCCTCACCTCTCCTGGGAGTCCGGTCGCTCCCTCATTGAGCATACCTTCGGCCAGTGAGGAGACATCGAGCCTCTTTACTTCCGAGGTAACAAAGTCGGGATTGAGCAGGGTACGATTCAGCATAAAGGTAATACCCAGAATTGAGAGGGAAAGGAAGAGAAGCAGACCCAGGAAACTCAGTGCTAAACCCTTAAGAAATTTCATTACTGGCAAGCCCTCCATATACCGGCGAAACCATTATCTCCTTAGCCGGTCATACTAACCTCACATCATAACATGGCTACCAAGGGTCAAGTCAATATCGCAGGGCAATATCGCAGGGGGTGTCCATAAGACTAGCTTTGTGCTATAATCTAGCCACAATCAGGCAGGTATGACTAAAACAGAGGTTCTCGAACTCAAGCAAAAACTCGTTGAGGGATTAACTCAAGCGGCAGCTAAGGCTCAGCAAGCCGGCCGGTTGCCGGCGGTAGCCTTGCCCGCAGTATCTCTGGAGCGTCCTCAGAAGCCGGAGCACGGGGATTATGCCTCAAGCTTTCCGCTGAAGCTGGCCCGGGCTACCGGTACCAAGCCGATGCCTATTGCCGAGTACCTGGTGACACTGATACCGCCGTTAACCGAGATTGACCGCATTGTGGCCGCACCACCAGGATTTATCAACTTCACCATTAAGAACGAATGGCTCACCAGGCAGGTAGATTCTATCCTGCCGGCGGGTGATACCTATGGCAATATCGACCTTGGCCAGGGGAGCCGGGTGCAGCTCGAATTTGTCAGCGTCAACCCTACCGGGCCACTTCATGTGGGGCATGGGCGCGGGGCGATTCTGGGCAGCGCTCTGGCTAACCTGCTGAAGGCAGCCGGTTATAACGTGGCAACCGAGTACTATATCAATGATGCTGGCAATCAGATGGAAGCCTTCTATCGCTCACTTTATGCCCGCTATCAGCAGTGCCTGGGTATTGATGCCGAGATGCCGGCGAATGGTTACGTGGCTGGCTACATGGTTGAACTGGCCAAGGAGATTATTGCCGAAGAGGGAAATCGGTTTCTTGCTCTGCCTGAGTCAGAAGCACGCTCACAACTGGGGCAACTCGGCATGGACCGGATAATCAAGCAAATCAGGGCTGAACTGGAGCAACTGGGTGTGACCTTCGATGTCTGGTTTAGCGAGAGTAGCCTCTATGAAAAGGGACAATACCAGACCGTCATGTCGCTGCTGCACCAGGGAGGCTATATTGCCGAAAAGGAAGGGGCGACCTGGTTTGTCTCTACCGCCCTGGGCGAGGATAAGGACAATGTTGTCGTGCGCGGTGATGGCTCGCCTACCTACTTTGCCACGGATATCGCCTATCACTACAACAAATTCATTGAGCGCAAGTTTGACAGAGTAATTAATATCTGGGGGGCTGACCATCAAGGTCATGTCTCCCGAATGAAAGCGGTGGTCGGTGCTCTGGGCATTAATCCGGAGCGACTGAAGGTGATAATCTCGCAAATGGTGACACTGCGGCGCGGCGGTGAGATGGTTCGTGTCTCCAAACGCAGCGGTGACATTATTACCCTGCGTGAGGTGGTCGAGGAGGTTGGCAGCGATGCCTGCCGCTTCTTCTTCCTGTCTCGTACGGCAGACAGCCAGATGGACTTCGACCTGGAGCTAGCCAAGAAACAATCCGCCGATAACCCCGTCTATTATGTCCAGTATGCCCACGCTCGTATTGCCAGCATCCTCCGCCTTGCCGAGCAAAGCAAGATTGACTATCGTGATGGTGATGTCTCCTTACTGACCAGTGAGCCGGAGCTAACGCTGATACGCCAGCTAGTGCTTCTGCCTGAGCTGGTGGAGACGGTAGCTCAGACTCTGGAGCCTCACCACCTTACCTACTACGCTCAGGACCTGGCGACAGCCTTCCATAGCTTTTACAAGCAGTGCCGTGTCATTTCACCGGATGAAGCCGCGACCAAAGCCCGCCTCAAGCTGGTGGCCGCCGCCAGGCTCGTTCTGGCCAGGACGCTTCACCTCATGGGGATGACGGCACCGGACACAATGTAAAGCCCACCGGTTAGAATCCTACCTTGTAAGTCAATTTCGTTCCACACAACCCGACACCTTTTTGGTCTTTTTATTCCTGGCATGAGTTATGCCACGCTTTCAGTTCAATATTGACTAACGGTTTTTCACAGCTAAAACAGAGTCTTAATCGTTAAATAACAGGGCATTCTGAGATTGACAAACGCTATATATATGAGTAGCCTAATATATAGTGGTATGTCTGCTCAGTCTAAAGGACATCCCTCCTAACAAAATCGGTAAGACAAAGGAGACGAAAGATAAAGACTAGATTGTTAATAACCGCACTACTATTGGTGGCATTGGTGTGGCCACTGGCCTTGCCTACGCCTCTCTTAGCTTCTGGCCCGCCCGCAGTCCAATGGACTCAGATCATCGGTCAGGGGGGAGGCATTGACGATGGTCGTTCTGTCCAGCAAACAGCGGATGGTGGCTATATTATCGTCGGCCAAACAAATTATCAGGTTGTTGGTACGGCTGTGTGGCTCATCAAAACCGATGCCTCAGGTATCAAGGTCTGGAGCAAAACCTTCGACGGGCCAAACTTGGACGCGGGTTACTCCGTCCAGCAAACTACCGATGGTGGTTATATTATCGCCGGACTCACGTGGTCAACGACTTTTGGGAACACCGGTCCCTATGTCTATCTCATCAAAGCCGATGCCTCGGGGAATATGGTCTGGCAGAAAGCTTTTGGCAGCTTCGCCGAGGGTTATTCTGTCCAGCAAACCACCGATGGTGGCTATATTATCGCCGGCAACACGCAGTCTTCTGGTGCTGGCAGTTACGACGTCTATCTCATCAAGGCCGATGCGTCGGGCAATATGGTGTGGAGCAAGACCTTCGGTGGGGCAAACGCTGACTTTGGTTATTCTGTCAATCAGACCGCCGATGGTGGCTACATTATCGCTGGCACCACGTCTTCTTTTGGTGCTGGCAATTACGATGTCTATCTGGTCAAGACCGATGCCTCAGGTAACCTGACCTGGAGCCAGACCTTCGGCGGGGCAAACTATGACGTTGCTTCTTCTGTCCGGCAGACCGCTGATGGTGGCTACATTATCGGCGGCACCACGTCTTCTTTTGGTGCTGGCGGTTATGATGTCTATCTCATCAAGACCAATGCCTCAGGCAACCTGACCTGGAGCCAGACCTTCGGCGGGGTAAACGCTGACGCCGGTGCTTCTGTCCAGCCGACAACGGGTGGTGGCTACATTATCGCTGGCACCACGCAGTCTTCTTCTAGTCCTGGTAGTTCCGATGTCTATCTGGTCAAGACCAATGCCTCGGGCAACCTGACCTGGAGCAAAACCGTCGACAATTTATATTATGATGGCTCTTATCACTCTCTCCCGGACTATGGTTATTCTGTCCAGCAGACCGCCGATGGCGGTTACATTATCGCTGGCTCTACGCCGCCATTTACTAATCAGAATCCCGATGTCTATCTGATAAAAGTGGCGGCTGACCAACAGGCACCCACCGTCACCACCGACAATGCGACTAATATCACCAGCAACTCCGCCATGCTCTACGGCACCATGACCAGTCTGGGCACGGCCACTTCAGCCAATGTCTCCTTTGATTGGGGGCTAAGCTCCGGTAACTACACCGGAACA
>JAENIS010000062.1 GCA_016844285.1 Dehalococcoidales bacterium
GGAAACATTACGGCCCTTTACTTTTGCTGAATAGTATGCTAAGCTACAGATGCTTCTTGGTGGTTAGCGTGAGGTAGTATCACCCGTTCTCATCCTGAGTACGGTCGTGAACATCTCAGCATTGTGTAACATCAGCAGTTTTGAGATTGCCCTATTGACAAATGTATTTTTATCTGCTAATGTACCTAGCATTAATGGGAGAAGATTATGATTACGACAGTAACAACGGTAACAACAGTCACGGCGATAGCCGCCTTGGGACTTACTTCTGCCATAAGTTTGGCGGCGGTGATTGCCCTGATTTTTTTCCTGACGAGTCGGGAACTGGCTACGGCCGGTCGGTCTCACTTTTCGCTACGGTTGGCTAAGTTTGCCAGTGTTGGTATTTTGCCTCTGGTGATGGCCTTTGCTGCCATCGTCGCGGTAAAAATCGCTGCGGTTCTTTAAAAGAAAAAGGGCGCCACTAAATATAGCACTATATTGGTTATACCATGAGCCAGGGTCACCCCCAAGAGTGACCCTGTTCTTTTTACTATCCAGGCAAAGAGAAGGGCGACGGCAAAGACAAAGATAATATCAATCCAGTTAAGAAAACCCAAGTGCAGGATAGCAAATAAGAAGCTGACATAGATTATCCCCCACCAGCCAAATTCTCTCCAGGCAGTTTGCTGCATCACCCCACGGAAGATAAACTCTTCGACGACTCCGGTACTAAACAGTAATACGAGCGCCGGCAACCATATTGTCTCCAGTGTAAGCCGGTCAATAATTGACTTCTCTTGGAGGATAAAATGTTCCGCGACGCCAAAGATAAAACCTGTCAGGGCTATGGCGACCTGAAGAAGAGGGGCCGGCAGCGCTAAGACGGGGTGAAAGGGAATGCCCGGCAAGGATACGGTTAGCTTAACCGGAAGTAACCTCGGGCTAACGCCGAGGTCCTTGGCATTGATGTTCATGATGCGTGCTACCACGATGGCTGCTACCATGAGAGGAGCATAAATAATGGGATACCACATGAGCCGGGGGATATTGGCCAGAGGCATCGTCAGGCTAATCACCCTCACCAAGGGAGCCAGCGCTAATGACAGGTAGAATTGCTGGCGAGCCGGTTGGCTGGCCAGGGCTGAGCGCAATATTATCGCCACCAGTATCAGAATATGGAGCGTTATTCCCCAGACCGGCTGGACAGTAATGTAAAAGGCCGTAACCAATTCGGCTAAGGTGATTGCCAGCAAATAAACCAGGGCTTCAATCATTTCGTTTCTTATTGACTTGGTATTGTGACCACCCGTACCGGTAATTAGCCCGCCGGAATATCCGGGGGAAGTACCGGGAAGCCAGGCGGCGCTGCTTCAGAGACGGTAACCCGCCGGGCTGTTTCCCGCCCGAGAAGCTGATGGTAGCTGGCTGAAGCGGCCCTTCCCAGAAACCAGCCGATAAAGATAAACCAGAGACCGTCAAACCAGGATAAGCCAAATGGATGAAACAGCAATATGGCAATACCGCCAATAATAAACAGGTAACCGATACCCTGGCCGATTCGGGTGGCAACCCGTGTTGCGTAGCGATAATCGTCAGTAAAGAGCCAGAGCAGGGAACGCAAAACACGGCCACCATCGAGAGGGAAACCGGGCACCAGATTGAATACCGCCAGTGCCCCATTCATCACCGCCAGCCAGAGAATCATGGTCGCTGCCGGGTCAGCCTCATGTGGGATAAGCAACCAGAATAAACCAAAGAAGCCGCCGACCACCAGACTACAGATTGGACCGGCGATGGCCATTTTTAACTCAGCGCCGGGGCGGGTGACTTCTTCGTCCATCTCAGACACACCACCGAAGACAAAAAGGGTGATACTGGTCACCGGAATACCATTAGCTCTACCCACCAGGCTATGGGCCAGCTCATGGGCAACCACCGAGGCAAAAAACAGGATACTGGTGATGATACCGGTGACCCAGTAAAGCCACTGAGAGTGGTTGGGATAAACCAGGGAGGCCGTCACCAGAATGAAGATGATAAACCAGCTAAAATGTAACCGGAACCGGATGCCGAAGAGTCTGCCCAGACTAAATAGATGACCTATTCTCATCTTAATCGCCGGAAATGAGCGCTTTTCTCAGCTCAAAAAGAGCGGCAACCGCCATCCGCCGCTTCCCACGAGGTCGGCTGATTACCGGCTGGCTTTTGCCATCAGCGATACTAATATAAACCAGGCCCGCTGATTTCCCTGCTATCTCCTGCAGTCCGGTGATGCCCACCCCGATGTTGGCCTTCAGCAATACCCTGGCGGCTTCGGCCATGGCCTGGGCTACTTGCGGGCTAACCGCCCCATACCGGGAGATAACTCCGGCACTAACGCCAAAGGCTATTTTGGCTTCGCTGGAAGAAACAACTAAACCACCTTTGAGAAAGGGTGGGTTTTCCAGACTATCGGTAATAGCGGCAACCAGTGACCCGCCACTATAATCTTCCATGATAGCCAGGCTGAACCCTTTTTCCATCAGCAGTCGACCGGCGACTGTTTCCAGGGTATCGCTGTCCGTCCCCCAGATAGATTCGCCCAGGACGGCTCTGATACTGGCTTCACCCACGGCAATCATTTTTGCTGCCTTTTCCTGGCTCTCGGTTCGGGCGGTCAGACGCACCTGAATACCATCAGCCTTGGCATAAACTCCCAGGGCGGGATTGCCGGAGGTAAAGAGCGGAAAGACTTTTTCGCCGACGGCGGCCTCCGAGAGGCCAAAAGTCTTCAGGGTCCGTGAAAGAATTATTGACGACGAACGTCCCCGCAATCTGGGTTGGATTTCTTTCTGCCACATCTCCTGAAGCTCTCGGGGGGGACCGGGCATCGCCACCAGGATGCGGCCATCCTTTTCGACCCACCATCCCGGGGCGGTACCCGCCGCGTTAGTGATTGGCCTGGCCGAGGGAATAACAGACGCTTGCCGCAGATTGGTCAGTGGCATCTCCATATCAAACTGCCGGAAACGCTGGCGCAGGTTATTCTCCAGAGACGGCTCAATCTCAATCTTTTCGCCTAACATTGCGGCGATTGCCTGGCGTGTCATGTCATCATCGGTCGGCCCCAAGCCACCGGTGGTCAGGATAAGGTCGGAGCGTTGCCAGGCACGATTCAACACCTCGACCAGGTCAGTCTCAGTATCACCCACCTCCGAGACCCAGTACAGGTCTATTCCCAGCAAGGGTAACTGACCGGCCAGAAAGGCAGCATCGGTATCCACAATTTCACCGAGAAGAAGCTCGGTACCAATCGAGATTATTTCGGCTTTCATCAATCTAACCTATACTATTATACTATCCCTACGGTGTTAGCCGCGGAGTCTTCTTTACTCTACCATTAGGCAAAGAGAACTAAATAAGGGTTCTGTTTGCCTTTGGTTGATTCCACTGTCATTGCGAGGAATCCTTCGGCTGAAGGACGACGAAGCAATCTCAAAGATTTATACGGATTGCTTCGCCTTCGGCTCGCAATGACATCACCAACCATACCCGAATAGTACCTAAATAAGAGAGGGGACTTGCCCCTCTCCAGACTTCTCTCTGCCTCTTTTATATGCTCCATATAAAGAAGCCAGGCTCATCGCTAGCACCGTGTGGCGGAGACGCCCAAGTATTCTTCGACCAGGGCCATGGCGCAAAAATTACCACACATACTGCAGGCCGACCCGGTGGTGGTATGCTTACCATGAACCCGGCGAGACCGCTCCGGGTCCAATGATAGTCTGGCTTGCTCTTCCCAGTTAAGCTTCTTACGTGCGAGCGACATCTTTCTATCCCGCTCGGCAGCGCTCTTACCCACTTTAACGATATCACCGGCATGTGCCGCAATACGTGAGGCAATCACTCCCTGCCTCACATCCTCGACATCCGGTAGGGAGAGGTGCTCCGCCGGCGTCACATAGCACAGGAAATCGGCACCGGCAGCAGCGGCAATAGCACCACCAATCGCTCCGGTGATATGGTCGTAACCAGCGCCAATATCCGTTACCAGCGGGCCGAGTACATAGAAAGGAGCACCCTTACAGATTGATTTCTCCAGGCGGACATTAGCTTCAATCTGGTCAAGGGGTAAATGCCCCGGCCCCTCCACCATCGCCTGCACCCCGGCTTGCCGGGCACGGTCAACCAGTTCCCCGATATTGAGCAGCTCCTCTAGCTGGGTGCGGTCGGTAGCATCGGCCAGGCTGCCCGGGCGCATACCATCGCCCAGACTGAGGGTCACATCGAATTCCCTGGCCAGCTCGAGCAGGCGGTCGTAGTATTCATAGAGGGGATTTTCCCGCTCATTGTAGAGCATCCAGGCGATGAGAAAAGCCCCACCGCGCGAAACGACATCAGTCACCCTCCCCTGCTGCTTCAGCCGGGCAATTGCCGACCGGGTAACACCACAATGCACTGTGACGAAGTCAACTCCATCCCGTGCATGCTCTTCAATCACGGCAAAGAGTTCATCAACGGTCATTTTAACAATGGCGCCATGCTTATTGATGGCGCCAAGCCCGGCCTGGTAGATAGGAACGGTACCTACTGCCAAGGGGCAAGCGGCAATAATACTCCGGCGAATCGCCGATATATCACCACCGGTGCTTAAATCCATAATGGTATCGGCACCGGCGTCACTGGCAACGCGCAGCTTTTCCAGTTCGGTATCAACACTGACAAAGTCAGACGAGGTGCCGATATTGGCATTGACCTTGGTGGTCAATCCACGCCCGATACCACAGGGGACAAGATTCTTATGGTTGATGTTGGCCGCAATTACTATCACCCCCTCCGCCACACCCTGCCGAATAAGCTCAGCATCCACCCCCTCATGTTTGGCCACCAGCCCCATTTGCGGTGAGATAATGCCCTGTCTCGCCAGTTCCAGTTGAGTCATCGCTACTCCAAAAATAAAACCAAGGGTTTTGGCCAGGCAAACCCTTGGGCAAAGATACTGCCGCTTCCCCGCGCTCGCATTCACGAACTCAGGTAACAAGGGTTGGCGTTAAATCGCCTCTCAGCCTGGAGGCACCCCTAGCGGTTAAATATTAACCTACTTTATGATATTAACATAGCTAAAGCTGAAATGCAACACGCCCTATATCAGGTTCTGTGTACATTTGGTTGGTTGTCATTGCGAAACCATTCCGACCGCAGTCGGAAGGCGAAGCAATCTGGGTGGGGTGCACGACCACTCCCAACCCAGATTGCCACGGGGTCTAGCGCCCCCTCGCAATGACAACTATTTCACGACAGCAACCAAAGCCGAATAGTCCCGGAATGTGGATTTCTAAACAATCTCTATACGTTTTATGGTAAAATATATATATCTGGTATGGAGAAGCTCGTTAGCGGGGCAGCAAAGCTAGGTTTACTCTTAAACTCACACCAGTTAGAGCAATTCACCACCTACTATCGAGAGTTGACCGTATGGAACCAGCGGATGAATCTTACTGCCATAACCGACTCTGAAGAGGTGCAGATAAAGCATTTTCTCGATTCGCTCACGATTACGCTGGCACTAAAAGAATCAGTGAGTCGCCGTGACATCCGCATTATTGATGTCGGCACTGGGGCAGGTATACCGGGAATACCACTCAAGATTCTCTTCCCCAATATCAGGCTGGTACTGCTCGATGCCACGGCTAAGAAAGCCACCTTCTTACACCATCTCAAAGGTGAGCTGAAACTGGACGATGTTGACATTGTAGTTGGCCGGGCTGAGGAGGTCGCCCACCAAAGTGAGTATCGGGAGAGGTTCGATATTGTGCTTGCCCGCGCCGTCGCCCCGCTTCCCACGCTGGTGGAACTAACCCTGCCCTTCTGTGCTATTGGCGGTAGCTTTATCGCTCAGAAGAAAGCGGACATCGACCGGGAAATAAGCCAGGCATCCAAAGCCATTAGCATCCTGGGTGGTAGCTTAAGGGAGGTGATTCGGATTGACCTGGCCGGGTTTGCCGGGCAGCGACAGCTTATCGTTATCGACAAGCTATTACCAACACCAGGCCAGTATCCCCGTCGCCCGGGCATACCAGCGAAAAGACCACTGGGAGAATAAATAAAAACCCATCAAACAAAGGATTTGTCGCCATGACAATCAAATAATTTCAGGCAGGAGAGAGATATGGATTTCAGGCTTACTGATGAGCAGCAGATGGTACAGAAAACGGTCAGGGACTTTGCCACGAAAAGGCTGGCACCGGTAGCGGACGAAATCGACCGAAAGCAAGAGTTCCCCCGGGCTAACTTCAAAGGCCTGAGCGAGCTGGGACTAACCGGCATCGGCATCCCGGCCGAATACGGCGGCAGCGGCGGTGATAAAGTCTCTGCCGTACTCGCCATAGAAGAGTGTGGAAAGGCATGTGCCTCAACCGCCGTCATTCTGGACTCACATCTGCTTCTCTGCATTGAGCCGCTCTTTATCTTTGGTACGGAGGAGCAGCGGCAGCGGTTCGTCACGCCTCTGGCCAGGGGGGAAAAGGTGGGGGCTTTCGCCATCACCGAGCCTGAAGCGGGCAGTGATATTTCAGCGATAAAAACGACCGCAGTGAGAGACGGCGATGCCTACCTGCTCAATGGCAGCAAGATATTCATTACTAACGGGGATGTTGCTGATACTATCGTTGTCTTTGCCGGTGTCCCGGAGTTGGGCAAACGGGGCATGACAGCCTTCATCATCGAAAACGGCATGCCCGGGTTTAGCCGGGGTAAGAAATTCGATAAGGTGGGCATGCGGGCGGGCACCAGTGCCGAGCTACTCTTTAAGGATTGCCGGGTGCCGGCTGCCAACCGTCTCGGTGCGGAAGGTGAGGGTATGCGGATATGCCTGGCGACTCTCGACCGGGGGCGATTTGGTATCGCCGCCCAGGCTCTGGGCATTACCCAGGCTATCCTGGAAAAGTCAGTTGAATATTCCAAGCAGCGGGTGCAGTTCGGCGCCCCAATCAGTCAAAACCAGTCCATCAGCTTCAGGCTGGCTGATATCGCTACCCAGCTCGAAGCTGCCCGGTTACTTAATTATAAGGCCGCCTTTCTTTGTGACCAGGGTGAGCCTTTCTCAACCAATGCGGCGATGGCAAAACTAACCGCCAGCGAACTCTGCATGAGGGCCGCCGTCGAGGGGATTCAAATCTTCGGTGGCTATGGCTATATGATGGACTCGCCGATGCAACGCTACTTCCGCGATGCCAAGCTGACCACCATCTACGAGGGGACATCCGAAGTACAGCGTATGGTAATTTCCCGGGCAATACTGCGTTAATCCTGGACTAAAATAAGAATTCATATTTGCCAAAAATAAATGGTTTAGCTAATAAAGAGGAGGTATATCTAATGGTAATGACCGCTAGTGAGTACATCGAGAGCTTGCGCCGGCGCAAGCTCAACCTCTACCTCTTGGGTGAAAAGGTAGAAAACTGTGTCGATAATCCCATTATCCGGCCATCGATGAATGCCGTGGCGATGACCTACAAGATTGCCCACGAGGCGAAGAACCAGGCCCTGGCCACCACCACCTCCACGCTCACCGGGAAGAAGATAAACCGATTCGCTTCGCTCTTCAACAGCACTGAGGACCTGGTCAATAAGGTGAAGATGCAGCGGGAGCTGGGGCAGAGGACAGCCTGCTGCTTCCAGAGGTGTGTTGGTATGGATGGGATAAACGCCGCTTTTAGCACCACCTATGACATTGACCAGAAGTATGGCACCGACTATCACCAGAGATTCAGAGAGTGGCTGAAAAACGTCCAGGAGAAAGACCTCTATGTTTCCGGGGCAATGACTGACGTTAAAGGGAACCGTGGCCTGGCGCCGAGTGAGCAGGCAGACCCGGACATGTTTGTTCATATCGTGGAACGGAGGAGTGATGGCATCGTCATCAGGGGCGCCAAGGCTCATCAGACCGGAACGGCCAATGCTCACGAAGTGCTCGTCATGCCCACCTTGAGAATGCAGGAGGCGGACAAAGATTACGCCGTAAGCTGTGCCCTGCCCACTGATACCAAAGGGATTACCATGGTCTACAGCCGCCAATCCTGCGATACGCGCAAGCTTGAGGCAGGGGATATCGATGTTGGCAATTACAGCTTTGGCGGGCAGGAGGTAATGCTTATCCTGGATGATGTCTTCGTTTGGAAAGGTTCGCTACCTACCACCGGCAGAGCTACGGCGGTTGTAAGGCAGGCATCGGCGACGTGCTTATCGGGGCTACCGCCTCAATCGCTGACTACAATGGCGTCCGCCGGGCAGCCCATATCCGGGATAAAATTGGTGAGATGATTCACCTTGCCGAGACAATTCATGCCTGCGGACTGGCTTGCTCTTATCAGGGGCAAAAAACTCTGGCCGGTAACTACCAGCCTGACACGCTTCTGGCCAATGTCTGCAAACTGAACGTAACCCGATTCCCTTACGAGCTTTGCCGACTGGCGGAAGACATCGCCGGCGGTATGCTGGTAACGACTCCTTCGGAAAAAGATTTCCGTCACCCGGTCATCGGGAAATACCTTGAGAAATACCTTAAAGGCATTCCCGAAGTCTCCGCGGAGACTCGCTACCGCATGTTAAGCCTTATCCATGCCATGACCTTTGGTCTCACGGCACCCAGCTACCGCGCCGAGTCTATGCATGGCGCCGGTTCCCCCCAGGCACAGAAGATTATGATTGAGCGGGAGACGGATATGGCCAACAAGCAGAAGCTCGCCCGCCGGATTGCTGGCATCGAGGAAAGGGAAGACATACTCGCTTAAGAGCGTTGATTAACCCCTCATCCTTTATCCCTCTCCCCTTAATAAGGGGAGAGGGAAGTCCTTCCTATGGAAGGACTAGAGAGGGGCGAAGCCTCTCTTTTTATTATCTCCCCCTCTCCTTCCAGGGCTCTTGCCTCAAAAGCCATTCTGAGGAACGAAGTGACGAAGAATCCGTGCTCAAAGGCGGCTAATACGGATTCTTCGCTACGCTCAGAATGACACGAAGGTAATACTTTTAGGGCAAAGCCCCTTCCAGGAGAGGGGGATTAAGGGGGTGAGGTTGCTAAACAACTCCCATAGTAGTAGAATTTATTTTAAGGAAGTGTGAATTCATCAACCTTCTTGTATAGGAAGGATAAGGAGGCGGACATGGAAAGCGGAACATGGAAACTAAAGACAGGGTTAGCCCAGATGCTGAAGGGTGGCGTCATCATGGATGTGGTCACCCCTGACCAGGCAAAGATTGCCGAGCAGGCTGGCGCCTGCGCTGTCATGGCACTGGAGCGAGTCCCGTCCGACATCCGGGCGGCGGGTGGGGTCGCTCGTATGGCTGACCCGACAATTATTGAAGCAATTATGAAAACCGTCTCTATCCCGGTAATGGCCAAGTGCCGTATCGGTCACTTTGTCGAGGCTCAAGTCCTGGGAGCCCTCGGTGTCGACTACATCGATGAATCGGAGGTGCTGACCCCGGCGGATGAAGCCCACCACATCTGGAAGCATGACTTCAAGGTGCCCTTTGTCTGCGGCTGCCGTGACCTGGGTGAAGCCCTGCGCCGTATTGGCGAGGGAGCTGCCATGATTCGCACCAAGGGTGAAGCCGGCACCGGCAATATTGTCGAAGCGGTGAGGCATATGCGGGCAGTCATGGACGGTATCCACAAGCTCGTTGGGACGCCCCAGGAGGAGTTGATGGCCGTGGCCAAGGAGCTCGGCGCTCCCTTTGAACTGATAGCAGAGGTGCATCGAACCGGGAAGCTACCCGTGGTTAACTTTGCTGCCGGCGGTGTGGCCAGTCCGGCTGATGCCGCCCTGATGATGCAGCTTGGCGCTGAAGGCGTATTCGTCGGCTCAGGTATCTTTAAATCGAGTAACCCTGAAGCCATGGCCAAGGCTGTTGTCAGAGCGACTACCCACTACCAGGACGCAGCGATTATCGCCGAGGTCTCCAAGAACCTGGGCGCGGCGATGCCCGGCCTGGATATTAAGCAGATTCCCCCCAAGGAGATACTGGCGACTAGAGGCTGGTAATAGTAATTTGGTAACCTATCCCCTTATCCCCTTCCCTTAATAAAGGGAAGGGGATGTAAGAATGAGAGGGGGCGAAGCCCCCTCTCAAGAACTCTCTTCCCCCTCTCCTCTTAGGAGAGGGGGATTAAGGGGGTGAGGTCAACATAGACTCAGAGGGTATTAGTATGAAAATAGGCGTCCTGGCGGTGCAAGGAGCCTTTATCGAGCACATCAATATGCTGCATCATCTGGCAGTAGAGGCTTCAGCTATCCGATTGCCCCGGGAACTGGAAAAGCTGGATGGGCTAATCATCCCCGGCGGCGAAAGCACATCAATCAGCCGATTGATGCGTGAGTATAACCTGGTAAGTGCCATAAAAAATCTGGCCGAAGCAGGCTTGCCCATCTTCGGCACCTGTGCCGGCATGATACTCCTGGCCGATGAGATTAGTGACGGGGATAGCCAGGTAGAAGCCCTGAGAGTAATCGATATTAAGGTAAAGCGCAATGCCTTTGGCCGGCAAAGAGAAAGCTTTGAGACCGAGATTCCTATACCGGTGCTGGGGAAAAAGCCATTTCCTGCCGTATTCATCCGGGCACCGGTAATTGAGCAAGCAGGCAGTGAGATAGAGATACTGGCCACTTTAGCCAATGGCAGCACGGTTGCTGCCCGTCAAGGGAAGCTGCTGGTGGCTGCTTTTCACCCTGAGCTAACTGATGACGTGAGATTCCACCAGTATTTTCTGGATATTGTGGCGGGAGAGCGATAGGGGTATTTGGGAGACTCGTCTAACCTGTCACCCTGCCCCCTCTCCTTAAAAGGAAAGGGAGATAAAAGAGGTTAGGTCTAAATAGGCTCTTCGTGGGAGAACTCTTGCAAAAGGTAATAACCGATGACATGGACGCCCTGCTTGCCATTTTCCCGCCCCGTATTCGCCAGCCATTATGTCAACTAGAAGACATCAGTGAACTCCTGGAGGTTGTCCTCGACATGGGGCGGCCACCGGAAGCACGCTTTCCCCACCATGAAACCATCCTCAGCCCCGAGGAAGTCAGCCAGGAGGATATCGACTACACCGTTGCCCGTGTCGGGAACTTTGGCGATGACAACCGGGCGGGCATAGAACGCACGCTACATCGCATCTCGGCGATTCGCAATCGTCAGGGTCGCATTGTCGGCCTCACCTGCCGTGTCGGCCGGGCTGTCTTCGGCACGATAAAGATTATCGAAGACCTTGTCCAGTCAGGCAAGAGCATCTTGCTGCTGGGGCGTCCCGGGGTGGGCAAGACCACCAAGCTCCGTGAGGTCGCCCGCGTGCTGGCGGAAGAAATCGGGAAGCGGGTCATTATTGTCGATACCTCGAATGAAATTGCCGGGGATGGTGACATTCCTCACCCCGCCATTGGCCGCGCCCGGCGGATGCAGGTAACCACACCCAGCAAGCAACATGCCGTCATGATTGAAGCCGTGGAGAACCACATGCCCGAGGTCATCGTGATTGACGAGATTGGTACCGAGCTTGAGACCCAGGCCGCCCGCACGATTGCCGAACGCGGGGTTCAGCTTGTCGGTACTGCTCACGGCAATACCCTGGAAAACCTGACGATGAATCCTACCCTGTCCGACCTTATCGGCGGTATCCAGAGCGTCACACTGGGCGATGAAGAGGCCAGACGACGGGGTACGCAAAAGTCGGTACTGGAGCGCCGGGCGCCGCCTACCTTTGACATTGTTGTTGAAATCCAGGACCGGGACAAGGTAGCCATCCATCCTGATGTTGGCGAAGCCGTCGATGCTATCCTGCGCGGTCAGCCCCTGCCTACCGAGATTCGCTGGCGGGATGAGAATGGCCAGGTCAGAGTCGAAAAGGCAGCGCCGGTCACCACTCCGACGAAAAAGGTTAAAGACCGGCCGCTGGCCAGCAAGAGCAACATTAACAGCAACAGCCACCGTCTTTTCCTCTTTGGCGTCAACCGGGGCCGGTTCCAGCAGGTGGCCGAAGAGACGGGGTTAGCGGTAAGTATCGTTGAAAACCTCAATGAGGCTGACCTACTGGTCACCTCGAAAAGCCACTATCGCCGCAAGCCACAGAAACTCAGGGAGGCGGAAGCGGTGAACATGCCCATCTATGTGCTGCGCAGCAATACGCCGCCTCAAATCAGGCAGTTTCTGAGCACGCTATACCCGGGCAGCAAGCTGGCCAGCGAGACCAGCCAGCCCGATTCTCTGGCGGAAGCGCTGAATGAGGCTCAGGATGCGGTCAATCTGGTGAAGAATGGGCAACCGCAAGCCGAGCTCAGTCCGCAAAGTGCTTATGTGCGCCGCCTCCAGCACCTCATCGTCGAAAGGGGTGGTCTCGCCTCACGAAGCTCCGGTCAGGACCCGCAGCGAAGGCTGAAGATCTACAAGGGGTAAGGCCAATCGATGTATGGATTCTTCCAAGCTATTGACAAATCAAACAACCCAGTGATATCATACGTAGTATCATTCTTCGTGATTCAGGGAGGAGGAGTGACTACGTCAGGGGGTAAAACAAGCGGATGGCCAAACGAGACAAGTTGCTCGCCAAAGCCAAGAATAGCCCACAGAACATATCCTTTCAAGAATTGGAGGCCTTGGCGGCTGCATACGGCTTGTTCCTAAAACAAGGAGGAGGCGGAAGTAGCCATTACATCCAAAGATTGCCTGATGGCACAAAAAACACGATAGTTCGAGAAGGCAACAAAGTAAAGAGGTGGTATGTTCAGGATGTTGTAGAAGCTATCGAGACGTTCGGCGTGACACAGGAAAAGGAGGGAAGCAATGGAAGGGAGAGTGAAGGAGAAGAAGATTGAATATTACACGCAGTTACCGTATTCAATTCTGCTTCATCAGGTTGAGGATGAAGGAAAGAAATATTGGATAGCGGAAGTTCCTGAACTCCCTGGCTGCAAATCACACGGTTCAACAGTGGAAGAAGCTGTTGAGAGTGTCGAAGAAGCAAAGAAGGACTGGATAGAAGATAGTTTAGAAAAGGGAGAGGATGTACCTGTTCCAGTCGAGAGAGAGAGTTATAGCGGTAGAATTCTGGTACGCATGTCTCGTTCGCTGCATCGTGCCTTATCCTTGATGGCTGAGTCTGAGAAGCTGAGTTTGAATCAATTAATAGTGACGATACTTGCGAAAGAGGTAGGACGACTCGATATTCTCAACCGAGTCGAGGATAAGATAGACAGACTATTAGATAAAGTGAATGACGCTCTTGAGAAAGAAGAACGGCAAACATTCTCAAAATCCTTTCGTATAATAGCGGAGCACTCTGAACAAGGACAATATCTTCCGGCCGGGACAGCTCACACGTTGGAAGCTCCTGTAGTAACCAACCTTGGAGTTTTCAAACCTGGCGTCGCAAGCACAGCTTCGCAATTTGAGGAATCATGGTTCCCTAATATATTGTACCCTAAATGGCAAAGCATCATATACGGGGCTGGCAGAGACAAGGAAGCGATTGAGAGTAAGAAGTGAACTAAGGAGAAACCAGCATTGAAGAATGTTACAGACTTGACAGTAACGCAAATCAGAATATTCCCAGTGGATGTTGTCCCTCTTAGTGTGATAACGACCAAGTCATGTGTGGAAAAAATCAGGGAGATCTTATCCATTGGCGAAGTTGTAGTAGGTCCATCCATTGTTTTCCGTCGGGGAGAACTAAGGAGAGAAAAACGAGTAATCGTCACCAACAAAATCGAAGTGGACCCAAGAAGGGTTATAGTGGAAGTCGAAGGAACGTCCAAGGACGGAACTGAAGTTTACGAAGCCTTCTTGTCGGCAGTCGCTGTAGTGGCTAACGCTGACTTGGAAAGTTTACGCAAGCCTCTTCTAATAGCCGAGAATACACAATGCATAGTAAGCTTGGATTTCACCTTTGAGTCGTTATTCAGCGAAGCCTTTATAAAGTTCCTGAACAGCAAAGTTAAGAAAGAAGCCTCTAGCAAGATTGCCAGAGCTTCAGTAAGACCGCTCGCAACCGCGGTTGAGATAACGTATGAGATAATAGACAAAACCATCATAGAGAGCAAAATTACTATGAATCCTAAGCAATTACACATAGCTCCACGACCAGGAGCACCCTTGGACACGAGAAAATATCTCATTTCCTCCCCATTTAATTCTGATACGCATCTAAAGCTGGTTAATGAATTGAATAAGGATATCTTGGCAGTCGGTAAGGTGGAGTGAGCCTTGAACCGGATTTATAGATTAGGGGGGGTTGGCAGGGTCAGAGATTGTGTCCTGGGATAAAGTTAAAGAAGCCAGAAAGCGCCTTTCCCGTGAAACTGGCACCATTGTCAAAGACTGGGGCGGGAAGCTCCCCATTGCCATCATTTACCCCAATTCCTACAACATCGGCATGTCCAACCTGGGCATCCAGACTATCTATCGCCTGCTGAATGATTACCCCGGAATCGTCTGTGAGCGTGCCTTCTGGGAAAAGGAAGATAAGACTGCTTTATCACTCGAATCGCAGCGACCGCTTTCGGATTTTGCCGTGCTCGCTTTCTCCGTCACCTACGAGCTTGACTACTTTAACATCGTATCGATTCTGAAGTCGGCGGGGATACCTCTTTATGCTCGCGACCGTGATGAAAGCCACCCCCTGGTTATTGCTGGCGGCCCCTGTATTATGGCCAACCCCATGCCTCTCGCCCCCTTCTTTGATTGCCTGTGCATTGGTGAAGCCGAGCCAATACTGCCGGCGCTGCTACCGGTACTGACGGAAGGACTGAACGGTAAGCGGGAAGAGCTACTAAAGGCACTGGCCTCACTACCCGGCCTGTATGTCCCACAATCCCATGATGGTACGCCGGTCGTCCGGCAGTGGGCGAAACATCTCGATGACTTCCCGGTGCACTCGGTCATACTTACCCCGGATACCGAGCTTGGCGACCTCTACCTCATTGAGATTGAGCGGGGCTGTCAGTGGGGCTGTCGCTTTTGTCTGGCTGGCCACACCTTTCGACCGGTGCGCTTCCGCTCTGTCGATAGCCTGCTCGCCCAGGCGGAAGAGGGACTAAAATACCGCCTGCGACTGGGGCTGGTCGGGGCGGTAGTGCCTGATTACCCCCATTTTGAAGAGCTACTGAGTCGGTTAAAGCCGATGGGGGCTGAGCTCTCCGTCAGCTCGCTACGCATCAAGCCTCTCCCCACGACACTATTGAAGGAGATGGCCAAGGGCGGCGCTGGAACCATTGTGCTTGCCCCGGAGGCTGGCTCAGAGCGCCTGCGCCAGGTCATTAAAAAGGGTATTAACGAGGATGATATCCTGGTAGCCATCAATCGGGTAGCCGGGGAAGGGCTAAAGCAGCTCAAGCTCTACTTCATGATTGGTCTGCCCACGGAGACTGATGAAGACATCGAGGAGATGGTGAAGCTTACCCTGAAGTGCAAGGCTATCCTTGATAGCAAACAAACTGGCTGCCGTCTTACCCTGAGTGTTGCTCCCTTTGTCCCCAAAGCAGGCACACCCTTCCAGTGGCTACCGATGGCCGAACTGACCACGCTGAATCGCCGCTTATCCTTACTCAAAAATAGCCTGTCGTCTAAAGGAATCAGGGTGAAATGGGAAAGCCCGGCCTGGAGTGAGGTTCAGGCAGTCCTGGCCCGGGGAGACGCCAAAATGGCTGAAGTCCTGGCTAATATGGAAGGGCTGTCCCTGGCCGGCTGGCGCCAGAGCATGAAAGAGTATCACCTGGATATTGACTACTCTGCCCACCAGCGGTGGGATGTCAGCCAACAACTACCCTGGGCAATACTGGACTCAGGCATTGCCCCCGGCCACCTCAAGCTTGAGCTAGAGAGGTCACTGGTCTGAATTACCATCGGCCGTATACTGGCTGACAGGAGATTGTTTAATAGACCTACCCCTGGCGACAATCTCAAGCCTTCAGGCGAGAATCCCGAGATGTGGTATAATTAAGTGGTATGGCTATTAAGATAATAGCGACTAACCGCAAGGCTTACCATGACTACCACGTACAGGATAGTGTGGAAGCCGGTCTCGCCCTTACCGGCACGGAGATAAAGTCAATCCGGGACAGTATGGTGAACCTGACTGAAGCCTATGTCAGGCCTGAAGCCGGGGAGTTGTGGCTACTTAACGCTCATATTGCTCGTTATGAAGCCGGTAGCTACATGAGTCACGAGCCGAGACGACCAAGAAAGCTTTTGCTCCATCGTAAAGAGATAAGAGACCTCACCGCCAAGGTAGCCGAAAAAGGCTTGACACTGGTGCCGCTCAAGCTGTATCTCAAGGATAACCTGGCGAAGGTAGAGGTAGCCCTGGCCAGAGGTAAGAAGATGTATGACAAGCGGGAGGCGATGGCTCGCCGTGAGGCAGACAGGGAGATGGAGCGAGCCATCAAAAGGCAAAGGACAAAAGACACCGCTCATATTTGAGCTATCTCCAGTTTATGGGGGCGCGTGGCTTCGACAGGGGAGGTGTGCTACCGGATTGCAGGCTGAGGTGCCATCAACCTCACAAAACAGGTGGCAAAAAACAACTGCCGAAGATGCAGTTCTCGTTGCTGCCTAATTAGTTAGGTGGCACATCCAACCTGACCTCTCCTCAACGGGTTGGGATTGGGTGACGATTAGTTGAGGTGCCATTGCTCTGATGTCGATAAGAGTGGTGAAAGAAAATATCGACTGGCCTGGCTAAACTCGGTCAGCAGAGGCTAACCAGGCAAGATAAAAGAGCTGACTAAGCTTGTAGCATGTCCTGGGCAGCTTCTCTTGGACGGGGAGTTCGACTCTCCCCCGCCTCCACCAAACCATACAATTCTTCCCTCGGGCATTATCGTCATGGGGATAGATTCGTGGGTTG